>JANYCR010000474.1 GCA_025360185.1 Leptospiraceae bacterium | reverse complement strand
TTTTTATTAGCCACAATTTTAACTTCAACACGATGCACTAGGTTTCTCACAAATGTCTGCCTGTAAGAAATAGTTCCAATTTCTAGAAATTCAAACATCACTTTACTTTCTTTTAATTCTTCTCTGAGTGACTCTGATATGATTGTAATTGCTTCTTCTTTAGATAGGTACAAATAATCTACTAGAATTGCTGCCGCTCCCTGTATTAATTGAATTTGTCTTGGGCTAACGGTATCGCCTGCGCTCATTCTTCGATTCTTTTAAAACAAAGTTACAGATGCAAATCTTTTTTGGAAAAAAATTACCTATCCCACAATTCAAAAAAGTTCTTTGATTCAAAACATTCTTAGGGAAGGCATTGTTGCTTGATAGAACCAGAAAAAAAAGAAGGGATTGAATTTCGTTTAAAAGAAGCAGAAGAATCTCTGCAGGATGCCCGGCGGTTAATCGTATCTATCAGTGGTAATCCTTAAAAATCCTACCAATTAGTATATAAACTTATTTTTAATTGACTTGCAAAAAATAGAATAAGAAAACTACGATTGTAAATAGTTGAGGTATGTCCTATGTCCAATCAAAGAACTGTATTTCGTTCGTGTACTTTATGTGAAGCGATGTGTGGGTTACGTATTGAAATTGAAGATGAAAAAATTGTAGCAATACGTGGTGATAAGGATGACGCTTTCAGTCGTGGTCATCTCTGTGCGAAAGGACCCGAGTTAAAAAATATCTATGAAAGTCCCGATAGAATTAAGCGTCCGCTAAAAAGATTCGGTGATACATGGAAAGAAATATCCTGGGTAGAAGCGTTAAGCGAAACAGCTACTAAGATTCACGAAATTCAAAGCAAGCACGGACAAGACTCAGTAGCGTTTTATCTTGGTAATCCGAACGCTCATAATTATGGCTCCATTCTTTTTAACCCGCGCTTTATTGGAAAAACAAATACGAAGAACGTATACGTAGCAACATCCGCTGACCAACTTCCTCATCATTTTGCTTCTTTTTTAATGTTCGGGCATCAATTCCTGCTTCCGATTCCTGATATTGATAGATCGAATTATTTTTTAATTATCGGCGGAAATCCGTTTGCCTCTAACGGTAGCATCATGACAGCACCTGACGTAAAGAAGCGGCTAAAGGCAATCGAAGAGCGCGGCGGAAAATTTGTAGTTATTGATCCACGAAAAACGGAAACAGCCTCTAATGCAAGTGAACATGTATTTATTCGTCCAGGGACTGACGCATATTTCTTGTTAGCCATGCTAAATATAATTTTTACAAAAGGACTTGTGAAAAAATCGCAAGCGCTTGATTTATCCGATGGACTAGAAGAGATTCGTTCTCTCGTAATGGAATTTCCACCAGAAAGAGTCGAAGCTGTTACCGGAATTTCTAAGGAAACGATTTTACGGATAACAGAAGAATTTACAAATGCCAATGGAGCAACCTGTTACGGTAGAATGGGAGTATCCACACAACCATTTGGAGCAGTATGTCTCTGGTTGATTTCTGTGATTAATATCGTTACGGGTAATTTCGATTCTCCGGGTGGAATGATGTTTACCTTACCTGCCGTTGATATGGTCGGTCCGGATACGAATGAATCAGGAAAGGGAAGTTTTGATAGGTATAGAAGTCGTGTTCGTGGACTTCCTGAATTTTCTGGAGAATTACCTGTCGCAACGATGGCAGATGAAATGCTTACCCCGGGGGAAGGTCAGATTAAATTGCTAATCACATCTGCGGGTAATCCTGTTTTGTCTACTCCGAATGGAAAGAAGTTGGAGAAAGCTATCGAGTCTCTTGATTTTGTAGTAAGCATTGATTTTTATCTAAATGAAACTACCAGGCACGCAAATATCATATTACCCCCAACATCAGGACTAGAGCACGATCACTACGATCTAATCTTTAATATATTTGCAGTAAGAAATGTTACCAAGTTTGCAGAGCCTGTGTTTCAACACGAAGAAGGAATGCTACATGACTGGGAAATTTTTTCTGATCTTGCAAAGCGACTCGATTTACTGCGCGCAGGTAAGCCGCTTCCTGATAAATTAATTGAATCCAAAATCAAACCTACAGACTTTATAGATAGATCCTTACAATCGGGACCTTACGGAAAATCTCACAATCTCAGTCTCAAAAAATTACTAGAAAATCCCCACGGAATAGACCTCGGACCAATGATTTCCATGTTGCCAGATAGACTCAGAACTAAGGACAAAAGGATTAAGCTTGCGCCTGACGTTTTAGTTAAAGATGGAGATAGAGTTAAAAAAGTTTTTCAGGAATTAGAAAAAAAGCATGACAACGGCAAATTCTTATTAATCGGAAGAAGGCATTTACGAAATAATAATTCCTGGATGCATAATATGCCGAAACTCATGACCGGGGCTATTCGATGTACGGCGATGATAAATACTTTGGATGCCGAAAGATTGGGAATTAAAAATGAATCGCAAGTAAAAGTAAAATCCCGCGTAGGTGAAGTTGTTGTGCAAGCCGAGGTAACCAATGAAATTATGCAAGGGGTTGTAAGTCTTCCACATGGATTCGGGCATACTCGAAGTGGGACAAGGCTTTCAATCGCACCAGAGCATGAAGGTGTTAGTATCAATGATATAACGGATGAAATGGAAGTAGATGAACTTTCGGGCAACGCCGCATTTAGTGGAACTCTTGTGGAAATTCTTTTGGTATGATAGAGGATAGTTTAGGTCGTAGTTTTAAGAAACTGCGCATCAGTCTGAATTCAATTTGTAATTTTGCCTGCACGTATTGTGTGAGTGAGGAAGATGTAAATTCTCCGCGCAAAGCGCATACAGGCAAATCCTTGAATGCGAAAGAATTTGCTTCTCTTGTTTTAAAAATGCAATCGCACTTGCAGTTAGAAGAAGTTCGACTCACCGGTGGCGAGCCAACCTTGTATTCGGAGTTAGTCGAACTAGTGTACCTGCTAAAAGAAATAGGAATTCCAAAAATTGCCCTAACGACTAATGGGTATTTGCTCTCAAAACTTGCAAAGGATTTAAAGCAAGCAGGACTTGATTATATGAATATTTCTCTAGACGCAATGGATTCAGAAGTATTTTCTAAGATGAGTCGGGGTAGGAAATTAGAAAAAACTCTTGATGGAATTTATTCTGCGAAGGAAAATAAAATTCCATTTAAAATAAACTCTACAATCATGAAGGGCTACAATGAAAAAGAAATTTTACCTTTGCTGGAATTTGCTGGTAAATTAGGAGTTACCGTTCGTTACCTGGAACTTATGAAAATGGGTCATCTTTCAGGGAAAATGCCGGAAGATATTTTTACAGAAAAAGAAATCTTAGATACTATTTCAGAACAATATTCATTTGAAGAGTTGACTCGAAAAAAATCTTCTACTGCAAATTATTGGATTACAAAGGAAGGATTTCAATTCGGGATTATCGCAAACGAGTCGAGCCCATTTTGCGGAGATTGCAACCGGTTACGATTAGATAGCCAGGGTTCTATTTACGGATGCTTGAGTTCTAATCATGCTTTTTCTATTCGAGAAGCGGTTTATAGTGAAATTCCGCTCGAACCTATTTTATACCAAGCACTTTTTAAAAAACAAGACTATAAATTTTCTGGAAGCACTCTGGGAATGATGTATATTGGGGGATAATAATGAATATTCGTGTTAAGACTTTTGCTGTTTTAAAATCCTATTTTCAAGATGAATTCGAAATTCAATTGGAATCAGGATCAAGTATTATAGATGTAATCGAACACCTGGATAAATTAAACCCGAAGGCAAACCATGTTCTTTCTCACTCACTCGTGGCATTGGAAGACGAGATGGTTACCAAATCAACGAAACTAAGAGAAGGACAATTAGTATGCATCCTTCCTCCGGTCAGTGGGGGATAATATGAGTTACCTCTATCTTTCAAACGAACCACTAGACTTAGCAAAAATTTTTTCGACATTCCACCATCCGGCTGCGGGAGGAATTGTATTATTTAGCGGAGAAGTTCGAAATCATCATCAAGGTCGAGAAGTTGCATTCTTAGAATACGAAGCCTATGAATCTATGGCAGAGAAGATGATTGCTAAAATAATAGAAGAGGCAAGGCAAAAATGGGAATTGCATTTAGCATATTGCATGCATCGTCTCGGTCGCGTAGAAATTTCAGAAAGCGCGATAGTTGTATTAACCGCAACTTCTCACAGAAAAGAAGCGTATGAGGCGAATCGATGGATCATAGATAAAATTAAACATGAAGTACCAATTTGGAAAAAGGAAACTTTTACCGATGGAACTTCCGATTGGGTGATGCAATGCGATGGTTGTACATTCGAAAGCGAATTTTCAGAACACAAGCAAATGCATACGGAAATGTCTCTGCCACTTCATAGGCAAAGTCATAATATCTTTGCATTGTATCCTCATGACGAGCAACAACAACAGTAAAATTCTCGGAGTTTTACTTTGCGGTGGCAAGTCAAGCAGAATGGGTAGCGACAAGGGACTATTATCCACTCAGGGTCAGAAATGGTTTGAAAAAATTTTTAAATTGCTTTCCAAAATATTTTTCAGGGTGGTAGTTTCTGTTAATCCGGCTCAATATTTAAGTTATAAAGAAATTCAGCCGAACTGGGATTACATAAGCGATTTAACTGATTTTGCAGAAGGTCCACTCACCGGAATTTTATCAGTTCATCAAAAATATCCAAATAACGACTTATTTGTATTAGCCTGTGATATGATAAATATGGAAGAGTCTATTATTCAGAATTTAGTTTCACTATACACGTCCAATTTGAAATATGATTTTTACTTTTATAAAAATGAAAAAAATTTAGAAACACTTTGTGGAATTTATACCGCAAATGGAATTAAAGAAATTACTCAAAAACTAACCAATAAATCGAGCAAAACTTTTGCAATTCATAAGCTGATTGCAAGTAGTAATTCATTGATTATTTCAGTTCTTGAAGACCAAAAAAAGTCATTTGCAAATTTTAATAGTCCTGCCGAAGTAGATATTACATTATGAAAGACATTACATCTAAACAAATTACACTTCGAACAGCAGCAGCCGAAGGAAAAGTTCTTTGCGGTAAAGAGGCAATTCATCTTATCCGCACAAATGCCCTACCCAAAGGAGATCTTTTTAATATAGCGAAAGCAGCGGCAATGCTTGCTTCGAAAAATACATCTAATCTAATTCCACATTGTCATCCCGTTGCAATTGAAGGCATGAATATTGAGTTCGATACCTTTGATGCTAATGAAGAATTAAGTTCCGGTGGAGTGAAAATTTATATCGAAGCAAAATCAATCGGACGAACTGGAATTGAAATGGAAGTGTTGACGGCAGTATCGGTTGCTGCACTTACTATATATGATCTCCTAAAACCAGTTGATAAAAATTTGAGAATAACTGATATTGTCCTCACTGAAAAAAAAGGCGGAAAGACAGACAAAAAATTTAAAGTCAAACCTGGGTTAACCGCAGCAATTTTAGTTTGTTCCGATTCAACTGCCGCCGGAAAGAGAGAAGATAAATCAGGGTTCATTATTAAAGAAATGCTTTTAGCGCATGCAGTGGAAGTTTTAGATTACAAAATCGTTCCCGATGAGAAAAAACAAATTCAAGAATGTATAAAGGATTGGGTAGCAAGAGATATTCCGTTTATTTTTACGACAGGCGGAACAGGTCTTGGTCCACGTGATAGAACCACGGATACAATTAAAGAATTATTCGATAGAGATGCGCCGGGGATAGCAGAGGCTATGCGCTCTTTTGGTCAAGCACGAACTCCTTTTGCAATGCTATCTCGTTCGACTGCCGGTATCATTGGCAAATCTATCGTAATCGCTCTACCTGGAAGTTCTAACGGAGCAAGGGAAAGTCTGGAAGCAATCCTGCCAGGAGTGTTTCATGGACGCGATATGATTTTAGGTGGTGGACATTGATATTGGATTCGCTTGATAGTAATTTTTAATCCTATTTTTGTCCTTGACTGCAAGGATATATATATATTCATCCTTATAATTAAGGATGAAATATGAAAGACAATTTCAAAAAGATCATTCTTCTAAATCAATAAGTTTTATTCAGAATGCATTCAATCATTTTTTATTTGATGGAGGTTTTCCTGAGACAGTTGCGGCTAATAATGATTTACAAAAAAGAATTTTAAGTGACTATGTGGATCTAATTATTTATAGAGATGTGATAGAGCGTTATGGAATAAAAAATAATGCACTCTTAAAGCATTTAATAAAATATTCTTTCACTAATATTGGAACATTAGTGAGTTTTACAAAACTCTTTAACGATTTAAAATCACAGGGATTCAAATTAGGCAAAGATACTTTATTCGAATACTTTTCTTATCTGAATGAAGCCTATGC
Source organism: Leptospiraceae bacterium (assembly GCA_025360185.1). Classification (GTDB taxonomy): domain Bacteria; phylum Spirochaetota; class Leptospiria; order Leptospirales; family Leptospiraceae; genus UBA2033. Next base: position 17,865 of record JANYCR010000474.1, on the reverse strand, counting down.
ATTATTTAGCGTTCCTATCTTTCGAAACTCTATTAAAGAAGAACAGCGTAATCCTAAAAAAATATATTCTATTGACAATGGATTTAAATCTATTTTTGATTCGTCTTTTTCGCCAGACTTTGGCAAGCTATACGAAAATATTTCATTCCTTCATTTGAGGCGGCAAACAAAAGAGGTTTATTACTTCAAACAAAATCAGGAAGTGGATTTTTATAGCATTGTTAACGGTAAGAAAATAATAGCGAATATAAGTTATAACATTTCTGATATGCAAACAAAAAAGAGAGAACTAGAAGGACTTGGAGAAGCAATGGAATTTTTTCATTCGCAAACGGGTTACTTAATTACAAAGGACGAAGAACAAGTAATTAAGCAAAGGGGCAGAAAGATTTTCATTGTTCCTTTGTGGAAATGGTTATTGGAGAATTCTTAATTTTAAAATCAATGCTTATTATGTTCCTTTAGAGAATATATCTGCCATTAGGAAAATTTCATTTTCTTAGTTTACACGCCTTAGATATTGGTAAAAAACGAAACGAGGACTATGTTTGGAAAATCTAAAAGTTACTCCATTAAACGAGGTTCATAGAACTCTTGGTGCACGTATGGTGCCTTTTGGCGGTTGGGATATGCCGGTTCAATACACGAGCATCATTCAAGAACATCTAGCTACTCGAACTACCGCTGGTTTATTTGATGTATCGCATATGGGAGAAATTTTCCTCACCGGAAAAAAAGAATCTCTCCTTACTTTTCTAGAAAAACTTACCTGCAACCAAGTAGAGCCAATGCATGATTTTCAAGTTCAATACAATGCTGTTTTAAATGAAAATGGCGGACTTGTTGACGATATTACAATTTATAAATTTAACGATGAAAAGTATATGATTTGTTCTAACGCTTCTAATTACGAAGCGGTTTATGCGCATTTGCTCAAATACAATACAGATTTGAAAATTACAAATGAAAGTGCTAACTGGCATCAAATAGCAATTCAAGGTACAAAGGCAAACGAAATTTTTTCTAAGTATGTTGGGCAAGATTTAGAAGATATAGGGTATTATAAATTTAAACTCATCTCTTTTAAGGGGGAGCAAATGATTGTTTCTCGTACAGGTTATACGGGAGAAGATGGGTTTGAGATTTATTCTACCATTCCGACTGGACTGCAGATTTGGTCAGAGCTTCTGGAGTTTGGAAAATCGTATGGGCTTGTTCCTGTAGGACTTGGTGCTCGAGATACACTTCGCTTAGAAGCAAAATATGCATTATATGGACATGAGTTAAATGATGAAAGAACGCCAGTAGAATCAGGAATTGGTTGGATTGTGAAAGAAAAGACTAATCCTTATTTTGCGTATGAGAAAATTATTTCTCAAAAGAAAAATGGTGCTGATTACGGTGTAACAGGGATTAAACTCACCGAAGCGGGTGTCTTAAGAGAAAATTATTCAGTATACGACGACGCAGGTAATTTAATTGGTCAAACAACATCAGGAAGTTATTCCCCATCTCTCAAAGAAGGAATAGGGTTAGTATATATAAAGAAGAATTTTATAAAAAATGATACAATAGTGTTTGTTGAGATTCGTGGTGCTAAGAAAAGAAGCATCATACAAATTGGAAATTTTATTAAGGGAAGTGTAAGAAAGAAATAAGTAGGGTATTATGGCAAAAATTTTAGACGGATATAGATATACTGAAAAACATGAATGGGTTAAGCTAGATGGAGATACTGCAATTTTTGGAATCTCTGATTTTGCGCAAAATGCGTTAGGAGACATTGTATTCGTAGATCTTCCCAAGGTAGGAAAGTCTGTGAAAAAAGGTCAGAGCTTTGGAACTATTGAATCTGTGAAAGCTGCGGAAGATTTATATGCCCCTATTAGCGGTGAGGTAATCGAAATTAACCCCGAAATAGCAAAGGATCCATCTCTAGTCAATAAAGATGCGTTTGCCGCATGGATGATTAAAATTAAGAATGTTAATTCTTCAGAAGCAGATTCTTTAATGGATTCATCTAAATATAAGGATTTTACTGCTAGTCTTTAGACTGGTAATGATTCAATAATTATGCTAAAGTGCTTTTATTGTGGAACAGAAAATTCGGAGACTGATAAGTTTTGTCGTCAATGCGGAAATAGTTTACAATCTGCAGTTGCTGGAAGTAAGCCGGATGCTGACATTGAACTGTTAAGCTCTCATCTTTCTCCAAAGTTTACGATTGAAAAAAAAATCGGCAAGGGTGGGATGGCGACAGTTTATTTAGGAGAACAAATAGCACTACAGCGCAAAATCGTTGTTAAGTTCTTAAATAAAGATATTTCCGATGATGATGAAATCCGAGAACGTTTTATTTTAGAAGCACGCACTCCAGCGAGACTTAAGCACCCAAACATTGTTGAAGTTATCGACGTTGGTTTATGCGATGATAGACCTTATTATATAATGGAATATGCCTCCGGTGGCTCTGTAGCAGATAAGCAAAAAAAATACAGGGATCAGGGCGCTCTGTTTCCACTGAAGGAAGCAGCAGAATTAATCACAAAAGTATTAGATGCGCTTCATTATTGCCATTTGAATAATTTGCAATCGCATAGAGATATTAAGCCTGCTAATATCATGTATCGTGCAAACGGTGAGCCTATCATTGTAGATTTTGGAATTGCAAAGATAACGGATTCTTCCATTACCCGCACGCGTATGACGATGGGAACTGCAAATTATATGAGTCCAGAGCAGTGCCAGGGACGAAAAGATATAGACGGTCGAAGTGATGTGTATTCTGTCGGAATTATGCTCTTCGAACTTTTAACAGGAGAACTTCCTTTTAAAGGGGACAGTGGACTCTCTATAATGATTAAGCAGGTAAAAGAAAAGATGCCAAGCCTTGCAGGTAAAATGAAATCTGCTAAGGTAGATAAAGTAGATCCAGATTTTTCTGTATTAGGTCCTGAACTTGAAGCAATAATAGAAAAAGCCTGTGCTAAATCTAGAAAGAAAAGATACCAATCGGCAAAAGAATTTGCAGAGGCACTTGCAAATTTAGTCGGATCAGATATTCCAAATACTTTGAAGCAAAGCCCTATTCACCGCAGTTTAAATTGGGGACTAATTGTCGCTATGCTCTTACTTGGACTTGGTATCGGAGGATTTTTGGGGTATAGAATGATTATACTGTCTCCAAAAGTAGAGATCGCTAATAACATATTTATAGATACAGATCCACCGGGTGCAAAAGTAATTAATACTACGACTAATGTAGAGGAAGGCAAAACGCCATTTGTCTCAACAAAGGATCAGCCTGGAATTTATAATTACAAAGTCATCTTAGAAGGTTACAAAGAAGGAGTTGCAGAAATTCAATTAAGTGATTTGCAAAAAAAAGAATCTAGAACTATTAAATTAGAAGCAGAGCTACCTAGTCTTATCGATGTCCCGGATGACAATGGTAATCCGCCAGATGTGAAGGAAGCGAAAGAAGTAAAAGATACTTTAGAAGTTAAAAACGCAAAGGAAGCAAAAGAGCCTTTCAAAGATAATGGGATGCTTTCTTACGGCGGGTTACTCTGGCAGACTTCCGATATAAAGCAAATGAATTGGTATTCAGCAATTAGCTATTGTAGAAATTTAAAGATGCGTCTTCCTACACGTAATGAAATGAGGCTTACTTATAATTCTGGAATTCGTCGTTTGACTAGTCCATGTTGCGAATACTGGTCATCTACCCCGCATGAAGATGATCCGGATTCAGCTTACAATATTTCTGTTAAAAGTTATGATACCTTCTTTTCACCGAAGCTGAATAGATTCTACGTTAGATGCGTGGTTAGACCTTAAACTATTAGGGTCTTTTTATACTTCACCAATCCACTCATATTTTTCATAGGGTGGATCTACTTCTAAAACTCTAACATGATTTTGAGCGATTAGTTTTAGAATTATGGATTGGATAATAGCTAAGGCTACTATATAATAAGGACTACCTGTAATTTTTTCTCCCATTGCTTCTACGGCTAATTCATGTAAGTCGTAATAGCCAAGCTTTAATCGTCGAATTACGCCTCGCTCATGATAGCTTAAAGTCTTGATTAACACTTTGATAGCCCGCTGTGGATCTTCTGGTTCGGGTCCGTGAGCGGGTAATAAACGTTTAATGGGAAGTTTTGCAAGTCGTTCAAGAGACTTGTGGTAAAGGCTTAAATTTCCATCGAATTCAGCGTATATCGAAGAAATATTTTGTAGAACTAAATCTCCAGTAAAATAAATTCCTTCGCTTAGAATATAAGGGGATAAATGCCATGTGTTATGTCCTGGCGTGTGCATAAATCCTATTAGCCGGTCGCCAATATCAATAACGTCTCCTTCCACAAGCTCGACATCCATTTTTAAAGTAGGATTTGTTTTTTTTGAACCTTTTAGCGCGGCTAATAGCTCTTTATATCCTTTCTCGGATTGTTGTATTTCCATTTTTCTTTTATCCGGATTTGGAATTGCCTTATAGACTAAACGATTCATTGTTCTTTGAAAAGATTCGTTGTGATCTCTAAAATTTCCGACAAACTTAGCCATCCCTTGCATTCCATAATGTCTTGCTTTTGTATAGGCACGTAACGTTAGGCTTGCACTGATATGATCTAGGTGGTTGTGAGTATAAAAAATATGCTGTACTTTCGAAAGAGGAAGATTTATTTTTTTCATAGCCCGCTGCAATAAGCCAAGATTTAGAATAAAACCAGAGTCAATCATTGCCGGTTCTTGCCCTTTTAAAATATAAATATTATTTGGAGCATAAAATGGCTGTGGTAGGATAATTTTAAACAAATCCTTACCAATTTCTTCAACGGTAGGGATATCTGAGTTATATTTATGAAATTGCATTGGATTCAATGGTTTCTTTATTCAAATTTTGAGCAAGTAAGTAACATATGATTAAAGTAAGAAAAACTTCTTCAAGCAAAGAAATTTGCGAGAAAATCAATTTTCTAGGGAAAAATCTTAATTTTTTTACTTTACAAGTTATGTCTCATTGCGATAATGCGACATAACTATAAAAAGGCATTAATTATCGTGGGAAATATTGCAGAAAAACTCTTACCAAAAAACCAATCCATTGAATTCAATAAACCAACTCTTTCCAAAGAAGAATTAGTAACAGTCCTTGATTGCCTTGTAGATGACATGCTTTCTTCAGGCTTGATTAGAGATAGATTTGAAAAGGATTTTAAATCTACTTTTAAGCTCAGGAATGTAATTGCAGTTAATAGTTTGACATCAGCCTATCACCTCGCTCTGATATCGCTTGGTATTTCGGATAACGATCCAGTTTTACTGTCAACGTACGCACCTCATGCTGCACTCGATGCAATTCTGATGCTTCGCGCCAAACCAATCTTAGTCGATCTAGGTAAATCTTCTTTTCATATGGATGTCGAAGAGTTTAATCATCGCGTAGAAGAATTTTCTCCTAAAGCAATTCTAATTGATCACGCATTCGGATGCCTTTTTGATCTAAAAAAATACAATGTAAAAGAAATTCCTGTTATCGAAGACTATTCGGAAGCGATAGGCGCTGACTCGGAAGATATTACAGTGAGTAAGCAAGGAACTATTTCTATTTGTGGAATGCTTCCAAACCATGTAATAACGACCGGTAATGGGGCAATCATGATTACCCCCAACGATACGCTGGCAGAACATATTCGTTCTCTTAAATTGGGAAATAACGAAAAAAGAGAAGCAGATAAACCTAAATATGATTACAACTTACTTGATTTTCAAGCTGCAATCGGAATTGAGCAAATTTCAAAATTGGGCGTCATCATTGAACGTAAGAAAAAAATCGCGCAAATTTATCTGCAATCAGTATTAGCCGCTTCTCATGAAACATTCTTCAAGCATGCAAGCCAGGATCAATTTAATCGCTTTCCAATTATTGTCTCAAAACCATATGAAGAAATTGAAAGGTACTTTAAATCTCTACAAATTGGAACGGAAAAAACAATTTCAAATCCTCTTCATAGAATTCTTAAAGCGAATAACGGAGATTTTGCGAATGCAGAAAGGCTCTACCAACGCGGACACTGTGTTCCCATCTATCCTAATTTAACCAAGGATAATGTGAATCGTATTGCTAATTCTATCAAAGGGATTTATTAACTTAAGAAATTAGTTTTTTAATTGAATCAAGAGGGAAAGTATCTTTACTGCTAATATAAAAAATAGCAAAAGGCATTTTTTTCTTGTTAGTTCCTGTGATTGGAGTTAGTAATAAAATCCTGGCATTGTATTCTTCTCCAATTTTATTAAGATTTGAAATTAGTGATTTGAATTGTAAACTCTTAGCCTTTATTGGTAAAAATAAAAGTGCACAGTCTTCATTTTCTATACCTATCTTATTATGAAGTTCGTATAGAATTCTACCCATCGAATAACGGTAGTTAATCTCGCTCATGTATTGAATTTCTGTTTTATCATTCTTTCTAAACGTAAACCCATCGATCGAAATTGGTCCAGTGTACGATGTATTAAAACGCATTGTATGATTTACTATATCCTGAAGTCCTTCAGCTAAATTCTCTCCAAAATTTCTTTGAACGATTGAACCTCTATATGTTCCAGATTTGTCTATCAGCATTTTTGTAATTGCAAGAAACTTTGATTTTCGATTGGATAATTCAAATAAACCACTGAAATCTAAAATCTTATTATCTTCAACCCATTCCTCTACAATAATTCCTTCTGGATTTTCTTTCAAAATCTCTTCTATTTTATTTGAAAAACTCTTTAGATCAGTTGCTGATTTTAAAATAAGATTCCCTCTTCCAGAAAAACTAAATTCTGATTTAATTACAAAAGGTGGTGTCATACAAGAAAGGGCATATTCTAATTCAAATTTATTAGAACAGATGATACTATTCAGAGAATTAATTTTAAGTAATTCCTTCCACTTCATTTGGTTCAATTTAGAGTTTATAAATTTTGACTGAAAGATTGTCTGATCTTTTTTTTGTAAAATAGATTTCGTAGCATTTAGATAACTAGTTTTCCCCCATTCAATTAAGCTTGAATCTGCAATAATCTTATTATCTAAAGAAATCATTTTTGAAAAATAAGGAGTAGCTATTCTATATATTCTACCATGGCTAATTTTATTATTCCCCCAATATTCGAGGAGTTCCTCTGAAGCAGGTTCGCTAAATAAAGTATAATCTTTTTCTTGTGATAGGATTAAGAATAAATATTCGAAAGCATGACTTGTCTCTAAAACTCCTTTATTGATTAGGATTGTTTCTGGATATTTACCTATTTCAATTTCGAATAGTGAGTTTAGCCGGTATAAATTCCCCATGATTTTAATCCTTCTGGTATGACTTCTTTTTTCCGATTAGAAAACTCATCTTGGTATTCTGCCAATTTAGAAATGAAATCTTCCGTGAATCCAACTTTTCTTCGCGTATCAGGAATAAAAAAATATCCCTTTGCACGCCGTGGTGTAAACGGATGATCAAGTAGTGACAAAAAATAATCCCATTCGGAAACAGATTGATTTTCTCTTTTCTGGAGAATTTTTAATCCACGTTTAACATGCTTTAGTTCATCTAAGAAAACAATCTCCATTATCTCCGCAGTTTTATAATCGCCATACTCCGAAAAAGTTTTTTGGTAAATTGTTGCATAATCTAAATTAGCTCCTTCGAAGGAGAGGGACATGATAGCACTAAATTTTTCAAAGCTACTCATAAAATGAATATATTTCCAAAAAATACCATTAAGCGGGCGTTCTCCAAATCCTATTCCTAGTTCTTGCATTCTTTCTAAATATAATTTCAAGTGTTTCTGTTCTTCTCTAAGACTACTAAATAAATCTTGTCGTGATTTATCCGGTATAGATTGGAATTTCAAAAGTGCCCATGCGAAAATTTCTGTAGCCATTAGCTCATGATTTGCAAAATGATGCAGCGCAATTCCTCTATTAATCGGTAAATGCAAATGTTCTAATCTGGGAATCTTGGATTTTTTATCCGAAATAGCAATACTTGAATCTCTTACGGGTGTCGTCGGAATTTCGAAAGTGGAATCTTTTATATCCAGTAAGTCCTCCGGTGGAGGCAAAAGTTTGTCTTCTAATTTTGGAGATATAAGAATGAATTTGCAGTATTCGTTAATTGTATTCATCGTAAAATGAAGAGTAACCGTTGTAGTATTGAATCATAAAAATTCTTACCGACTAGAAATACAATTATTAATTCTAGATTTTTTTTAATTCTGCAACTTAGTGTTTAGATTGAAAAAAGTTTCATTCTTTAATACTTTAGAAATGATAGACATTTCAGAAAAAAATGAAATTAATATACACTTAACACAAGAAGATTCCTTATGAAAAATTTATTAATATTACTTTTCTTATTCACATTTACCGGTTGCGTTCAAAATATTATGGAGTGTCCGTCTGACGTTCTCACTCTAAAACAAGAATGTAAGTCAACGGTAACTCGAAAAAAATACAGTCAAAATATGGTTTTACTTGGGCTTGGAATTGCTTCAAAAAATGGTATAAAATTTACTGGTTCTAGTTCAAGCTCTTCTAGCTCAGCATCAGAGTCGTCATCCGTAACTGGAATAACATCAGAGCATAACAAACTGCGTGCACAGGAAAATGCTAGTTTGCCGGACTTGACTTGGGATGCGACAGTTGCTGATTATGCGCTAAGTAAAGTAACTTATCTCGCAAACAGCAATAATTGCACTATGAGCCATACCGCAGGACCAACGAATCCAGGCTATGGAGAAAATCTTGCCTGGGCTAGTTTCTCGAGTTACACTGCAATAGCCGCTACAAATGCATGGTATAATGAAAAATCTGATTATACCTATTCTACAAATAGTTGTGGTTCTGGAAAAGTTTGTGGACACTATACACAGGTAGTATGGAAAAATTCGACAACCCTTGGATGTGCCGGAGTTGTCTGTTCCAATGGCGGGGGAATTATTTACGGATGTAATTATAATCCACCGGGAAATTTTTCCGGTCAAAAACCCTACTAATAATTATTTTATGCTAGAAAAGAATTGAAAGATTGGATCGACTTCCGAATCCCAATATTTGTAATCATGCTCGGCTTCTTTTGGGTCGTTGAAAATGATTTTCAAATTGGGATGAAGTTCTTTTAATTTTAGATAAAAATTCTTAGTTTGAATAAAGGGGGAGATTTTGTCAGCCTGACCATGTCCGAGGTAAATGGGGATTTTCCACTCCTTTGCACTTCGATAGACATTGTCTACAGTTTCCCATCGTTCCTTATTTTCTTCGTAAGAACCATAGGATCCAGTCATTAAACGATCTTTTGGCATAGTTGCCTGGTCAAAGTCACCCGATACAGACGCTGCTGCTTTAAAAATAGCAGGTTCGGTATAACCAATAATAGCCGCTCCTCTACCACCAGTAGATAAACCCATTACGAAATTTTTTCCACCTTTTAGCAGAATTCCATTTTGTTGCAGGGAAGGAATTAAAAATTCGCGAACCCATTTTCCGCCGGGTGTTGTTGACCATTTTAGTTTTGTTTCTGGAAAATATTCTGACTCATAATTCGTTTTTCCCATTTCTGGAAAAATTAATCTAAACCCTTTTTCTTTTCCTGATTTTAAAATTCTAGTTTTCTTTTGCCAATCATCTCTAGGAAAACTCCATCCGTTTAAGACTAAAACATCTGCAACTGGTTTCTTGTCTTCAGGAGTATATATATCAACTGCGATTTTATTTGTGCAAGGAGGCAATGTAAGTGTAACCACAGATCCGTCTTTGGGAATGCAAACAGTTTGGACTCCAACTTTTAATTCGATCTTCTCTGAAAAAATTTCGCTACTCATTAAAACTAAACTAATATAAAAAATGAATTGATTAATCCTAAAAAATATTTTCATTCTTTCTTTCCTGTGCGACTAACTATAATTTGGCTTTAACCCATTTCTTAACGGAGACTGCTTTCTTCATATTCTCAATGATTTCAACAGTCATATCTTCACTCAACCTGTTAAAATCACCATCCTGCGAGCCTAAGATTACATCATCTAGAACATTGTCAATCAGGGCATTCATATTTTCTTCTCCCTGTTCTCCAGTTAATTTTGAATTTATGACTTCATTTACAGAGTCAAATATCGCTAAGCCGATGTCTTTCGTAATTGTTTCCTTTATGACGGAAGGAACGAGTTGCAGCGTCGAAGCGTTGTTAGACGATTTCACTAACGCTTCTGCAAGAAGCTTACGAATCATATCATTTGCTTTCGGGTTCGCGAGTCCTTTTTTGATATTATCAATGATAAGTTTTTTTAATTGTTCGCGTCTTGCTTCTACTGCTGATGTAACCAGGTTGATAGACGCACCTGATTTAATTTCTTCTTGCATTTCCGAAAGAATACGAACAGTCACCATATCGGTTAATTCTTCTTTGATGATGTTGGTATAATAAATAAATGTGCGTGTAAATATGTCATTACCCACATTCGTGAGACTACTATTTTTTAAAAGGATATACATGGAGACAACACGAAATAGCCGGAAAAATCTAAACTCTGCTAATGGAATTAATCCTAACATATCATACCAGTGATACATTGGATATAAAAACCATGCAACATATACTCGATTCTTAACAGCTAAAAACCATTGCACCAAAAACTCTATCAGGAACAAGGCAAAGAATGGAACATCTAATTTAAAAAATTCATCTACATATTTTCCGTTTAATCCATAATGCCTATAGTAGTTAGGTTCGATGAGAGGAAAAATTTCTTCTTGAAAAAACTTTACGTGCTCGTTTACATTTTTTGCATTGTATGTCCAAAACCATTTGAAAGCATCTTTAGACGAGGACTTATCGGGGCTAATGCCAGAATCCGCTTCATATTTTTTTTTAATTTCATATTTTATTTTTTGAAAATTAGCTGTTAGCCCCGCTTTTTCAAATGGATTTTCATCTATAATCTTTAAGGACTGTTCTATTAATTTTTGGGAGAAAAACTGAACTGCTTCTTCTTTTTCATGTGAATCAGGAGTTGCTAGAATACGATTGTATTCATTTACCATTTTTAAATAATCTTCCGTGCTTCGATGTGGTTCAATTCCTAAAAATGGGTCGTAAAATTTCGTAACGGCAGGTAAATGCGTTAAGTAATAAGGTCTGAGTGTTAGATACGTTAAGTCAAAAACGATCAGGTTTAGATTTAAAATCACTGCCTGAATCATAAATAAATCCCATAGAAGTCGGAAGGTAAAAAAGCGTGCGATAATTTCTTTAATCTTTATCATATTTCAGCAAACTAATGCAATAAGTGCATTTGGCAAGGATTTCTATTTTAAAATTGTAGAAAATATCATGGAACTTTTCAGACTGGAATTAGGTCACACTTAACGGCATTTAACAAATAATCGAGGAAATTCATTGTTAGAATTAATTAATATCAATAAAAATTATACTTCGTCCGAGCACTCTCTTCATATATTAAAAAATATAAATATCAAAATTGAACAAGGCGAGTTTGTTGCGATCATGGGTCCTTCAGGGTCTGGAAAGTCTACACTACTCGGAATTGCAGCCGGTCTCGATCGCGCTGATACGGGAGATGTTATCCTGGATTCAGTCAAGATGAGCTCCTTAAGTGAAGACGGGTTAGCTAAACTCAGAGCAGAAAAGGTCGGGTTTATTTTTCAGAATTTTCAATTGGTTAGAACGTTAAACGCAATCGAGAACGTTTCTCTCCCGCTCATTATTTCAACTAAACTGAGTGAAAAGGAAATAAAAGAAAAAGCAATGAATCTTCTTGAAAAGGTTTCACTTGAACATCGAATTAGTCATTTCCCTTCTCAGTTATCAGGCGGAGAAGAACAGCGAGTAGCCATTGCTAGATCTTTTATTAACAATCCTAAAATTCTATTTGCAGATGAGCCAACAGGAAATCTAGACTCTAAAAATGGAAATGCGGTTATGGATATGTTAACCTCTCTCAACAAACAAAATAATTCTACACTGATTGTAGTCACGCATGATCCTAAAATTGCTTTTCTCGCAGATCGAATTCTTGAAATGGAAAATGGAGAAATTCGTCAAAGAGTTGGCATGATTCGCTCCTCACTCAAGACAGATAATAAATCTAAAAAGAAAGGCAAGAAATGAAGTTATCTTTTAAATCTAGATTAATTTTAAGGGAAATATTTACACGACCTGCTTACTCGTTTCAATTTATTTTGGCAGTTGCGATTGGCGTTGGCTCCGTTGTAGGAATTAATTCCTATAAGCAAAATCTTTACGAAGCAATCGGGAAAGAGTCTCGCACAATCATGGGTGGAGACTTAATGGTGGAATCTCCATCCGCATATACAGAGGAAGCAAAACAGTTTGTAAAAGCAAATCTTCCACCTGCGTCTACACTATCTTATTCGGTAAATTTTGCTTCTATGATTTATACCCCCTCGAAAGAAACGTCACTCGCCACAGTCAAGGCTCTTGACGCATACTTCCCATTATACGGCGAAGTGCAAACAAATCCTGCTGGACTTTTTAAAAATCTTAAAAAAGAGGATGTGCTTTTAGAAGAGACTCTTGCTAAAAATTTAAAACTTAAATTTGGCGATCCCGTATTCATTGGAAATAAAAAATTCAAACTAAAAGGCTTTGTTAAAAAAGAGCCAGGCTCTGTTGGAAGTTTCACTTCGATGGCACCTACCGCAATTATCACACCAGCAGGACTGGAAGAAACTGGACTTGAATCGAGAGGTAGTAGAATTCGATACAATGTATTAGTTGCTTTACCACAAGGCGTTGATTCTAAAAAATTCAAAGAGGAAAAATTTGAAACATTTATCAGTAACGATTTAACTCTATACCATAACACGGAAATCGGATCTGGCTCGCAGAGATTTATCAATAGCACGTTTGATTATATGAGCTTACTCGGATTATCCGCATTCTTTCTGGGTTGCATCTCTATACTTATTTCTACAAGAACAAGACTAAAAGAAAAGACTTCGGAAATCGCTGTCTTAAAATGCCTTGGCGCTTCTTCTTATTGGAATATTTCTATTTTTCTAAGAGAGATTTTTTTTCTTTCTGTCATTGGAACATTGATCGGAGTAAGTGTAGGTTATTTTATTCAATTCTACATTCCTGATCTAACCGGCTCTGCCTTTCTTGCCGAGATTAAACCAAACGTAAACTTCAAATCTTTGATATGGGGGATATTCATTGGTATCCTCGTTCCTATTATCATTGGGCTTGAGTCCATCTTGAAAATCAGCAGACTTAGTCCGCTTTATGCAATTCGTTCTGAGTTAGACGATAAAATAAAGATTCGTTTTATCCCTGATTTACTCTATCTTATAGAAGTTCTCGTCATTTATTTTTTATTTTTCTTACTCGCAAGTTACGAAACAGATAGTTTCTTAAAGGGATTTATTCTAAGAGGAGTAATTCTGTTACTCCCAATTATATTATTTATATTCTATCAACTTTTCCGTATTTTAAGTCTGCAACTTTTGAAGTTAGGAATTTTTGGAAATTCCTTTAGACTTGTCTTGAAAAAAATCAATCAAACAGGAAGTGGTTTAGCTCTTCCTATCATTGGAATCGGATCTGCACTGACTATTTTACTTTTGTCACTTATCATGAAGACGAGTCTTTTGAGTCTAAGCGGTATTAACCAAATAGAACGCAGACCCAATGTATTCGCTGTTGATATTCGTTCCGAGCAACTAGTTCTTCTGAAAAAATTGCAAAAAAAATTTTCTTCCAAGCAAGTTATGACTTCTCCTGTCATTGGTGCGAGACTTGCTAGCATTAATAATAAACCGATTAAGAAAGAAGACACTGAAAAGGATGCGGTTAAAAGAGATTGGCGCTCGACAGCAAAGACTCGAGAATATTTTCTATCCTATCGGAAAGAGCTTTATGATACAGAGAAAACTGTCGAAGGAAAGTTTTGGAAAGACCGCGCAGAAGATGAAATTTCTGTCGAGTATGAATTTGCGAAAACGTTAGGCGTGAAAGTCGGCGATACGCTTCAATTTAATGTGCAGGGAAACGAAGTTTCGGGGAAAATAACAAATACCCGCAGTGTCAACTGGGCGGCTATGCAGCCTAATTCGCCAGTTTTATTTTCTCCAGGAACTTTAGAATCTGCTCCGGCGTTTTTTATCACTTCCTTCTTCTTAGAAAGCTCTGACGATCGCTATCAATTTCAAAAAGATTTAATTGCAAAGGCTCCGAACATTACAGTAATTGATGTAGAGAAAGCGATTTTAAATTTTACTTCTATTCTAGAAAAAGTAGCAAGCATCATCGGACTAATGACTTCCTTTATCATTGTCTCTGCTATTTTACTTTTAATATCTTCTCTCTATTCTACGAAAAGACAAAGAGAAGAAGAAACATCTTTGCTAAGAGTGATTGGTGCCGTATCAGGATTTGTGGTGCGAATGTATTTACTGGAAGCAGTATTTGTGGGAGTTTATGCTTTTCTTTGTTCGTTAGTTCTTTCTCTTGGCGCAAACTATATATTAGCTACACACTTTTTAAATTTACGTTATATTATTCCAGTTTTCGAATTATGCGTATGCTTTGGGTTTACAATATTTATTATGATTCTAGTTTACGCGATTAATCTAATGGGATTATTTCGTAGACCAGCGAAAGAATTTTTTAAATCGGTTTAACCGTGAGAAATTCAATAATCGGAAAGTTGGATAATTAAATTCTTGTAGGTATAACTACCTATCGCTCGGTCACTAACTTAGGTAGATTCATTATTTGAGGATAATGCCTATTGCATTTTGTTTTTATTTCACTTATTATAATCTAAATTATTCCCAGCTTCCAAAAGTCAGGGGGTCGTTGAATTCAATATAATAATTGAGGTGATAAAAATGCTTAGAATACAAATACTACTAACACTACTTCTTTTCTCCTGTGCAAGTTTAGATATCGCAACTGATGACGGAGATGGACATTGGAGTGTCAAATATCCCAAAAAAAATTCCAGAGGCTCTGTCAGTGCGAAGAAAGATCATGATGAGGAAAAAGAAGAGCACGGAGAAGAGAAAGAAGGAGACAAGGCAGGACATGGTAAGAAAAAATTTGGTTCTGCACATGAAGACTTTGAAGCAGTAGGTCATACTTCTGCTGAGTCAACTATTAATGAATTGCAAGAACACGATGATGAAGACTCGAATTTTGCATTGTTACAAAAAGATGTTTCATCCGGATTAAGGGCTGGTTACATGAATGATGCAAGGCAATACAATAATTTCATCCTGTATTTAAAAAAATATAAAACAATGGCGAATAATTATGATTTGGCAATTGAAGAAAGACTTTTATTTCATGTAAAGGATAAAGGCGGACGACCTGTCATAAATGCTGTCGTAAAGGTATATGCTGATAATGCGCTACTTGTGGAAGGAAAAACTTATGCGGATGGAATCTATGCCTTCTATCCATCTCAATTCAATAAAAAGACCAAAGAGTATAAAGTCATTGCAACTAAAGGAAAAGATAAGCTAGAAATTAAGGTAGACCGATTTGGAAAAAGGCAATATACTTTTAATTTAGATGCGGATAATAAGCATTTGTCGAATATTCCTCTTGATATTGTATTTATTCTAGATACCACAGGAAGTATGGGAGAAGAAATTGAGCAATTAAGAAATAGCATTGAAATTATTAATTTGAATCTTTCTTTGATAACTAAATCTCCTGTAAGATATGGTCTGGTTTTATATAGAGATAAAGACGATGAATATGTGACAAGAGAAGTTCCGTTCACTTCCAATTTAGAAAAATTCAAGCAAGAACTTTCAACTGTAGCTGCAAGAGGCGGAGGTGATAAGCCTGAAGATTTACAGTCGGCTCTTAAGGTTGCAATTAAAGACTTAAAATGGAACCCTGATGCATTGAAAGTTGGCTACATCATTACAGATGCTGGACCTCACTTAGATTATAGTCAGGATTATACATATGTAAATGCTGTTAAGGATGCGACTAACGCTGGAATCAAATTGTTTAGCGTTGGTGCGGGCGGACTTGATATTAATGGCGAGTATGTTCTCCGTCAAATTTCTCAATACACTGATGCGAAGTACATCTATCTTGCTCGCAAAGAAGGAGATCATGCATCTCCTGGAGAGTCCGAACATCATGAAGGTGCAGCGACGCATTTTGATAGACTTGAAACAATTGTTTTAAGATTCACAAAAGAAGAATTAAATTATGCCAAAGCAAAGCAAGGTGAGGAAAGTGAAAATATCATTATTGCAAAAGCAAAGCACGGTGAATCAAAGGATGATACCATTCAGCGGCTATTTGATTTTGCCGTTAATCAGTTGATTGATTATTCTACTGTTCCAATAGATAATAGTTCTAATGCGAGCACCTTACCTATTTCGTTTGACGATTCAACTTTAAAGCCAACCTCAGAATATTTGGGTGAACAATTATTATTATCCACAGTAAAGCTTGGAAAATTTAAAGTGATGGATAGAAAAGAACTCAGTAAAGTATTAGGTGAATGGAGTCTAAAACAATCTCTCGGTGTCGATGAAAATGCATTTAAGTTTGGGAAACTTCTCGGTGCAAAATTTCTAGTCAATAGCAAGTTATATAAAAAAGAAAAAGATTTCGAATTGTATTTAAAATTATTAGATGTAGAGACCGGGGAAGTTTTATCCGCTACAAAATTAGTAATCCAAAAAGAATTGGGAATTTAAAATGAGATTTATTTAACGTGAACTCGACGGAAGAGAGAGTCACCCTCATTATGTTGCGACCTTAGGGAGGCAACGCTAACGCTATTAAGTTTCGTTTTCTATCGGGTGTCTCAAGAACTTGAGATCCCCGATAACGCAAAATGCTGTCAAGTTAAGGGAAAGATTTTAAAGATTACGACCGATGAACACCGATGTTAGTCTAGGTATCGAATATCCAAATCTAGATTTTCTCTTTGGATAATTTGCTTTTCAATATCTTTATTTGTTAATTCACAAATTCTAAGTAATCGTAAATTTTGCAATTTATTGATTGCCTTGATGTCTTTTAAATTCATACAATTTCTCAATGTCAAATATTCTAACTTCTCAAGCTTTGAAATCGATTCTGGGATATATTCAAGATTAGCCCAAATACATAATGAAATTAAATTAGAGCAGGTAAATAATTCTTCCGGCAATTCAGTAACTTCATAAACTCGCAAATTAAGCTCTATTAGTTTTTTTAAATCTTTTATCATAGATATATCAATAAAGTCATAGGATGTAACTTCTAGAGTTTCAAGATTTTTAAAGGTGGAAACAAATTTAGGAGGCTTCGTTCCGCTCAAGGATTTAAGATTTTTCAATCCTTTAAGCTTATCCGCATTCACAAGATTCGATTTATAAATAAAAAGTTTTTCCAAATTTGTTAAAGTATTCAAACTCTTTGGTAAAGTATCAATTTCCAAACATCCCAAAGATATTTCTCGTAGATGCTTTAGATTTTTTAAATTAGAAATATCTCTGATACCTGAGTAAGTTTTCATCTGAAATTCTTGTAAATGCTTCAATTGCCTTACAATCTTTGGAACCTGAAAACATTCTTCTGAACGTAGCTCGAAAAATTCTAGCGTATTTTTTACAAATTTTAAAACATTAAAATTTATAGAATTCTCATGAAAATGAAGAGTAATGTATATCTTTTTTAACTTTTTAATATATCGAATCTCCTGGGGTAGCTTCTTCATTCCAAGACTTGTTAATTCTAACTCTTCAAGATTTGAAAGATAAGCAAGGCTATTAAAATTTTCTAGAGAAGAAATTGAATTCAAATTTAATTTCTT
>JANYCR010000532.1 GCA_025360185.1 Leptospiraceae bacterium | reverse complement strand
CAGAGTTGGTCGTAAACTAATTAAAAGTTTCATATCCGCCCCCCTGCTTTCTAAATTCAGCATTTGTTTTGCTAATTCCCTACTATTAGTATACTCCCTATTCTTTCAAAAAGCAAGTAGTAAAAATAAAAATACCTTTCTAGCTGAAAACATACATGAATCTTAATTCCCTTGACTCCACTCCCTTTCCAATTAACTTGGTATTCAAATCTAATACTTCTACCCTTACTGTGTCTATTTCTCGCAAGAATTGACATTAAAACAGAACTAAGGGTTAACCCAAAGGAGACAATTATGCGAGCGTATGAAATTACGTCTATTCTAGCTGAGGGCTCTCAGTCTATTATTGACGAAACCAAAAAAGCCATTCAGGATATTTTAGCTAAATATTCTGCTGAGATCACTTCCGAAGAAGACTGGGGAATTAAAAAACTCTGGTATGCTATTGCAGGTCATGAATCTGGATTTTACACACATATCAAGTGTAAAGCAGAGGCAAAGTCCATCGAAAAGATTGAGCGTGAATTTTTGCTCAACCAAAACATTCTAAAAGCACTCGTCATCAAGGCTTAATCATGGCAAACGACCTAAATCGGGTTACTCTAATTGGACGACTCACTCGCGATCCAGAAATTAAAACCGTCGGCGGCACCTCGGTTTGCAATTTCAGTCTCGCGACTAACAGAACGTATGTGACAAACGGAGAAAAAAAAGAGGAAACTCATTTCTTCGATTGTGACGTATGGGGAAAATTAGCTGACGTGTTAAAGCAATATGCGACTAAGGGCAAACAACTTGCCATTGAAGGCAGACTGCAACAATCTGTTTGGGATGCTCCCGACGGAAAGAAAAATAGCAAAGTCAGAATCAGAGTCGAAAACTTCCAGCTCCTCGGTGGCAACACTGGTGGTAGCGGTGGTGGTGGAGCTAATAGCTCTTATTCCCAACAAGAAGTTCCAATGGATGCCTATGATCCAGGTTATGCCTCAGATATCAACGAAGACGATTCTGTTTTTTAACAACTAAACTATTAATAATTATAAGGACTAATACCATGTCAGAACTAGACAACAAAGACATTCAACAAGACTACCCTGTAAAAGAAAAAACCTACAACAAGCGCGACGAAGAAGATGATGATGATGATAAAAACTTCCGCGGAAAAGATGGCGAAGGAAAATATCCTAAGAAAAATGCAAAATACAAGCGTAAAGTTTGTAAATTTTGTGCTGATAAGACTCTAGCGGCTACTCTCGATTATAAACGAGTTGATATGCTAGAAAGATTTATCACCAACCGAGGAAAAATTCTTCCAAGAAGAATTACAGGTACTTGTGCGAAACACCAAAGACAACTTGTAAGAGAAATCAAAAAAGCAAGATCAATCTCTCTCTTACCATTTAGAGTAATATAAGGAGTAACCACATGAAAGTTATTTTACAAAAAGATGTTTCCAACTTAGGTGATGCAGGTGATCAAAAAGAAGTTGCAGATGGTTATGCTAGAAATTTTCTACTCCCTAACCGTCTCGCGATTCGTGCAAACGAAGGCTCAGCAAAAGTTATCGAGCACCAACGCAAATTAGCCGCAGTCAAAAAAGACAAGCGTGTTAAATCTATGCAAGAGATTGCAAAATCAATCGAAAGCAAAGAGTTACGAATCTTAGTAAAAGTCGGCGAAAACGATAAACTATTTGGATCTGTTACAGCAATTGATATCGCTAATGCATTAAAGAAAGAAGGAATCGAAATCGACAAACGTAAAATCGAAATCGCTGACCATATCAAGACCCTCGGAGAATACCAAGTAAAAGTGAAACTTGCCGATGGAGTTAGCTCAAGCGTCAAAATCAAAGTAGAAAAATCAGAGTAGTTGTATGAACTCCGATCCTCTTTACGAGTTAGAATCTGAAAAATCCTTTTTAGCTTCTATACTTCTAAAGGGGTCGCCGGGCGTGAATGATCTTCACATCGAGCCCGAGGATTTTTACCAGGACCTTCACAAAAAAATGTATGCATCTATGAGAGAACTCGTAGATGCGTCAGTCACCATAGACCCAATCTCTCT
>JANYCR010000444.1 GCA_025360185.1 Leptospiraceae bacterium | reverse complement strand
TGATTTTCGATCATGAGTCTTGCTGCTTTTCCTATGAGATCGTCGTAATCAATTGTGAGGACTTCACGGGTCATTAAGTCTTCTACTTTTAATTTCTTTAATAATTCTGTTCTGCTTAAAGTTGCTATATCTACCATAATTTCTAACCTCTAATTAAAATTTGAATATACCGCGAGTGACTAATTCTTTATGAATTGCCGATTGAATTCTAAACCTTACATTTGCCGCGACTTCAATTAAAAACTTTTCATTCTTTACATCTTTGCGAGAATATTTATTGAGACTGATTGGTTTTAAAAATTTAATCTTCCATTTAGAAGGAAGCGGAAGTAAGTTGAGCGGTATAGGGATCTTAGCCCCAATCTGGTCTTCGAACCAATCAATAGTTCCAATATTAATATAATTCTCTTCCGCTCCAAGAATTGCGACTGGAACAATAGGAGTCTGGGTCATAAGTGAAAGTGCAACAAATCCGGGATTAAAATTGGTAAGCTGGTACATCTTATGAGAAGGTTTAAAATTTCCGTGCTCTGCTTCTGGAAATATAATTAGTAACTTGTTCTTCTTTAATGTTTTCACTGCAAGTTTAAAGTCAGTGGTTATGAGTCCCATCTTTCGGCTGATTTTTTTTAAAAATGGCTGAGACTCCCAAAAGGCATGAGCCATAGTACGGGGAATTCTCTTTTTCTCTCGTAAAATTTCATTTTGTAGAACACTAGCATCCCAGCCGAGTAAACCACTGTGGTTAGGAACAATCATCACTCTTCCACTTCTAGGAACATGCTCTAATCCTTCCGTTTCGAGCATTGTAAAATCTCTAAGATAATCGCCCAAGAACCTAGGGAGAGCGTGAAACAATAAATTATCAGGACCTTTAGCAAATGCCTTCTCTAGGGCTGCTTTTATATCGGGGGTTTTAAAGAATTCTCTGATGGCTTTTCTCCTATTTGAAAGTGACAGCTTATTGTCTGAATCGGTTTTCTTTTAGTCAATGAAAAATCAGACTATCGAGCAATTTTTGGCTCAGTTTATTTAAGCTAAATTTTGTTTGAATCTAAGTAGAGTTTAAAATAATTCAATAATTTCCGAAGTTGGAATTATTTCTTTTCCATTTAAATAATAAGTAGTCTCGCTTATTTCTTCTTTTCCGTTTAATCTTGAAGTAGTCCACTCACTTTCATAAATTTCCCAATTTGATAACTTGAGTGCTTTGAAGATAGCCCCGTGAACATAGTAATCATCCCAGCATGAATAAAATACAACTGATTTTTCTTTGATGTCATAAACTTCGCCTAAGTCACTACTTGCGAAAATAACTTTATGATTTTTATCTAGAATTAAATTAAAACAGGCATTTACATAGTCATGACAGGAGCCGCCGTATATCGTGGGTGAAATAGTTATAACATGATAATTTTCATTTTTTAATTCTTTTTGGATAACTATTTGAATTTGATCTTGTGCATAATAATATTCCACATTTCTAAGATAAAATGTATCTAAAGAAATAGACAGTTTTTTTTCTACTGCTTCTTTGAAAATTTCTTTTGGAGATTTGTTAAATTTTTCTTGGTATCCCCAAAAAAGGAATAATCCTAAAAAAGGAAAAACCAATACACCCCATTCTATAAAGTTAGAAAGTTTTTCTTTGCGCATAAATTAAAATAGCCGATATACATACCACTTCCCGTTTACTTTTAAAAAATAGGGATTGTTCATATCCTTCTCTAACTTTTTATTTTTCTTGAATCGTAGTTTGCCTTCGCAGGCGGTGGAACTTTCAAAGAATAAATCTATTTCGATTCCACCGGATGTTTGTAAGAGCTCAAGAACGGTTAATACATTTTCAGATTGTTTTTGTTTTACTAATTTTTCATGATGAAAAAAATAGACTTCGAGATAGGAATCTTCTTTTTTGATTTCTTCTAAAATGCTTTCGTAATCCCAGAGCCCCTTTACATCCAGGTAAGCTCCTTTTTCTTTGGAAATATATTTTACTATTTTAGAAGCATTTTTCTCTTCTACTGCGATTACCAGTTTACGCAAAATGGTTATTATCTGCTCTGAGTCTTGCTTTGTAATTTTATTTTCATCGGCGTAAGTATGCTTGAGTTCAATAGAAATAGAATCAGGATTTGCGGATAGGGGATTAATCGTAAGCAGAAAAATAAAAAAAATTACCAAGGATGAACTCTGATAAAAGAAACGATAAGAGAACTTATTTGTTTCGCGTTTTATTCCAATATTTGAATTTAATCTGCTAACTTTTATAATTAGCAGACATCCGTGTTCATCCGTGTTCATTCTACCCTTCGCTCCATGTATTCGCGACCTACGCCTTCGCCTGGTATTCTTTACTTAATCACTTTTTCTAGAAGACTTTCTAGTTCTTTTGCATTTACGATTACAAGCTTACCGTCATTAGCCTTGATTACTTTTTTTGCGCCTGGAGTTAGTTCAGCAGATCCTATAACATAACCCTTATTAGCCTCTTGCTCTGCCATTGAGTTCAATAACTCAGTTAAGAATACATCGGAGATGGTCATATTTTTCCATTTACGGATTCGAAAGACAGCTCTTTCTTCTTCCTCGCCTTTTTTGATGCAAACGAAATTTGCCCCTTCTGCTTCGAGGGCAGGGAGTTCTCGTTTTACTTTATACCCGTATTCGGCGAGAATCTTGATACAAGTATTTTTAAAAATATTTCCTTTCATCGAATTAAGCTTTGAAATTTTATCCGGGCTTAATTGATTTAGTTTAGATATAATCTTTTGTCCATCTTGATTAATAATACCGCGGATATTAACGGTTTCAGATGACTTGAGTCCAGATATTTCAAAGTATCTTTCTTTGGGGAAAAGTCTTTCAGGAAGATCTTTTAAAGTATTTTTTAGATTATAGCCACGCGCGGACGTCTTACCAGGTGTAGCCGTTCCGTCTTCCAAATCTGCCTTGTATTGGGCAAGACTCATAATATCATAATCATCCACACGTTCAGCTTCTGCCTCGATTAAATATTCACTTGCTTCATCTAGGTTATTAAGAACTATGCAAAGCATCGCATAATAAGCATTACACTCTGCCGCTTCCAAATGCCATCCATTTTTCTTTGCAAGATCAATACAAGTTTTAGCATTTGTCAAAGCCGAAACATAATCACTCATGGAGGAATTTAAAGTCATGATAAATTGGGAAATTGTAAATTTAACTAAGTCATCTCCCGTCATGTCCAGCATAGGGCTTACTGTATCGTAAGCTTCTTTAAATTTGCGAATTTTCGAAAGAGAAAGGGCATATAAAAATCCTGCAACGGGAGAATTTGGATCCATTCTGAATGCTTTTTCGAAGTATTCAAAATCATTATCTCTATTGAGCATAGCGGTTACTACGCCTTTTGCGATAAAATAGGATTGAATCTTGACTTCTTCATCTGGAATTTGACGCATGAATTTATCTGCGATATCAAAGTCTTTTTGTCCTACTGCCATGAATGCAAGACGAATCAAGGCTTCTAAGTTTACGGGATCGTAATTGAGCGAATCGAGGTAATAAAAGAAAGCTTCATCGAACATATCTTGTTGATAGTAAATGTTCGCAATGCGGTTGTTAACTAAAATCGGGGGGAATTCTTTTTCGTATTTACCAATAGATTTTACTTTTTCTAAATAATTCACTTCATTGAGTAAATCATTTTCCATTGCGTAGATTTTTGAAAAGGTATAGAGAAGTCGGGGGTCGTTAGGCTCTAAATCAATTTGTTCTCGAAGGGTTCCTTTTGCGTCTATAAAATTTCCCATTGCGGCGAGTGCCAGAGCTTTCTCGACGATATTGGCTTTGGTTCCAAAAAAAATAAAATAAACTACCGCTAGGATGCCGAGCGCTAAAACTACAGCTACAAAAAGATAAATGTTCATTTACAGTATTTACCACTCATAATCACTTATTACTTATCGGATAAAAGGGACTGCTTTTACAATCCATTTATCGGTTTTTCCTTTGTCGCGAATACTAACGAAAGTCTTTATTTTAGCAAGTTAAAAATATTATGTATGATTGAATAATTATCCAATAAAAATTGAAGTTTTTGCCGAAAATTTGACTAATAAAGCGGGGAATTGGATAGATATGCAAAACGTTGATTACTCTAGAAAATTAAAAAGGGAAGATAGAAGAACTCATTCTACCGATCCAAAAATTCCATTAGGGAAAAGTTCAAGAGGAAGTAGCACAGGCTCAATTCTTAATATATTGAATTCAAATCACCAGCCTTTATCCTTTCTTTATTTATTTGTAGGTGCCATTTTGTTTTTTACTTCTGGACTCGTAATTGGAATGAAGATCGACCAAAAAGAATCCTATTTTATGGGAAACGAATCAAATACTTTTCGTAATGTAAATTCTTCCGAAAATGCACTTTCGATTGAAACTCCAGACCAAACTAGTGTAAGAGAAAATAAATCAGAGAATTCAGAAAGCGATGGATTTACAAGTGAGGCTTCGACCAATAAAGTTACAAAAACAGCATTACCTACAATTCATAAAGACTTAAAATTCCCTCCCAAATTAAACCAAGTGAACTATATTATCCAAATAGGAACTTTTAGTCGTGAAGAAGCCAATAAATGGGGCGCAAGCTTAATTAAAGATCAACAAGAATTTCAGGGTAGACTTTTCCGTACATCAACTGGTAAATTGTACTTAGGTTACTACTACAATGTTAAAGATGCAAAAATAGTTCTCAAGCAAATTAAGAAATTCCGTGGCGGCGTCTTCGAAGAAGCTGCAATTAAGAATATACAGTTTTAGTTAAAAAGCATTTTTGTCACGCCTTAACGCTAGAGTCACTGAGGTAAAGAGAAGGGTGTTTTGTGACTTTGGGGCAAATTATTTATCTTAAAGATTGCAAAATTTAATTTATTTGCTAAAAACTAGCCTAAAAGTCAAATTTTACTTGACTTGCAATATCAATGATTAGATATTTAACTCTGAGTTTAACGGAATTTATTTAAATTATTCAACCAGGAGTCAGATTATTTCTGATATAGAATTTAAAGTCGGCGATTATGTTGTTTACCCAATGCATGGCGTTGGTGCTATCACGGAAGTGAGTAAAAAGATAATTCTAGGCAAAAAGCGTGACTGCTATAGCCTAGAGATACAGTCCTCGAAGATGAAAGTTATGATACCCGTCGATAAGGCAAAACAAGTCGGGATCCGAGGAATTATACCTAAACGAGAAATTAAAAAAGTTCTCAACCTATTAATGAAAGATGAAGTCGACACCGAAGAAGACTGGAAGATTAGATACCAGAACAATATGAACAAAATAAAATCCGGTTCTATCTACGAAGTAGCTGATGTTTGTAGAAATCTTTTCCGACGAGCAAATGGCAAGGAATTGTCTATCATGGAAAGAAAGCTTTACGAAAATGCCTATAATTTAGTTAAAACAGAAATAGCTTTAAGCAAAGGCGTGCCTCAAGAAGAAGCCGGCAATATTGTTTCTGATATATTAGCAAGTTCAGTGCAACCGCTCCAACCAGCTGTGGCAATTGTAGATGTAGAATAAATACCGAGAAAACTCAAATTTTAATATAAGGATTTGAGTATGACTCATGTCTATAAGGTTTTATTTGCGCTCTCTTTTTCCATAGTATCTTTTGGATTTCTCTTCCCTATGTATGGTGATCTCCTTCAGCCCAGTATTTATACTGGCTTGGTTCTCATTGCTACCCTTGGAATAGTTTACTTTGAAGATAAAATTTTTCCAGTTATTAATGCAGAGGTAGCATTTTGCGTTGGTATTGGGTTACTGGTCGGCTTTGGTATCGGAAAACTCTTAACAAGTTTAATTGCAGATTCTAAAAATCCAGGTCTAGGTTTAATTGTATACTTAGGTCTTGGCTATGCTGGAGTTAAAATAGGTCATGCTTTTTCTAAAAAGCCAGGACTTGCTATTTTTGGTGGTGGCAGTGGTGGACCTATTCGTCCATTCATTTTAGGTGGTGAAAAACCAGAAGAAATTCGAGACAAGATTCTAGATACATCCGTTGTAATCGATGGTCGGATTTTAGATATTGCAGACACCCATTTTATCGACGGACCTCTCATTTTGCCAAACTTTGTTCTGCGTGAGATTCAACTTATCAGCGATTCTTCGGATCCAATCAAACGAGCTCGTGGAAGGCGTGGACTTGATATGTTGAACAAGCTACAACGTAAAGGCACAATCGAAGTTAAAATCACTTACACTGACTATACAGATACCCGCGAAGTTGATGCAAAGTTGATCAAACTTGCCCGTGATACTGGTGCCAAGTTAGTTACGAATGATTTTAATCTAAACAAAGTTGCCGAATTGCAAGGCGTAAAGGTCTTAAATCTCAATAATCTTGCAAACGCTCTAAAGCCAGTTGTTCTTCCCGGGGAAGAAATTGCTATCCAAGTTATCAAAGAAGGCAAAGACGAAAACCAAGGAATCGGTTATCTCGAAGACGGAACAATGGTCGTTATCGAAAACGGTGGTCATCTAGTTGGTAAAGATGTTCGTGTGAACGTAACATCTATTATCCAAACTGCAGCCGGTAAGATGATTTTTACAAAAGCGATTAAGTAATTATTCGATTAATTATTGTTTCTATCTCGTAGAGACAGGTTTGAAACCTGTCTCTACGACTTTGCATACACTGAAAAATATATAGCTTGCTTTTTTAGAAAGTATTCCTCAAAGTGAAAGTATGAAAAGTATTTTTTACATTTTCCTATTTTCGTTTATAATACTCTTCAGTTTTCAGCGCATAATAGATAACGAATGTATCTGTGGTGGAATCGGGGTTAGTGAGAATGATTGTATGTTTTCATCTCATTCGATTTCTGGTCACGAGGGAGAACATGAAAATGAAACTCATGTCTGTGTTAGTTGTCCCTGCAATTATACTTTAATTTCCTATTCAAATCTTTATCTGGGTAAAATCTACACTCATATTACTATTTCTTATATTGTATCCCCGCTTTTTGCAGCGGTTAATTTTGATTATCTTTTAAATCTAATCAGACCTCCTAGAACTATTTTTACTTAATTTATAGATTATTACGGGGTGTGTGCGATATACGATCATCTCGAACTTCTTTACCGTGAGAGATCTATCTTACAAAAAAGTATAAGATAAACCTAATACTATGTTTGCAAAATAGATTTCTCACATGCTACTGTTCGAAATGACTGTATAATCCTTAACTTAATGACATTGACTGGAGAAGTCTTTCACCTAGCTTAATCAATAACTATCTTCGTTAGTAAAATTAAAATCTTCAAAGGAGGAATTTATGAAATCATTTTATATAATATTAGCTCTACTCTCATACGGAATCTACGCAATAGACACGGACTCACATGAAGAAAATGCACATTGTGCGGGTAATACAAAATTACTCACTATAGTTGAATGTGTGTTAAATCACAGTCCTGAGTTTAAGAAAACCCGAATTGAATTAACAGCAATCAAAGGAAAAAAAATTGCTGCGGCTTATTTATTTCCATCCAATCCAACAATCCAAGTAATGAATGCATACCGCAAACAAGCACAATCGGAGGTAACGATATTTAACCCGGTTGCTCAATCAGCGATCAATGGAGAAATCCAAGCTTCACAGGAATTCTTTATCGGGGGGCAGAGAGGCAAACGGATGGAAGTCGTCGATTCAGAATACGCTGCTCAAATTAAAAAAGTCGCTACCATGGAAAGAGATACAACTGCACAGGCATTATCTGCGGCTATTTTTTATAAGAATTCTTTAGAGGAATATAAAATCACTGAATTTCTCTACCAGAATTCACAGGATATGGCAAAAGTAGTGCAGGGAAGAGCAGACAAAGGATTAGCCGCAGGAATTGATGCAGATATTGCAAACGCTGAGGTTTCCAAGATTGCAAGGCTTCTCAATTCTGCTATTCGAAAAAGGGATGGGGCAAAGGGAAATTTAACTGTCATGATGGGAGTTACTTTTGATTTGTCGCTCTCTATTGTAGACACAATCCCCGACATACAACTCAATACTAAAAACACGCAGGAATTAATTGTAACTGCTCTTAAACAACGGACAGAAGTAGATGCAGGAGTTTTAGATGTAAGAACAGCACAAAGAAGAATCGATTTATTGAAAAGAGAATCTATTCCTAATTTGACTGTATCCGCTTACTTACAGCGTGATGGGTTTAATGAAAATGTAATGGGAGCAAGGGCATCTATACCGCTAAGAGTATGGAGAGACAATAGCGGGGAGGTTCTAGAATCGGAAGCGCGTAAAGACCAGGCAATGACAAATCTAGAAATCAATCAGCATACAATTAAGTATGAAGTGATTCGAGCGGTTACTAATTTTAATTCTCTTCGAGAGGAAACTAAAAGTTATCCGCAAGAGCTTATGAAAAAAGTAGATGAAGATTTACTTTCTATAAAAAAAGCTTTAGGAACAGGACAGATGAATATACGAGACGCTCTCGTTGCTCAAAATTCTCTCGTAACTTTAAAACTATCTTACATACAAACCCAATCCGATTATGATCTTTCCAAAATAGAATTACTGAGATCTATTGGATTTCCATTATTACAATATACGGTGAAATGAGGAACCTATGAAATACTATAAAATATATACGATACTAGCAATTCTTGCAATCGTCTTTACTTCTTACAGGACATATAAATATTTTTCCAAAAACAAACCAACACCGGAAGCGGTAGAATCAAATCAGCCGCTTGATGATGGCACAATCAAAATTGATACCGAAGTCTCTAAAGATGTGAACCTGCATTCCACTCAAGTGGCTACAGGCGAATTCCAAGAAACTATAAGTCTGATTGGAGAAGTAATCGCTGACCCGGATAGAGTAACTAAAATAAGCGCGCGCATTCCTGGAAGAGTATCTGATGTTCGATTCATTGAAGGAGCAAGAGTTAAAAAAGGACAGGTGCTTGCAATCATCGAATCCCCCGAAGCAGCGAGATCTAAATCTAAATACTTGAGCACATTATCAAGAGTAAACGCTATAGAGAGAAATGCAAAGCGAACCAGGGAACTTGTAGTTTTAAAACTTGCAGCAGAACAAGAAGCAATCAATGCCGAGTCAGAATTAAAAGTGCAAGAGTCAGAGCTTAGAGCGGATAAGGGTAATTTACTTGCACTGGGTATACCTGTCCCAGACACAACTAATTCTAATAGCGCAGGAGAAAATTCCGGTAGAATAGAAATTCTTTCTCCTCTCGACGGAATTATTCTAAGTCGTGAAATCGTTAAGGGATCACAAGTCGATGCAATCACAAGTCTTGCTACGGTAGGAAACCTGGATTCCGTTTGGTTCATGGTAAAATTATTTGAAAAAGATTTAGGCAAAGTAGCAGAGGGGGATTTCGCAAAGGTAAAATTAAATCCATACCCCAAAGAAGAATTCGAAGGACGACTACTATATATCGGAAACCAAATTGATGTAGGGTCAAGAACAGTCAGCGGTAGAATTGTAATCAAAAACAAAAATCATATGGCAAAGATTGGACTCTTTGGAACTGCTGAGCTTTATACCTCTGACTACAACGTATTAGCCGTTCCAATAGATTCAATTGCCACGATGGAAGGAAAAGATTTTGTATTCATAGAAGAAAAACCTGGCGAATACAAAGCGAGAGAAGTTAAACTCGGCAGGAGAAATTCTTCTCAGGTAGAAATTTTGTCAGGACTTGCCTCTGGCGAATACATTGTGGATAAAGGCATTTTTACTCTTAAATCAAAATTTTTGAAATCTACTTTCGGAGAATAATATGAAATTTCTAACATTAATTGTAGAATGGTCTCTCGAAAATAGAGTCATCGTTCTTGCGGCTACCGCGTTATTTTTCTTCTTTGGACTTGACTCTGCACGCAAACTCAAGATGGATGCAATTCCCGATGTCACAACAATACAAGTGCAAGTCATCACTTCGGCACCTGCACTTTCTCCTTTAGAAATCGAACAGTATGTAACTTTTCCTGTTGAGCGGGCAATGTCAGGTATCCCCCATGTAGAGGAAGTGCGGTCTATCTCCAGGTATGGGCTTTCTGTTGTCACCATCGTATTTAAAGATAGCATGAATATATTTCTAGCAAGGCAACTTGTAGGAGAAAGGCTAGCAGATGCCGTAAACAATATCCCGAAAGGATATGGAACACCGGCAATGGGACCTATTTCTACTGGACTTGGAGAAATCTACCAGTTTACACTGAGTAGCCACAACCATAGCTTAATGGAATTAACAACTTACTTGAATTGGTATGTAAATCCAATTTTAAAAACAATTCCAGGTGTGGTGGAAGTAAATACATTCGGCGGTCATGTGAAGCAATACCAGATTATCCTCAATATGGAAAGAATGCAATCACTGGGCATTGTAATGACGGATGTGATAGAATCGTTGCAAAAAAATAATGCCTCTATGGGAGGTGGATACATTGAGCACAATAAAGAACATTTTGTAATAGTAGCAAGTGGTCTTGCCGGATCACTTGACGAGTTAGGAAAAATTTTTATCGGTAAGACAAAAGAAGGAACTCCAATCTCTCTTGCCATGATAGCAGAATTAAAATTTGGCGCAAGACTAAGACTAGGTGCAACAACCAAAGACGGGGAAGGAGAAGTGGTGGGGGTAATCGCTCTTATGCTCATGAAAGAAAATTCCCTTCATGTAAGTGAAGCAGTTCATTTAAAATTAGAAGAGCTTAAGAAGACTTTACCCGAAGGTATCATTATCGAAACATACTATGACCGCGCTGCAATGGTAAAGACTACAATTAAAACAGTGCTAAAAAACTTAGCCGAGGGAGCTTTATTTGTAATCGTAGTTTTATTTCTACTACTAGGAA
This sequence comes from Leptospiraceae bacterium, assembly GCA_025360185.1. Classification (GTDB taxonomy): domain Bacteria; phylum Spirochaetota; class Leptospiria; order Leptospirales; family Leptospiraceae; genus UBA2033. The sequence continues at coordinate 1,638 of JANYCR010000444.1, read as the reverse complement.
GCATTCGCGCTGGACTAGTGATCGCAGTTACTATTCCACTTGCTATGTTATTTGCGATTGTGATTATGCGCATTCGAGATGTTCCCGGAAATTTAATGTCAATGGGTGCGATTGACTTTGGACTCATTGTGGATGGTGCAGTGATCATTGTGGAAAATGCTGTTAGGCGCTTGTCGATGGCAATCAAGGAGAAAGGCTCTCTTCTAACTACAGAAGAAAAAATTGAAACGATCAAGCAGGCTACTATAGAAGTAAGAAAGGCAACGATCTTTGGAGAAACAATTATTGCAATAGTCTATCTTCCCGTTCTATCGCTTTCGGGCGTGGAAGGAAAAATGTTCATCCCTATGGCGGAAACTGTGCTTTATGCGCTATTCGGTGCTTTTGTTTTATCGCTCACAGTAGTTCCTGTTCTTGCCACCTATATTTTAAAAGTAGAAGAGCCGGAAGAACACGAAACCTGGCTCTTTCATAAATTTAAAATTTACTATATTCCGCTATTAGATAAATTTATGAATGCAAAGAATAAAGTATTTACTGTCGCTATTGCATCGATTGTCCTTAGCTTTGTAATGTTCGCAAACTTAGGAGCGGAGTTTATGCCTGAGCTAGATGAAGGCTCACTCCTTTTAGAAGTAGCGCGGCTACCCTCTGTTTCCCTCTCGGAGTCTATTGATACAGGCAGAAGAATAGAACATGCATTAAAAGAAAAATTTCCTGAGCTAATTCATGCAGTATCAAGAACAGGTTCGCCCGATATTGCGACTGACCCGATGGGAATTGACAGAACAGATATATATCTCCAGTTAAAACCAAAAGAAGAATGGAGATTCGAAAGAGAAAAATTAATGCAACTACTCGTAGAGGATGTAGAAAAATCTGTTCCAGAAGTTGCAGTCTCTGTTTCTCAACCAATTAAAATGAGAACAAACGAGCTAATCGCAGGTATCCGCTCTGACATCGGAGTAAAGATTTTTGGAGAAGACATTAAGACTCTCCGCGAAATTGGAGACAAGACTTCGCATGAGTTAAGAAAGATCAAAGGCGTTGTAGATTTAAAAATAGAACAACTGGGTGGACTCAATTACTTGCGAATTAAACCAAGGCGAGAAAGTCTTGCCCGCTACGGTGTGAATATTCAAGACATCAACCAGGTGACTGAAATTCTATCTTCCGGTTATATGGCAGGAAGTGTATTCGAAGGAAATAAAAGATTCGATATCACCATAAAAACAAATCGAGAAATTCATTTTAATCTTGAGGAAATTCGCTCTTTACCCGTAAAATCTAGTTCAGGAAATTCGATTCCACTCGGAGATTTAGCCGATGTATATATTGAGAGCGGACCGGTTCAAGTCAGCCATCAAAATCAGTATAGAAGAATGATCGTAGAGTTTAATGTTAGAGGAAGAGACATGATGAGTGTAGTCACGGAAGCCAATGAATTACTGACTAAAAATATTCCTCTGCCCGTTGGTTACCGTTTTGAATTTGGTGGAAAATATGAAAATTATATTTCAGCTAGAAATACACTTCTAATTGTAGTTCCACTTACACTTTGTTTAATTCTTTTTCTTTTATGGTTAGCGTTCGGGCAAGTCACGCCAGCACTCATGATTTTCTTAAATGTTCCCTTTG
>JANYCR010000337.1 GCA_025360185.1 Leptospiraceae bacterium | reverse complement strand
CTTCGAATATAAACTTCCCTACCTTTAAATCTAAATTCCTTAGGCAGTCGGATAGCTTGGCTGTCGCCATTTTTAAATAATTTTGCTCGGTTCATATATATACTTTAAAATATATATAATCATTGTCAAACAAAAATTACCCTTATCCCAACGAAATTACTTTTAACGCCGCCAACCAACCTAGTAGCGTAAGACAACGTATAGCCACAAAAGAATTTCAGAAAAAGAAATCTCCATTTTATCTTTCTAAAAGCGTTTTAAAATTTGTCAAACTTTCATCCATGTTTGCTTTGATTTTTTGTTGGTTACCAAGACATACATTTACAATAAAGCTAATTACAGTCATTGGAAAACTCATTGTATCATGCATACCTAATAAAACTTTTGTTTGATCTTCATTTACAGACTTGGTTGTTACATAAGAATCAAATGCTCCTTCAAATGGTTTTTTGAATCGAATTATCGTATCAAGTCTTTCGCCTTCTACAATTTTAGTAATTTCTTGCTCTGCAGTTCCTACTTCTTGGTTAGCACTTTCCCAGGCAGAAATAAATCCGACAGTTCCGTCAGTGCCCTTGAATTCTTTTTTCATTGCTGGATCTTTCTTGGACCAAGCATTCCACTGTTCGTGGTTCTTTAAAAATTTTAAATGACCAAAGACTTCTGCCTTTGGCTTATTGATTATAATTTCACTTTCAAGTTTAAATTCCTTTGGTGCAATAGCGGTTAATATGGCTAAGACCAAAAAAAATCCAGCAACTACTCCTAAAAATATTTTCATATTTACTCTCCCTATTTTTAAATGTTTACTTTGAGTTTGAAAAGGTTACTTTATATCTCTCGATAAAATTAAAATTTCCTTATCTCCAGATTTTAGAATAGATTGAACTTTTCCCAGATCATCCGAGGTTTGTATTTGCTTGGATAAAACATTTACGAGATCGGCAAATGGGTATTTGTCTCCCTCTAACTTATCTACATAATATAAGATATTAACACCTTTTCGCATCCAAAAATCTGCCCAGAAATAATAATCCAGAGAAACTGAATCAAGTGATGACTTAGGAAAAATAGAATTAGAAAAAAGAATTGCAGAAGGAATCATTCTAAGATCTACGCGACGCTGCATTCTTAAAAAGGAAATCGTGGAATTATTTTGACATCTATATTCGAAATTTTCAATAGATGACATATCGCGGTTTGCTAAATCTCTAGTGTTCCAAATATGAAGTCTGTCTTCCGATGTAAAAGTTTTTATACCTTCAAAATATTCAGTGGGTAAATATTGTATGCCGCTAGTAGTTACTTCATTGCCGTTTTCGCAACTGACTGCAACCGGTTGTAAATCAGTCTCAGGTTTCTTTGAATTAGATTTTCCAAAGCGATAAAAGAGTCTTACATTTAGTAACGCATTGTTTTTTTTCATTGCCTGGTATAAATCAATACCTATAGGGTTTAAAAAAATTTGAACATTCCCTGCTCTTTCCAAAAAGGGGATTGAAGCAAATATTTTATTATAATATGCTGTCGTTCTATAATCAATAGAGTTATGTTGGCTATAGTTCCATTTGTCTCGGTTCGCTTCTGGATTATAGGAAATAACATAGATTTTTTCATTAAAAGAAAATGCTGATACAAATGGATCACGTAAATCTTTGAGTGCATTTAGGTCGAAGGAGTCGGTCTCCGAAATAATCCTTGATGCCTCTGCATCGCGTAACTTTGAGTATCCGCTTTTGCTATAGTATGCATCGTTTGCAGGTTTAAATGCACGGTATTGTTTTATTCTTTTTACTACATCTGGAATTTGCAAAATACTTTTTCCGAAAAGACTAGGTGACTTCACTCTCAATTTCTGGTAGTAATATAAAAATTCTGTCAACGATTGATAGTTCTTTGTATTGATAAAAAACTGGACAGCATTTTTAAAAAATGTTTCTGAATCGAATCTAGAATCTAGAAAGTTTTTTACTCCGAGGATGTCGTCTAACGGTTCTTCATTTCTCATGGCGTGAAGCAGGGAACGAAAGGATGCTGCATGATTTCCTCTCTCTCCCCCTTGCACTCTTGCAAATAAAATTCCTGATGAACGCATCCATTCTGAACTGAAAACGGGATCGGATCCGCCAATAATACCATAACTCTTTGTAAATTGCACAGTAGCCTTTCTATATTTTTTGCTAAGAATGCAACAATATCCATTCATCAGTGTTGCTGCATATTCTACCCGTTTCCATCCTTTACTTTGCGCAATGTATAGAATATCCTCAGAAATTTTTTCAGCGACTTCTGGTTTATCAAACATCATTATCTGTGCAATACGTAAACGGATAAATAAGCTATCTTCTGTAACCTTTCCTTCTGGGTTTAGGCTCTTTAATGCACGCACGGCGTTAACTGCTGATTTTGATTTCCATAGAGATAAGGAAATTAAATTTCTCGCTCCATTAATTGAGATGTAGTCATCATAAAAAGGATTTCGCATTGATTTGCTCCAATCCTTTAAGTTTAAATCTAGATAATAAGTTAGAGATTGTTTATAATCTTTTCGTAAATAAGCAATCGCACCAAGTTTTAAAAATAGATGATTTTTATTTGTAAGTGCAGGAGTTCGTTTCGAGAGGTAAACAAGAGATTCCTCTGCACCCGCTAAATCGTCAGCAAGCATTTGATAATAAGAAAGCCTTTCATGATCAACGGGATCAAACTCCCCCCCTAATTTTTGTATACTAACAAGCATTTTCTGAAAGTTAACTGCTTCATGGACAAACCCAAGGTAAGCGAGTTTTGTTGGTAAATCATTGGAAAAATACTGAATAAAATGAATATGCGCCAACTCCCCCTCTTCGAAAAACGGAGCAATTAATCTATCAATATTTAAAAAATCGCGATGCGGATAATCACTAGCTTCCACTATTTGTTCAAGATATATTGAAAGTTTCATTAGCCTGCAATAAGAATACATAGGCTTATTTCGATTGCAATTAAGATTCTTTATTACTTCTTTGCTTTCTGTTGTCAGTGCAGTTTTTTTAAGATTACTTTTTAGGACTTTAGCAATTGAAACATTCAGAGGATTTTCTTCTCGATAAATTAAATCATCAAGCTTTACTGAAGCATCCGCTGCTTCCCCTTTTTCTATTTTCCAAAGAACCAAAATTAGGTTTGCTACAAATTCATAATTATTTTTATCATTTTTGAGGAGGCTAACAAGATTAGTTAACCCATCTTTATCTCCTCGTGAAATGTAATATTCAGATACATACAATGCATATTGATTTATTTGATCGGGATTTAATTTTTGTGGCAGGTAACGAATGTTATCCCGCGTATCGAAACTATTCAAATCATTTAAATACAGGATCGAATGATTATTTCCAATTTCCCATCCTGTGTATGGTGCTGAGAAGAGGGCTTTGCTTAAAAAAATAAAAAGTAATATTGCCAATTTTGGTTTCATAAATTATAGCTCAAGTTAAAGAAGAATTTTTTAGTCGTTAATCTTTTTTCATTCGATGCCCTATTCTAAGTTAATATCTATTTTTTCTGATTCGTGTGCGGAGTCCTCACTTTTTTTGAATCGGAACGAAATCATATCCACGATGTGTTCTGTATAATATCTGTCATTAGTATAAGTTTTGGCTATTTCATATAAATGTTTTTCTTCTGCATGACTCAATTTTCTTTCCATTGATATATTAAACAAGGTAAGGAATCCTAAGGCTGAGAGAGCTTGGTTATCGGATTTTAAATAGCCAAAATATTCTTCAGATTTAATGCTCGGAAAACTTGGAATTAAAGTAGATAAAAGTTCAATTGCACCGTTCGGCGTATCCTCTTTCAGATTCTGGATATACCATCTTATTATCGCGTATGCTTTTTCATTTCCAATGTCTATTAGGACATAAAATATTCCAACAACTAGGTTTGTTTTATCATTCCAAATATTGCTATCTTTAATTAAATCTCCGACAATATTTTTAAACAAAAACCATATAGCTTTTTCATCTTCTAAAGCCTTTTCTTTTAGTTCCTGTAAAAGATTTTGAAAATGAAATGAGCCTTCGACTTCGGCTAATTGCTTTAGATAATCTTCTACCTTCTCATTTATTGGATCACTCATTAATTCACAAACCTCTTTCTTTTTCGCTACTCTTAAATAAATTAAGCACAGTGGAAGGCAATTAAAAAAACATTAATGAAATGCCTCAAGTCCAGAAGAAGGCAATCGGTATTTTGGTCTTTTGGTCAAGAATATATCATCAATTGCGATAAGGTCTTCTTTATCCTTAGTTTCTTTTTTTGCGGAGTTAATTTGAATACCCACGAACTCAATATAGCTTGGCTTCCCAAGTATAAAATCAGATTGAAATACTTCTTTAGCAATTGGGATTTTGAAGCTTTTCCACCCATCATAGTTTAAAGACGCAATTCGAATTTTATGCTTCTGAAATTTGCTATCCAATAAATATAGAAATAACTCACCATTTGCATTATTGGAGTAAATATGGAACTCCAGTTCAATCGAATAGCCTCCTAGTTCATAAGGCTTTGCAAATTTCACGTCAAAAGGGATTCCTGTTCCATCCGCTGAAATTCGAACCAAGAGACTTGTGTTGGATTGCAAATCGGGAGACGTTAGGTTTTTACTGAGACGAATTTCTGGTAGATAACGAGTATTTGCCGGAATCTGAACTGAAAGGGTATTTATTTTTAGTGATTCGAAGTCTTCTAAGAGGATTTTTTCTTTAAAATTTGAGTTTTTTATTTCTTGTGCGAACAATGAATTTGTGAGAAGAGGAATTGTTAAGAGAATACAAAATTTATTTATTAATGAAAGTAGCATAGTAGCCAAAAATCAATGTTGTTTAACTTACGATTTACTTCAACAGTAAATGTGTTTTTTCAAATCGAATATTCCTCGTTTACCTGTCAATCCTTGACATACATGCTTGTCTTGTAATATATGGTAAATTAAACAGTTAAATTACACCTTACTAGGAGACTTTAGATGAAAAACATCATTAAACTCTTTCTCATGCTTAGCTTTACTATCGCATTGGTTGCACAGTCCGGTATTAAACCTCTTCCAAACGGCGGGACAATGGATAAGACCGAGAAAGCTATTGACACAATTCCTACGACTGCAGTTGACAAAATGAAAACTGAGTCTAAAACAACTACCACGACAACTACGACAACAACGTCAACGGTGCCGGCAGTAACTTCCTCTACTCCTGCACAACCACCAGTAACAAGTTCAAGATCCATTGATCCAAATGTAGGAAATTCACCTGCACTTTATATCAATTCAAGGACTGCTTTTGAATTAGTAACCGGGGATGATTTAAGTGGTGTTGATTATATCGAATATAAAATTAATGATGGTGAATACTCTAGATATACAGTTCCTATATCTTTGAGCAAAGAAGGACCTGCTACTATCACTTATAAGGCAACAGACAAGGTTGGAAATAAAGAGCTCGCAAAAGTTATTAACCTAATCGTTGATAATACAGCGCCTGCTGTTTCTGTTAAATCTTCTGAGCCACCTTTTGTAAATGGTAACACGATGTATTCCTCTCCTAAAAATACATACCAATTGCTTGCAGAAGACAAGTCTTCTGGTGTTAAGCAAATTGTATATTCTGTTGATAATGAACCTAAGCAAGATTATAAAAATGAGCCTCTTAAATTAGAAAAACCTGGGTTTCACGTTATTAACTTTTACGCCATTGACAATGCAGGCAATGTTAGTCAAGAAAATAGTTACATTGTTAATATTGATGGAATTAAGCCAACTGTTGATATTAAAGAATCAATTCCTTATATTGTAATTAATAATAAAGTCTATGCTAAGAAAGAAACAGTATTTACTATTACTGCTGCTGATGGGCAAAGTGGAATTAAACAAGTATTAGTAAAAACAGATGGTGCTCCTGATTTCGTTCCTTACGTTGAGCCACTTACATTCGGAACTTCTGGGGAACATATCATCGAAGCAAAAGCTATTGATAATGTTGGAAATGAAAGTGATATCAAAAAAGTTATTTTCTCTAATGATATCAAAGCTCCAAGCACAGTTATCAAAGCAGTATCTAACTAAACTCTTTAAACAAACTTCATTCAAATCTCTAGAGATGCACGATCAATCGTGCATCTCTCTTCTAAAATAAATTCTCTTCCTTTTAAAAACTTTTTAATTTACTGCACATACTTTCAATTTTGTGACCTATTATAGGTATGATTAAAAGAAAATTCATTTATTTTCTAGATTTACTTTTCCCTCTTCCGTGTAGCTTTTGTGGACGATTTGACTTTTTTTCTTCAAAGATATCCGTTTGTAAGACTTGCTATCGAAGTAGAGGCAAAGGGCAAATGTTAAGCCTACAGGATTTACAATGCGAAGTATGTAAAACTGAATTATTACAAGAAGATTGTGATTATTGTAATTCACGAAATGTATTCTTTTCAAAACTAAATTATATTCGCATTCGAGGCGATTTTGAAAGAGAAATTATACAAAAAGTAAAATTTGGAAAATCTCCATACTTGAGTAATTATTTTCGGCTTAAACTTCGCAAGTTCCTACCTACTTTCAAAGAAAGAAATTATACGGCTATTATAAATATACCCTCCAATCGAAAGACTATTCGCAATAGACCAATTCCCGTTTGTAAACCAGTTACCGATTTACTTAAAAAACAATTGCGGCTAAATATAATTACCCCTTTTGTGAAGAAGTCAAAGGAGCTTCAATCAGGCAAAAGTTTTCGTGATAGATTTCTTCATGCACAGTCTGCATTTGCAATTATGAAAACTCACATAAATAATTTGAGCGGTAATTATCTATTAGTCGATGATGTATTTACTACAGGCGCAACCATCAATGAAATAGCTAAGTTATTACTTATGAACGGTGCTAAAGAAGTAGATGTGCTTGTTCTTGTCAAGGGTAAGGCATAATCGGTTATTCTAAGAATTTAAAATCATCTTTTACCTCTGGCTTAGTCATTTTTTGATTGTATTTCGTGTCACCGCCGGTTAACCAGACGTTGCCTTTTAATGATCCGGATTTCTTAAATTGATACTGTAAGTAAAAGTTAGTAATCTTTTTCCAGAATTCTTTTTGGTCTGCACTTGCTTCTTTTAGATTACATTCACCTGGAACCACTTCAATAGTTCCATACGTAGCTGATACTTTTTTGGGATTAGTAAAGGATACAACTGAGTATTCGCAAAAGTCATTTTGGTTAGTAATGTATGGAGTTATTTTAAGTTTATAAGTATTTAAATCTAAATCTTTATGAATTGAAAAATAACCTCGTTTATTTCCGACTGATCTCACAGAATTTGGTAATTTAAAAAAGCCTCGCATTACTTCGTTTTGTAGAAATTCAGCGTTGGGCTTTTCTGTTTCTTTGGCTGAATTTTCGGAAGTATTAGCAGTGATTATTTTGGATTCTTTTTTTGTCTGTGTTGCCGTTGTCTCGGTCGTGCCGTCTTTACTAATAAAAATATTCACGTCTGCACTAACCCATTGCTCTGGAGGAAGTTTCTTAGTTATTTTCTTTAGCCAGATAGAGCTATTTTGATTCATTCCGCGGTAAACTGGCTTGACCCAATATTTTGCTTTATGTAATTTTTTTATTCTGTTTCTTGATGCGATTGCAATGATCGTGTCTCTTCCAATTGCCTCCCCTGCTAAAAATTCATAATCCTTGGCATCGTCAGGAATGCGAATTTCTTCGTTAAAAATCATATTATCTTGCTCATCTTCATTTGGATACAATAGGTTCAAATTTCCATCGCTTTGTAAAGTCAACAAATACAGATAAGCTGCTTGTTTTAGTTTAATATTGATTTTGATAGATTGTCCCGGTCTATAATTTCTATAATTTGTTTCTAAGGAAATTCCCATATCGTTAGAGGGAGAAGAATTGACGAAAAAAAGAAAAAGGGGAATTAAAATCAGAAACCGTTTCATCCCATGACAATTTTACAGATTTTTATTTTGTCAACTAAGATAGTAGGAAAAAACGATGACAAGAGAATTAGGTTCTAAAGATTGTAAAGGAAAGATGAGCGAAGAAAAAATCCCGAGAGACAATTTTGAAATATTTAGAATTTCTCTCATTCATATAACAATTATAATTTTTTGCACTGTTTTTCTGAGTATCTTTTCTCAAATAACTATGGCAGAAGTTGCAAGTTTCAGTCGCTTCCCAGAAAATTTTTTAGAGCTTAACGAAGCGGAACGATTGGAGGTTCAAACTAAGACTATTAAAGAATTTGAAGTTCTATTCGAAAAAAATCCTCACAAGATCAAAGAAGAATATCTTGAAGCAGTTACGAAAACTTCACCTAGTCTTCTTTTTCTACAAAATATTCTCTGGCTCATTTTCTTTGTCCTACCTACATACTTTATTTTAAAAAAATTAGTTCGTGTTGATATTAATAGCTTAAATGATGAGCTTGGAATTAGCCAGATTAATCGTGGTATCCTTGCGGGCTGTTTTGTCTTTTTAATCTTGCTTTTAGTATCGATGACTTTTTCTCTTTTCAATTATAAACCAAAAGTAGATGAATTTCAAGCAAAACTGTTCCTGAATCTGAAAGGGAACTACTATTTACTTGCATGGTCAATCTATACTGTTGGTTTGATTACTGGAATTTTAGAGGAGTTTTTATTTCGTGGACTGTTCTTAGCCCATTTTGCAAGCAAAGGCTTTGCTAGAGAGGGTCTTTTTATTACTTCTTTTATTTTTGGTATGATGCATTTTTCTTTTGATGCCTCCCCGATTATTCCTGTAATATTAACTTTTGTTGGACTTCTATTTGGTTCTATATATCTTCAGTCTAAAAATATATGGATTGCAATTGGTGCCCATGCTACTTATAATTCTCTCGGACTCATTGCTGCCTACTTTATCGGGGACAAACTTTTGTGACAAAGACTAATTTTCTATTTGCGCATACTCTAACTTATCTACTGATAATGCTTTTTACAATCCAATTATCTAGTTCGGAATCTTTTGAAAGTTCAGCATCGATAGAAGATACGAATTTAAAAATTGTAAAGCTTCTAAATAAGATAACAGATAATTCCATTGTATCACTAGAGTCAACCGGAGGGTTTAATTATCGGTATCGAAGTGGCATACTAAGTCCTTTCCGATTCAATGTCTATGTAGGAAGATTTACAAAAAAGTCAGAAGATTCGATTGTAAGGATAGAAGCTACAAAGAATGGAGAAGCAAAACTATTAAAAACAATTATTGAAGTAGAGTTAAACAAAAATTCTGCAGATTATAAATTTGAACAAGCCCTAAATCCTAAATACCATATAGTTTCCCAAACATTAAATTTAATTACACCGGCTGCGAGTGTATTTTATAACTCTTACAATTCTCCTTTCTATACAACATCCGATACTGTAATTAAAATGGGAACTTATGCAATGATAGATATGGTAATTATTGCAATAGCAGCATTTTACATTAACAATACAAAGACTGGAAATAAAAATATTTATGGCGACTTGCTAAATAAGCAAGGTCCTAGCAAATATATATTTGCTTCTCCACATGGAGACGTTGTCCTTGCAGCCCTGCTACTCCCAAGGATTTATAGAAGTCTCGAAGGCTATCACGATACTGCTGCCCAAAATAGAATTGCAGAACTTTCTTATACGTATCGGTTTTAATTTTCTAACTCTATTTAATATGCATATTTGAAAGTATGCGCTCCATCTCATCCATATTGTTGTAGCTAATAATGATTTTCCCCTTCCCGATTTTAGAATTATGAGAAATTTTTACCTTTGCTGAAAGCTTGTTTCGTATTTTAGATTCTACATTAGTTATAGATGGATCTGAATTATCACGCTTTGTGCTAAGAGTAGTTTTTGTTTCCCAAAGTCCTGCTACATATTCTTCTACCTCTCGAACAGTAAGAGATTTCTCAACGATTTGAATGGCATATGTTTCTAGTTTGCGTTTGTCCCCAATTGAAAGAAGAGGGCGCGCATGACCTTCCGAAAGTTTTCCAGTTTTAATTAATTCTTTAACCGAATCAGGAAGTTGTAGCAGGCGAATCATATTAGAAACTGTGGAACGATTTTTTCCGACTCGAGCAGCAACTTCCGTTATCTTCATGGAAAGTTTTTCTGTAAGTTGTTGATAAGCCATAGCTTCTTCGATCGGATTTAAGTCCTCTCTTTGGATATTTTCAATGATGGAGACTTCGAGTGTTTCTTTTTCTGAATAATTTCTGACAATCGCTGGAATTTTGTGAAATCCAGCTTCTTTACAAGCTCGGTATCTACGTTCACCGGATACTAGCTCGTAGCCATCGGTTGTTCTATTAACAACGATTGGTTGGATAAGCCCGTGTTGTTTAATTGTTTCCGATAATTCTGAAATAGAATCAGCCGAGAAAGTTTTTCTTGGCTGATTTGGATTTAGTTTTATCTCAGAGAGCTTGATTTCCTTTAGAGGTGAATTATTAGAATTATCCGCAGACTCAGTATTCCGTGAGCCTGCTGCGCCGATTAGATTACTAAGACCTTTGCCCAGAACTTTAGGTTTCATATTTTCTCCTACGCATTTTGTGCGATTACTTCTTCAGCGAGTCCACGATAACTTTGTGCACCTATTCCATCCGGGTCATAGTAATTGATAGGTTTTCCAAAAGATGGTGCTTCGCCGAGTTTAATATTTCTAGGTATCATCGTTTTATAAACTTTTTCTTTGAAGTATTCGCGGACGTCATTAGCAACTTGGTTGGCGAGATTTGTTCTCTTATCATACATGGTCAAGACTACGCCTTCTAATTCAAGCGAAGTGTTTAGATTTTCCTGCACTAAGGAGATAATCTTCATTAGCTGCGTAAGTCCCTCAAGCGCAAAATATTCGGTCTGTAGAGTAATCATTACACTGTCAGAAGCACAAAGTGCGTTTACGGTTAGAACTCCAAGGGAAGGTGGGCAATCAATGATAATAAAATCAAACCTGGGACGGATCGAAGTAAGAGCTTCTTTCAATTTGAATTCCTTTCTCTCTTGGGAAACTAAGTCAATTTCGGCACCACTCAAATTTATATTGGAGGGAATGATCGAAAGATTTTCGATTCCTGTTTTTTGGATCGCCTCTGTTGCAGAAGCTTCTCCGATTAAAACTTCATAAGAAGTATTTTCTATTTGGTTTATTTCAAGTCCTAAACCTGAGCCAGCATTTCCTTGTGGGTCAATGTCAACTAGCAAAACTTTTTTTCCTTTACTGGCGAGAAAAGAACTGAGGTTGATTGATGTTGTAGTTTTCCCAACTCCTCCTTTCTGATTGCTAATAGAAATTATTTTTCCCATGATGTCCTCTTAATCTCTTTACTTATAGTTTCCCAATTTCTTGGAAAACCTTTCTTTGATTCACTCGTCTTTTTCAATAATTTCATATGCCTGTTTCCTAAAAACTCTAATTCGGGAATGTCGATTTCTTTTTCTATTTTTAATCCGAGATTTTCTAATATCTTCTTTTCGAAATCTAAATCGTAGTTTCTTTTTCCTAGAAAGGGAATGAAATAAGAATTCGTTTTTAAAAGCCTGTAAATCATTTCCGCCGACCATGGATATTTTACTGTTGAGCGCATGATGACAAGGTCAAATTTTTCTTTCAAATCTTCGACTCGTCCGTATATAAATTTTACCTTATCATCTGCAAATTTTTCTTTGTGAAATTTTTCTAAAATTCCAAGTCGTCTTATTTGGGAATCGATAAGTGTTATCATCGGAGGATTTTTCAGAGTGAAGAAAACGTAACCAGGTAGTCCTGGTCCTGTTCCAATATCTGCCAAATAAGTTTCATGTGAAACCGGATAGTTTAGAATAATTTTGTAAATATGGAAAATAGATTCGATGATATGCCTATCTAGAATATTTTCTGAATCTGACTTGGAAAAAAATCCCCCGATTTCGTTGAAGTCTTTCAAAAACTGTAAATAAGCTTCTAATTTTTCAAAATTAAACTTCTCTTCAATTTGATTTATTAATTCTGGAAACAATTCGTACAATCTGTTCTTAATTAAATTATTATTCATGTATTTAAACTTTTATTCATCTTTATTTTTGCCTGATTTCTCAAAAGAATGTTTTTAAAATTTATTTATGCTATAATTGATCTTTAATTGCTTTTTTTATGTATTAATGCTTGAATTTGTGTTACACCCAGCATTAATCAAATTAAACAATCTCATTAAATGATGACTAAGTATGGTCAGGTAGTGCCCATTTACCACTACTTAAATTATTTATTATCTTTGGAACCTTCTCCGAGTGTGTAGGTCTTACTTGCAAAACAAGGAGATAAGAATGAAACATCTTATTAAAGTATTTTCCCTATCGTTAATAGCGTTACTTGCTATTATAAATTGCCGTCACCATTCACTTGCTGATCGAGCAGACTGGATTGTAAAAAAAGTTTCGAGTGAGCTTGATCTAAATGATAAGCAGAAAGCGGAATTGCAACGAATTAAAAAAGAGATTTTAGATAAACGAAAAGAGCTAGATGTAAAAATGTTTCCAGATGAGATAGTTGACCAGATTCGCCAACCTCAAATTGATGAAGCAAAAGTAAACAAGGCGTTTGAAACAAGTGGCACAAAAAGAGATCAAATGAGAGTCTTTATGACAAAAAAGTTCATGGAGTTTCATGCTGTTCTGACGCCTGAGCAAAGAAACAAATTAGCCGATAGGATAACTGAGTTACTAAAAAAACACAGCCATGACTAATTCTGATTTTACTGAAATCGTAAATTCAACAAAGTCTATAGTTCTCTCTGCGATTGAAAAAAATCTCGCAGAGAGATTTTTTCATTCTATAGATGATGTTGTGCAAGAAACTTATCTTCGTGCATATAAAGCGTTGGTTAGTGGAAAGTTTCGCGAAGAATCAAAACTATCTACTTGGCTTTATACCATCGCACGTAATGAATCTTACCGAATGAATGAAAAGCTTATGCGAGAAGAAAAAAAAATTGAGAAAGCGACAATGAAGTTAAAGCAACAGAATTTGATAGAATTATCACAAGAGGAAAAGCCGAATTTACTAATCCAGTATCTGAAACAAATTCCCGAGAAGTATAAGACAATTTTACAGTATTACTCTGATGGATTTTCGGAAAAGGAAATTGCAGAGAAACTTTCGATTAAACAAGGCACGGTCAAATCGCGTACGTTTCGAGGAAAAGAGATTTTGCGAAAAATTGCATTTATGGGAGATAAAAATGAATAACGAAGAAATACAATCTAAAGAAATTCAATCGAGACTAGAGAGTGAACAATGGAGCCAGAATATCGCAAGAAATGTTTCGAGGAAGTATGAATACAAGCAAAGGCGAACCCGTTTTATTCTTACTGCTTCAGCATTTATTTTTTTTGGTGCTATTGCTACTGTCACTTATTCTGCGCCGGATGCGTTATTGAATTCTAATTTTGCTGATCTAGATATTTTTAACTTATTATTTTCAGATGAATTTTCTCCCCTTTATGAAACTGCATACAAAGAAGAGGGAATATCTTCTCTAATAGAACCAATCTCTTTTCTTGTGAAATGAGCTGCTCAATTAAATTATGATTTCGTCGATACAAGTATTGATGAAATCATTAATCTTCTTTTTCCTAATTCTAACATCTACTTTATCTGCTTACACTCCCGGAAAGTGGTCTTACTTGGATCGCTTCACGATGGGGCTAGAAAAATTTGGTCCTATTTCTGAAACTGTAAAAGGTAGGACAGGACAGACTGTTTATTCAGCTACTTATGAATATGACCAAGAGGGAAAGCTTGCGAAAGAAAAATTTGTAAATATGAAAGGTGAAGCAGATGGAGAAATTATTTATACTTATGAAAATGGAAAACTGAAAGTAGAAGAGCTCTTCGCTCCCGATAAATCATCACAAGAAAAGAAAACCTTTCTTTATACCCAGGCTGGATCACTTAAAGAAATAAATGTTGTTTTGGGAAATGGCAAAGGATTACTTCGCCATAGAATTTTTTCTATGAATGAAGCATTTGTAATGGAGTGTGAAACGAAATGGGAAGAAGAAGGCGGAGGGCAAGAATCCTTCTCTACCAAGAAAGATATTCTGGATGAGAATGTTTTAATTCAAGAAATTTTCGATGAAAAGAAAAAGTCGATAGGTTTTATTAAATACTATTTCGATAAGAAAGGTCGCTTAGAAAAAAGAGAAAATATCCAGGGTTCTTCTAAAAGAATGCAAGTCTTGACTTATGATGAGGCCGGACGATTAATTAGTTTTTCGTTTCACGTGAAACAAGATGAGAATTGGGTTTTGCTAAAAACTCATTACCTTACTTACAAATAATTCAATACAAGCAAAGTGAATGAGTTGATTATTTTTTCTTATTCAGAATCTTCGCTACACTTTCTGCAATAAGATTTATTGTGAGGGTAAATGCGCCGCCGTAATTCACGCCGACTAGAAGTTGATAGATCATTTTTTTCATTCCAAGGTCGAAAGGCATCTGATAATCAGACCAATTAATTTGAAATTTATAATCTAATTTTTTAGCTTCAATAGCGATTTCCTGCTTCATTGGATTCCTATTGATTTGTCCTAGTGTGCCTTCGAAAGTCGTTGCATTTTTCGAATGAACAAAAGAGACATCTAGGTCTATAGTGTTTTTTAGAAAACCAATGGGTAGTATATCTAAGTTGACTAATTTCCCCCAAGTAACTCCCTGCACTTGAAGACTACCTTCTCCATTTTCGCAGCTAGATAGAATATCTCCTGAATCGATTTTACAATAAGCATACTCAGAATCGAAAATAAGTCGAAGTGGAATTCCGAAATCAATTTGTGAATTTTCAATGTCAATATTCTCTATAACAACTTTATAAAGAGGAAATACAGTTCTATCTTCAATATCAATATTTCCATTCTTAATTATCCCTGACTTGATTGTAATTTTTCCAGCGGATGGCATATACTTCATTTTCTGAATGGAAGGAATCCTGTTCACATATTTCATTTCAAGATTAATCATTTGAAAATTATAAATTCTAATTTTTCCAATTAATAAAAGTACTGGGTTAATCCAAAAAAAGATTCGTTTCACTTTTAATTTTACAATATCTGTTTTGTTAAATCCGCTCGTTTTAAGTTCGAGGTCTCTAGCGTAGAAAATGAAAAAAGGAAATAGTATCCCGGTCGATTGCATTTTGATTACTAAGAACTTTTTAAAGAAAACATTTATAATTAAGACGAGAACAGGTCCTAAAAATAAAACCTGTAAAAATAGATAAATGTAAAATAAAGAATATAGAATTTCTGATTTCATATATGCAGTAAGAATTAAAGTAGCCTAATAAGCTCAAACTTCGATGTAAACTACAAAAACAAATCATTTCAGATTTCCTCATGATGAATATTATCTGACATAATAAAAGTAAAAATGAAAGATTTCGGATTAGGTTTCTTTATTTTAATTGAAAGAATTGGGTAAGTAAAAAAATTTAATATGTATTGAACTTGGTTAAAGCCTTTTTGAATAACACAGAAAATAACACAGAAATTTTTGAAATACAAAACTCAGATATAAATGTCCGAGAAATCATGGAAGAAATTGAATCTAGTTTGAATGAGCGTTCAATTGATAAAAGCGAAATTGAAAGAATTGTAAAATTAAAATTATCATCGGACTCACCTGCCGGACATCGAGAGTTTGATCCTTCTCTTACTGCTAATCTATTTGAAAAGGGAATTGCTCCTCCTAAATTTTCTAATCCAAGGTATTGGTTTATTAAAGGACCTTTGAAGTGGAGTATAATTAAATTTACTGAGTTCTATTCCTTGGTAGATAAAAAACTTTCAGAAAACAGAATAAAAGCTTTTTATTCTGTTTTGCACGAATTAATTTTATTGAAAGCAAAGCATCGGAGGCTAGAACTGAAAGTAGCAGAACTTTATGCTCAGGTCGTAGAACTAAGAACTTCTCACCAAACTAAATTATTTCAAAATAATTTTTATGATAATGATAAGCCCTTATCCGAGAGTTTCAATCAAAGTGATTTAAGAATCCTTTCTCTTTTAATTAAAGATAAGGCTACTCTCGTTTTACTTCCTGACTGGGGAAATTTTTTAAGCCTACTCAAATTGAATCGAATTCCCTTTCGTGCAATCGTTCAAAACAAAAGTCAAGCCGATTATATTTCTGAAAAAATTTCAAATGAAGTTTTTATTGTAGAGCCTATTAACAAATTCAAAGAATATAAAAGTTATTCTAATATAATTTTACACTGTAATGCTTGCCGTCTCCCTGCTTGGGTATTGGAAGAAGTAATTCTTAATCTAAAGGTAAATGCTAGCAGTAACACTCATTTCTTTTTGCGATTTTCTAATTTTGCACTAACAAATTATTCTCCTTTTCAAGAAAACTTTCAAACTCGAATTGATCTGAACAAAATCCATTCGTATTTGAAAGACCTTGGGTTTAAAAATATTATTTTGCATGAAGCTGGCACTGATGAAATGGAGCTAGTTACGTTTACTCTTCCATGAGAATTTATCAGCATGTAGATGAGCTCAATGATCGTGATGGAATAGGCAATGATATTCATGGGCTCCAAGTCATTTTTGAAAAGATGGGATTGTCTAATTCTATAATCACTAGAATTAATAATTCGCGTCATGAACAGGAAGTTTATTCATCTACTAAGCCACCGAAGTTTTTTTCTGACGATGTCCACATTTTACATTATGGCGGAGTCGGTTACCCACTTGAACTTTTTACAGAAATTCCGGGAAAGAAAATTTTAAGATTTCATAACATGACCCCTGTTTTTTTTTTCAAAGACTTTATGAACGAAGATATATATAAAACTTTTGAGCGAAACGAAATACGATCTTATTTGGAGCTCTATTCCTTAAACAAGTCAATTCATCACATCCTGAGTGATTCTATTTTTAATGAGAAGCAATATTTAAAGATAGTAGGTGAAAGAAATGAAAACTCAATGACCGTTATGCCGGTAATTCGTAATTATCCTCACGCCAATAATAAAAGTGACTGTGATTTGCGGATTGGTTTCATCGGTCGATGGGCACCAAACAAAAAAATTGAGGATTTACTTTTTACTATTTTCTTTTTAAAAAAAATTAATCCCAAATACAAACTAGTATTATTGGGAAAGAGAAATTCTGTTTTTCAAATCTATAATAATAAATTGTCTAGCCTTATGGAAGAATTAGACATCACTGATTCAGTGGAAATTCATGAAAATTTAGATGACCAAGAAATTGCGAGAGAACTTTCGCATCTTGATTTATATCTTTCCATGAGTGAACATGAAGGTTTTGGAATTCCAATTTTAGAAGCGATGGGACTTCGAGTTCCGGTTCTTGCATTTGCCTCAAGTGCTGTTCTTGAAACCGTTCGGGATGCTGGAATTCTTTTTACTAAAAAAAATTTTCCTCTGCTATCAGAATTAATTCATAAAATTCTTCTATCGTCCAACTTACAAGACCTAATTCGTAAATCCCAATTGCAACGCATTCAACAATATAATGATTTTCCTTTCGAACAAAAACTTTCACAAATTTTACGTTCTTGATTGTTGCTAATTTGCGGATGACAATTTATTCCTAGTTTAGAATCTAAGCATGCAAGATGACTCCAATTAGAATAAAAAGAATTGTGCAATTCTCCGCAGGCTTCAACCCGGGAGATGCTATCAGTAATGAAATGTTAATTCTCAAATCTTATTTTCTAGAAATTGGATTTCAGGGAGAAATCTTTTCTGAAAATATTGGTAAAGATGCAAAAGGACTCGCAAATAAATTCAAATCCTATAGAAGAAAAGAAGGGGATTTTATTATTTATCACCATTCTATTCACTCAGCGATATTTGAATTCTTATTGAATATATCTTGCCCGAAAGCGTTAATTTATCATAACGTTACTCCAAGTTATTTTTTTGAGCCTTATGATTTGAAGCTAAGTCATTATTTAAGAAAGGGTAGAGAAGAATTAAAAGACCTAAAGGGAAAATTCCAACTGTATTTTGCGGACTCCAAGTTCAATCGCCAAGAACTTTTAGACTTAGGATTTTCATCTGTTCAAGTTCTTCCGATTATCTATGACTTTGGAAGATTAAAAAAAAAAGAAACTCCAGCTAAAACGCAAAGTAAAAATATTATTTTTGTAGGTAGGATTGCTCCTAATAAAAAGCAAGACGATATAATAAAACTGGCAAAGGTATTGAAAGATTATTTTTTATCAGACTTTAAAATTCATCTTGTCGGATATTGCTCTCGTGAGTTAGAATTATACAAGGAAGAACTCAATGCATTAATTCATTTTTTCGGTTTGGAGTGTTACGTTATGTTCTCTGACTTTATAGATGACGAGAGTTTAGCGGAATATTATCAACAGGCTGATTTGTTTCTTTGTATGAGTGAGCATGAGGGCTTTTGTGTCCCCCTTCTTGAATCTATGTACTACGATGTTCCGATTCTTGCATATGATGCCGGTGCAGTAAAAGATACTCTTGATGGTGCTGGCATTCTTTTTAAGGAAAAAGACTTTCCAACTATTTGTGAATGCATTCTAAAAATTTTTTCCGATAAAGATTTTAGAGAGAAAATTCTTGAGACCCAACGAAATAGACTGAGTCGTTTTCAACAAGGGAATTATACAAGTATCATTGGTTATGCAATAAAACATTTTAATTTATGAAAAAATACTTTATCAAACGCTTCTTACTTTTATTTCCAACTGTGCTTGGAATTACCTTCGTTGTATTTATTATTTCACATATGGCGCCTGGAGGTCCCTTTGAGTCAGAGCTTGCGAAATGGCGGGGAACTGCCAGTGAAAGTGGTGGAAGTCAAAAACAAATTTCTGCCGAAGAAATTCAACTTCTAAAAGAGCGGCTACACTTGGATAAACCCGCACCAATTGCTTATCTTTATTGGCTTAAGAATATTGTTCAATTTGATTTAGGTGAATCAAGAATTAATTATAAAAAGGTAAGTGATTTAATCTTTGAGAAAATGCCAATTTCGTTGACATTCGGGTTAAGTGGATTTTTTATTTCTTACCTTATTTGCATTCCGCTTGGTATTTACAAGGCTCTCCATCACGGAGAAGTTTTCGATATGGCTACGAGTTTTATTATTTTTTTCACCTACTCGATTCCTATTTTTGCGCTTGCACTTTTACTTTTATACTTTCTTGCTTCAGGAGAATTCTTTTCGATTTTTCCACTTGGGCATGAAGTCTCCGATAACTACGAATCATATGACACTTGGGGGCAAATACTAGATAGACTCCACCATATGTTTCTGCCTGTTCTTTGTTATATTTTCCATTCCTTTGCCGTGCAAACTATTCTTATGAAAAACTCTCTTCTAGAAGAAATTAGCAAAGACTATTTAAGAACCGCAGTTGCAAAAGGTATGACCTTTAGAGATGCAGTTTTTAAACATGCATTTAGAAATTCTTTAATTCCAATTGCAACAGGCTTTGGTAGTAATCTTGGTTTGCTGTTTGCTGGCTCACTCATCATCGAATTAGTTTTTAGTATCGATGGAATGGGCTTACTAAGTTTCAATGCTGTGAGAGAAAGAGATACTGATTTGATGATGGGATTACTTTTAGTCCAAAGCATTCTTTCCCTCGCTGGAAATATCCTTTCTGATTTTTGTTACGTATTAATTGATCCAAGGATAAAGTTCGAATGACACTAAATCCAAACACAAGAAAGCGATTACAGAAATTTCGTGCAAATAAGCGGGCTTACTATTCCTTTTTATTTCTATTAATTAGTTACGCAATATCGTTATTTGCCCCAATACTCGTAAACGATACACCTATTTTCGTTTATTATAATGGCTCTGTCTATTTTCCGATTCTTAAATTTTATCCCGACAAAACCTTTGGGGGAAAACAAGATACAATTGCAAATTATAAGAAGATACAAAACTCCTCTCAATTTAAGTCAAGCGGTAACTTTATGTTATTCCCTATTGTTTCTTATGGCTATAACGAAAGTAATATGTCTGACTTACCTTTTGGAGTATCACCTCCTACAAAGCCAGATGCAAAGCATTGGCTAGGAACTGACGATAGAGGACGAGATGTGTTCACTCGAATTTTTTACGGCTATAGAATATCTCTTAGTTTTAGTTTAATACTGGTCTTTCTAGAGATTTTAATTGGAACGATCATTGGTGGATTACAAGGATATTTCGCTGGAATCTTTGATCTTACCTTACAAAGGATTATTGAAATATTCTCCGCGATTCCTTTCCTGTATTTGATTTTGATTATGGGATCTTTGTTTGGTCGAAGTTTCACTGTTCTTTTGATTACTTATGGCGCGGTGAGTTGGATTGGCATTAGTTATTATATGCGCGGGGAATTTTACAAACTCAGACAGGCTCAATTCGTAGAAGCCGCTAAGGCGTTCGGGGTTCCCTCTTACAAAATTATTTTCAAACATATCGTTCCTAATGCATTGACTCCCATTGTCACCTTTCTGCCTTTCATATTAATCGGGTCCATATCTGTATTATCCGCGCTTGACTTTCTCGGTTATGGAATTCCTGCTCCTAATCCATCATGGGGAGAACTTATCGGTCAGGGTCGCGAAAGACTAAGTGCATGGTGGCTAATAGCATTTCCCTCCTTCGCACTTTTTCTCACTATTCAACTCAGTGCTTTCATTGGGGAAGGCTTAAGAGATGCATTTGATGCAAAGGAAAAGGTTACATTCAAATGAAAAAAATAAACCCAATATCTAAAGCCAAGGCGCCAAAAACAAAGCCCACGAAAGTAAAAGTTGAAATTATAAAGCCTGAAATTTTATCTATTCAAAACCTATCTGTAACGATTCAGGCTAAGCCTGTTTTGCCGGTATTGCAAAATATTTCTTTTTCTATGAAAGAAGGAGAAATTCTTGCTCTAGTTGGCGAATCGGGTAGCGGTAAATCTCTAACAGCCCTTTCTATTACAAAACTTTTACCAGTAAAACATTTTGAATATACGACTGGATCTATTATTTTTAACGGAACCAATATACTACATGTCGATGATGAAAAACTACGAGGCATTCGCGGAAAAGAAATCGCGTATATTTTTCAAGATCCATTTACTTCCCTCAACCCCTTGAAGAAGATAAAAGATCAAATCATTGAGTCGTACCGAATTCACATTTCCGAAAATGAAAGAGAAGCAGTGGATAAGGCAAAGTATCTGCTAAATAAAGTAGGTCTTACTGAATTAGACGAACGCCTTAATTCCTATCCTGGTCAAATGAGTGGAGGGATGTTGCAACGAATCTGTATTGCTTCTGCTCTCATGTGTGATCCAAAACTTTTAATTGCTGATGAACCGACAAGTGCGCTTGATGTAACGATTCAATCTCAACTTGTAGATTTACTACTTAAGATTAAAGAAGAAAATCAAATGTCTATCTTGTTTATTTCGCATGATATTTCGCTTGTCGCATCTCTAGCAAATCGAATCGCGGTAATGTATGCCGGTCAAATAGTTGAGATTGGAGAAACTGATGCATTGATAGATAGACCAACGCATCCCTATACAGAGGCATTGCTGCGCTCTATTCCAAGTGGAGTTAAATCCCATCAAAGATTGGCAGTAATTGATGGAATTGTCCCCTCACCTGCTGATTATCCAGTAGGTTGTCATTTCTCCAGCCGATGCCCAGAAGTAATGGAGAGATGTAAAATCGAAAAACCCCCACTTTATGAGCTAATCAAGAATAGGTGCTCTGCTTGTTTTTTAAGAGAGAAGAAAAAATGATCGAAGTAAAGAATATTTCTTCTAGTTATATCATAAGCTCTAAAGAGTTTTTTAAAAAGAATATCATTCGAGCTGTTGAAGATGTGTCGATTTCTATTCCAGATAATCATACCCTTGGATTAGTCGGAGAATCCGGCTGTGGTAAATCATCATTAGGCAGAACAATTTTGCGTTTACAATCTTTTGATTCGGGAAGCATTCTATACAATGGGGTTGATTTAACAAAACTTTCACAAAAAGAATTATTGCCTTATCGAAAAAAACTACAAATTATTTTTCAGGATCCTTATTCATCTTTAAATCCAAGGCTTACGATTTTTGAAATCATCACTGAAGGACTTACTATTCATCAAAAATTTTCTCGTAAAGAATCCCAAGACCTAGCAGTTGACATTTTAGAAAAAATGAGTCTCAAGTCGGACATACTTAGTCGTTATCCGCATGAATTTTCTGGTGGACAAAGACAGCGAATCGCTATTGCCCGCGCGCTGATTTTAAATCCGGAATTTATTGTATGCGATGAAATTGTTTCTGCCCTCGATGTCTCGAACCAAGCACAGGTAATCAACTTACTTGCTGACTACAAGAAAGCCAAAAATCTTTCTCTACTTTTTATTTCCCACGACCTAAATATCATCACGCATATCTCTGATGACATTGCCATTATGTATTTGGGAAAAGTTGTCGAAGTCGGAAGCAAAAAAGAAATCGTAGAAAAGCCTTCTCACCCTTACACAAGATCCTTATTTGCCTCCACTTTCGAATTAGAAAACCGCAAAAAGAAAAGAGTCATTTTATCCGGTGAAATTCCTGGTGTGTTAAATAAGCCAGCCGGTTGTTACTTCCATACCCGTTGCCCTGTTGCGCAAGACATTTGTAAAAGAGAAACTCCGCCCATAAAAGTTCTTTCTAAAACACATACTTCGGCTTGTCATTTTAGTTAAAGTGAATTACCAGAAAAGTCTTGACAGATTCTCAAAATAATTCAAATCTAAGTTATGGCTTCGAGTGTTTTACAAAAAGAATTCCTTCGAGAAAATTTTGTTCCTATTAGCGTTGAGGCGTATCATTACTTAGCCGAAAAGAACCTAATCTCCGAAAAGGCTGAATTAATTGAAGGAGTTATTATAAAAAAAATGCCTAAGTCCCCTATTCATTCTGCTTTAGTTCGTAAGCTCATTCAATTTTTTCAAAAATCTATTTCTTCTAAACATAGTATCTCTAGTGAAAATCCATTGACACTAAAATATTCCGAGCCGGAGCCCGATTTGGCGATTGTAGATTTTAGGGAGGACTTTTATGCAGGGGCACACCCTAGTTATGCGCACTTAGTAATTGAAATTTCCCTTTCTTCCCTCGCATTGGATAGAGATAAAGCAGACATATATGCCTCTGCTAAAATTCCTGAATACTGGATTTTTAATTTACAAAATAAAACTCTCGAAGTGTTTCAAAACCCATCAAACGACAAATATCAGTTAGCCACAATCCTAACTGCGGAGGACACCATTCATCCTCTTTTTCAACCGGAAATTCTTTTAGATTTGAAAGAATTTTTATAAGAACCTGTCCCAGAACCTTGGAGCTATTAATCTTTTTGTTGAAGAAGAAATTCGCTTTGGAAAACGCTCTAAATAAATAACTTCTAATGAAGAAACGTTTTCTTATCTTGTTTATATTTTTTCTTTTTCAAACTAGCATTTTCGCTAATTGGATGCCATATTTTAATATGGCTGATTCGAAGCCGATTCCTACACAAGAAAATCAAATTCAGATGAAAGATGAGCATATTCGTATTTTTCTATTGTATGATAAATATGAAATGAAAATCAGTTACACATTCTTCAATCATGGAAAAGATAAACAAATTAAAATGATATTTCCTATGTATACTAGTTTAGGTGTTCTACAAAATGGAATGCCTGAAGAGGAAGTAATTGATTATTTCAGGAAAAGACTTACTGTGATTGTAAATGAAAATGTGATTACTTGCGATTTTGCGCGTTTGGATGATGAAGAGTCAGCGAAAGTATTTGTGGGTGCGACTCTAGAATTGAAATTTAAAAAACTTTAAACCAAAATCATCCAAAGAAGGGTTTATTTTATTCTTATCTCAAATATTCAAAAGTAAATAATTTCTAATCAATGACTTGAAACTCAGTGCGTCGATTTAGACGGCTTGATTCTGGATCTAGATTATTAATTACTGGTTGAGTTGATCCTTTTCCATCTGCATTCATTCTCTTCCTATCAATGCCTTTTGAGTGTAAATAAGCTCTAACTGATTCAGCTCGCTCAAGGGATAATATCTTGTTAAGCGAAACATCACCTGTTAGATCTGTGTGACCTGTGATTCTGATTTTACTTTCTGGATTGTCACGGAGGAAATCTGCAATTTGATTTAAGACAGGAAATGAATCAGAAAGTAATTCGCTAGAATTTGTGTCGAAATGAACACTATTAAGAGTTAGTTTCTTTTTATCTTTTAGAGTTTGTGTTATTTCGTCTTTAGTTACGATATCTTTCTTCGGAATTTCTTTTTTGGGAAGTTCAACTACATTTGGAATTTCAATGTCTTTTTGAGGCTGATTTACTTTAGCCTCTTCGATCGGTTTATCCCTTACTGGGCTTTCTTTGATTGCTACTTTGGATTCATCATCATCTTTTAAAATAAGAGCGGTATATATATCGTAATTCTCATTTATATTTTTCCTACAAAAATAAAATGCGTTATTTGCTTTATCAATTATCATATAAGCTTCATCGCCTTTCGTATTTATCTCCGATCCTAGGTTCTCCGGTTCAGAATAACTTCCATCTTTTTCAATCTTGGAACGATAGATGTCATAGCCTCCATAACCACCTGGTCGGTTGGATGCGAAGTATATGTATTTGCCGTCTTTAGAGATTACTGCAGCAATATTAGAAGTTCCCTCCATGTTAATGGGAGATGGAAGTTCCTCTGGCTCCTGAAGTTGGTTCCCGATTATTTTTGCTCTCCAAATTTTTGCCTCCGCAGGATTTCCAAATGGATATCGCGTAAAGTAAAAATCATTCTCGTGTAAAAAAGGATTTTCTTCCATTTCTTCTGTATTGATTTTATCAGAGAGGCTAGAGGCTTTTGCCCATTTGCCGCCAATCTGCTCTGCGTAGTATAAATCTCTGGATACTCCTAATTTGCCGTTTGTTAATCTAAATTCGATAGAGCCATCTCGGTTGGAAGAGAATACTATAAATTTTTCATCGTCGGAAACGAACGGACTTTGGTCGTCATACGGAGAGTTTAACGCGCGTAATTCGACAGGATTTGTCCATTTCCCATTTACAAGTGTTGATTTATAAAGATCAGTATATTTGGAATTATTTCTCTTGGAATAAAAATACATCGTCTTGCCATCGGCTGTTAACGATGGGGCAAACTCTTGCATATCCGTATTAATGTTTCCAGGAATTGGAATTACTTTTACTTCGGGTATGGCAAATAAACTAAAAGAAAAAATAATTATAAAGACAATCGAAAGTTTCTTACAAGACATAAATTAAAATCTCCTTGTGATAGTTATTAAGTTGAGATTAATTCATGTATCGGAAAGGAAAAAAATAGATTAACAAGTCAATAAATTAATTCGTTAAATTTTCATGAGATAGTTTCTCATACAGGATCGCGGCTCCTAGAATCATTTGGTCTAAAATGTTAATGAGTCCTGATGCTTCTTCTTCGGTGATAACTTTATCTTCCAGAGCTTTTTTTAATTCTTCTGTAAAATTTAAAATTTCAATTTTGAAATAATTTTCATACCAAAACTTTACCGACTTAATGTTTTGAATTTCTTCCTTTGAATATTTATAGGAGAGTTGAAACGAATACTCGTCTATAAATTTGAGAGTAAGTTTTTCAGAGGGAATTGGTTTTTTTACATATTTAGTTTCGAGAAAATTTCTTAGAGTAACTGAAATTTGAATTATATCGCGCATATTGCGAATGATTACAATTTTCTCGTTACCAATTAATTTGCCGTCATTTTGCACAAACGCCTCATATACCCCGCCGGTATGCTTAAACTCATGAATCAAAGATGCAATTAATTCATTGAATTGTAACTTTGCATAACTTGAACTAACGTTCCATCGAATGAATAATTCCCCACTATCGTTTAACGAAAAATCTTCCATAAACTTAGTTTCAGTCTCTCTAGTAAAAAGTCAAGTGAAGCAAAGAAATAAAAATCTAATCTGATTGTAGCGATTCATTGTAAGCGAAATAAAGATAGGACTTTGCTTGTTTTATTTTGAACGTTTAGAATAATCTTGCAATTTATTCAAGCATAGTTCAAAATGCCTCTTCGTATGAATCCAATTAATCTTTTTCGGAAGTCTATCAATGTTCAGTTTTTGACCTTATCGGCTGTGTCCATCGCCTTTACAGGAGCACTTGTGGGGCTTCTGAGCTATCAACGTGCAAAGAATGTAATTGAAGAGAAATTGAAGCACAAAGACTTACCGATTCTTTTGGGGCTTAAAGCAGTAAAGATTGAAAGTGAATTGGATAAAGCACTAAAAGTTTCCGAGATTTTTTCATCCGACCCAGAATTAATTGAGTGGTTTAGGTCGAGGGAAATAAATTCCAAATTAGAAAATTCAATTAAAACTAAAATGATAAATATCGCGAATCGTTTGGATTATACACGTATCTTTGCATCTAACGTTTCAACGAACGGATATTATTTTTATGAAAAAGATCAAATGCTACCAGGAAAAATCAAAATTGAAACGAAAAGAATTTTAGAAACTTCCACAGAGGATACATGGTTTTTCCGGTTTTGGAATTCAGGAAAAGACTATGAGGTTAATATTAATAAATCGGATGAAAAAAATACTTACGCCTATATAAATACAATTATAAAGGATAATCAAAATAGGATTGGCGTTGCCGGGGTAGGCGTTCGATTGACTGACTTTGTTGATTCATTTTTTTCTAACGACGATGATGGCGGAAGAACGTGGTTAGTCGCAAAAGAGTCAATGACAATTAAAATTAGCATGGACTTTTCCGAAATTGGAAACTCTGCTGATGGTGTAATTTCTCCGGAAATGAAAAAGCATATTGAAAATTTGAAAGATAAACCTGAAATCGTTATTGCTAACGATACTAAAGGGGAGTTAACTTTTTTCGGGTACGAACGTTTGTCTATGCATGAGTCAATCATTGTAGTTTACGCAGTTCCTTACGAGAAAATGATGCAGCCACTATTAATTATCCGCACAGTTACGATAGGCTCTACTATTTTAATTGTATTGATTGCATTCTTCGTATTTTTAATTTACTCAAGAAAAATTACTAAGCCAATTGTCGGTCTTACCGATATGGCGGAGAGAATTAGTGCTGGGGAATTAAATCTACGTTATACTACGCAAACAAGAAATGAAATTGGAAGGCTCGCCGCTTCTTTTAATGCAATGACAGAAAATCTTGCTGAAAAAAACCGTAGCCTTGAGGATTACAGTAAGAATCTGCAAGAGAAAGTTTATGAGCAAACCTATGAACTTGCAAGACAGAAAAGAGAATTGGAAATCAAAAATAAAAGTATGCAAAAAGAACTAGAGATGGGTCAAAAGGTGCAAGGAATATTTTTGTTGCCTTTTAATAGTCGATCGGACTGGTATGAAGTGTATGCTACTAGTTTTCCTTCTAAAGAACTGGGTGGAGATTTTTTTAGAATTTACGAATCATCAAAAGACGAGTTATGGCTTTTTATTGGTGATGTTTCTGGTAAGGGTGTTGGTAGTTCTTTGATAATGACTGCATCTGTATCTCTTCTTGATCAAATGCAGGGTCTCTGTGAATCATTGGATGAACTTGCTACGGATTTTAATTCTCAGTTATATCATTTGATTGGAGCTAATAAAGGAAACACTCCTGGCTTTTTTATTACGGCGGGTTGTGCTTTTATTAAGAAAGAAGGTAATCACTATTATGCGTACACTGTGAATGCAGGTCATGAACCTCCTCTCCTTTTACGAGATAATAATTTCACTGCTCTTCCTTCAGGCGGAAAGGCTTTTGGAATATGGGCGGATACTCGTTATAATCTGTTCAAGACAGAATTAAGGAAGGGTGATATTCTTCTTTATGTAACAGATGGTATTTTTGAGCAGCGAAATGAGTCCGGAGTTTTCTTTGAATTTAATAATATAAAAGATTCAATTCAAAAATACCAATCAGAATCAATGGAAATTATTTGTCTTAAACTATTAGAAGAACTCGATGATTTTTCAGTTAATGTTTCTCAGGAAGATGATAGAACAGTAATTGCATTGAAAATTCTTTAGCCAGCAGCAGCGAACCTATCGTTAGATACCAATTAAATAATAAAGAAATGAAATAGGAGAAACCTTTGTTTAAAAATATATTTAATTTAATTTTATTCTATATAACTTTTCAAGTTACTTCACTAATAGCTGAACCTAGTTGTAGTCTTGATTCAGGTAAGGAAAAATTATATCGACTTGATTTAACCGTCCCTGCTACTTTTTGTAAAAAGCAAGGTAATGACCCTAGCTGTAAAACTTTTCCAAAGAAATCAATTTTACAACTTCATGGGCTTTGGCCTAATTATACGAAAGGATTTCCGGAAGGTAATTGCGATCCAAGTGAATGTAAAAATCAAAGTGAGAAATTGGGAAAATTTTGCAAATACCCAGAACCGAAAGATCTTTATACTTCGCATGAATGGAAATCACTTAGTGACTTCATGGCAGGAAAAGAGAAATGCTTAGAGCGTCATGAGTGGGTTAAACATGGAATATGCTCTCCGCTCGAGCCAGTTGCTTATTTTAAATGGGCACTCGAAAATGCCCGTGATATTTCCAAAGCTTTCGATTCTCTTGCGGACAAGAACGTTGGCAAAGAAGAAGTAAACGCAATCGTTGAAAAAAAACTTCCAAAGCTTACTGGAGCTATCCGACTTTCCTGTAAAGGGAATAACGTTTCTTCTGTCTATGTTTTATACGAATGGGGTAATCCGCCCGGTAATCCGATTAAGACTAAGGGCGGACAGAATGGATTTGGAAATTGTCCAAAGATATTTTTCTTTCCAAGTTCGCCAAGTGAGTAGGATACAAAAAAAATCTATCTACAATAATCAAGCAGGCAAGATACTAAATTAATTTCCAATCAACTGCAAAGTATTCACAACCCTTGAGTCTAGTTTTTTTAAACGCTTAGTATCAGAATCGATTCCTGCGTATACCAATTCTCCGTAAGATAAAATTTCATTTCCACGAAAAATTGCAAATTTCCAAAATATTTTTACTCCTTCATATTCTGGATTTAAGCAAACATCTAACTCATCATCAAAACGCGCTGGCGATTTATATTCTATCACCGAGCGGATAACATGAAAATCCATAGAATATTTTTTAACAAAATCTAAATAGGTATAACCGATTGCTCGAAAATATTCTGTGATTGCCGTATCAATGTAAGTTAAATAGTGGGCATTGAAAACGATTCCCTGTAAATCAACTTCCGCATACCTAACTCGAATTGTTGTAAAAAATTTGAAATCTGGTTTTGTTAATTCTTTATTCATCGTGTACCCTTACTTTAAGCGAAGTTCTTAAAGATTACCACCGATGAACACCGAAAACGGAACGATGGTTTTTGAATTACGATATTCCTATTCAATTTATTGCATCTTTCGTTTTGCATATTATTTAATTCCATAAACAAAATAAATCCATCGTATCTTTTATCGTTATTTTATCGGTGCCCATCGGTGGTATTCTTAAATTAATCCCTTTAATTTTCCTTCTACTTTGACTTTCATTTCTTCGTAGCCTTTTTTTCCAAGGAGTGCGAACATATTATTCTTGTAATCCTCAACGCCAGGTTGGTCAAATGGATTTACGCCAAGCATATAGCCGGAAATTCCGCAAGCATATTCATAAAAATAGACTAGCTCTCCGCAAACCTCGGGAGAAATTTTTGGAATTGAAATTTCAATATTTGGAACGCCACCTTCATAATGCGCAAGCTTTGTTCCTTTAATTGCTTGTTCTCCAATGTAGGAAAGTTTTTTTCCTGCAATATAATTTAGTCCGTCTGGGTCACCGGCAAATTCTTGTATGATGCTATCACGATTTGGCGCTGTAATATTCAAAACAGTTTCGAATATTTGACGCTCTCCGTCTTGAATGTATTGACCCATTGAATGCAAGTCGCTTGTAAAATCAACTCCAGCCGGAAAAATGCCACGTTTGTCCTTACCCTCACTTTCTCCAAAAAGTTGCTTCCACCATTCAGTAAAATAATGCATTTTCGGATTATAATTTACCATGATTTCAATCTTTCGACCTGAATCATAAAGTGTATTTCGAAGAGCTGCATAATAACAGGACAGATTATTGATAGGATCTTTTTCATTGGCTAAAAAATTTTGCATATTCCTAGCACCTTTTACAAATTCTGAAATTGAAATTCCGGAAGCAGCGATCGGAATTAAACCAACAGGGGTTAATACTGAGTATCTGCCTCCTACATCGTCTGGGATTACAAATGTTTTTAGCTCATATTCATCGGAAAGTTTCTTGAGAGCTCCTTTCTTTGCATCTGTCGTAGAAAAAATCCGTTTCTTTAAATTCTCTTTCCCGTATTTCTTTTCTGTAAGAGCTAAGAGACTTCTAAACGCGAGAGCTGGTTCTGTTGTAGTTCCAGATTTAGAAATTACATTTACAGAAAACTCTTTGTCTTGTAAAAAATCTAGCAAGTCGTTATGATAATCAGGGTCAAGATGATGACCTGCATATAAGATTTTCGTTTTTTTATTTTTGTGATTTTCAACCATATGAAAGCTGTTTACATTGGCTTCTATCATTGCGCGAGCTCCTAAATAAGAACCGCCGATTCCTATAACAACTAAATATTCTGAATTTGAATTTATTTCGTCTGCTGTCTCTTGAATATTTTTTAAGTCAGAATCTTTTATCTGGGAAGGCAAATCTACCCAGCCAAGGAACTCAGAGCCAGCTCCTTTTTTATTGTGTAATAGTTCTCTTTTGGAAATAGATTTTTCCAGATTTTTGGTTAGCGTATTTTCTGGAAAAAAAGATTTTAAAAACTTAGAATCAATTTTTATATTCATTACAAAAACTCCCATATATCTTAAATAACATCTTCCACAAAATAAATTTATCTAGACATCGTAAATGTTTTTTTCAATATATGAATAATTAATCTTATGATTTTAAACATAAAAAACCTTCTTCTAGAAAATTTTGGAACAAGTGGTGAGCCAATTCAATCATTCAGGGCTCCTGCAAGAATTAATGTGATTGGAGAGCATGTCGATTATCTTGGAGGCTATGTTTTACCGGCTGCCATTGACTTTCAGGTATGCGTTAGTGCTCGTAAAAATTCTATCGGAAAAATCCAGCTTTATTCTGAGCAATATAAGGAAGTGGCTACTACCGATAAGCCCATCTATGATAAATCGCATCTATGGGCAAACTATGTATATGGTGTAGTAGAAGAACTAATTAAGAATGGTTTTGAAATAGGCGGATTTGATATGGCTATCGACGGAAATATTCCGCAGGGTGCAGGTTTATCCTCGTCAGCCGCTTTAGAGGTAGTCACATGTTTTGCGCTTGCCAGTCTATTTCAATTTGAAATATCGAGAGAGAAAATCGCTTTAATTGGTCAAGCAGCAGAGAATAATTTTGTCGGCATGAAATGCGGAATTATGGATCAATACATAGTCGCAAATGGAAAGAAAAATCAATGTATTCTATTAAATACGGACACTTTAGAAAAAACGTATCACAATCTAGATTTAAAGGATCACGAATTCTATTTGATTAATTCTAATGTAAAACATTCTCTACAGGACAGCGAATATAATAATCGAAGAGGCGAATGCGAGAGTGCTTTGAAAAAAGTGAAAACTAATTTACCAAGAATAAAAAATCTTTATGATTTGCCAATTGATACAAATCTTAACTCATTTTCTTTTTCAGGTGTCGAGATAAAAAGAGTTCAGCATGTAATGGGCGAGAAAGATCGAACTAATATTTTGCTAAAATCATTTGCAAGTGGAGATGTTTTTACTGCCGGGAAATGTCTTTATGAAACACATGACTCATTATCAAGACTATTTGAAGTTTCTTGTGATGAAACAGATTTTCTAGTTGGTATGTTAAAAGAGAAGAACGCAAGTGGTGCTCGAATGATTGGCGGTGGCTTTGGGGGAAGCATTCTCGTTCTAGATAAGATTGGTAATCGACAAAATATAGAAGAAGAAATAAAGAAAAGCTACAAAGAAAAATTTAATTTAAATGCTACATTTTATGGTTTCCAAATTTCGGATGGAGTTTCAAAATTACAATAGGAAATAAATTTATGACTAACCAAGGAACTGATTTTACAAATTCAAATTTCAATCACCAAGGAACGGAATTGCAGATTAACACTCGCGTTAAACCCGAGTTGAATCAACCCATCGACGGTATTATACTTGATATTACAGGTGATCTAAATTTATACTCGACTCCGGCTTTAAAACAAATCCTTTCAAACTTAGTGGAGGTAGGAAAAATTAAAATTTTTGTTAACGTTGAAAACCTTCACTATATTGATTCTTCCGGTTTAGGTGCCTTCCTAGCGATACAATCTAAATTAATGAAAATGAATGGTTATATAAAAATATGCTGTCCTACTAAACAAGTTCTTGCTGTTCTCGAACTTACGAAACTGAAAACAATGCTAAAGGTAAATTTAAATTTAGCTGACGCTTTAAAAAGCAGCTAATCTTTATTCATAAAATGCAACGAAGAGATTTCTTTAAAAAAGGAATATTTAAAGCTTTAAAGAAGGCAGTAGAAACTACAGAAGAAGTTTATGACGTTATTCATGAATCTGTAGTAGGGAAAAATCAAGATACTGATATTTCTCAAATACCGGATAATCAGGATTATGCTCCTGTTTTAGTGGGAATTTCTAAGTCAAAGAAGATTAATCGCAATCTAAAATTTCCTCCTGGTGCTTTAAAAGATAGAATTAGATTTTTAAAGAAATGTACTGGTTGCGGAGATTGTGTTCAAGCCTGTCCGTATAATACTATTTTTCCAGTGTTTGATTCAAAACTCGAAAAAAATATTCCTTACCTTGATCCTAATATGAATGCCTGTATGATGTGTTTTGACTATCCGTGCATCAATGCTTGTGAGGTAGATGCGCTTAAGCCTCTGAAGAAAAAGGAAACTCTAAAGTTAGGGCAAGCAAAGCCAATTCAAGAATATTGTATTAATACTAAAACAGAAAAGGATACCTGTAATGCTTGCCGCACTTCTTGCCCCGTTGAAAATGTTGTTTCTTATGATAAAAATTTCCACCCGCGCATTTCTATAGATTGCACTGGTTGTGGGATTTGCATTCAGGCTTGTCCTACTTTTCCGAAAGCGATAGTGGTTAAATAGTTCTTTCTCATAAATCCTTCTCATTTACGTTTGCTCTGTGATATATGTAGTTTTACTTCTTCTATTACATTCTTTTTCTGTTTATACTGAAGAAATTCATCCTGATACAAAAACAAAATTACCATTTCACTTAGACGAATCTAGAAAAATTGATGTAGAAGAATTAAAATCAAAGCGAGAAGGCTCATTTATTACGGGGCTACCTTCTATTAGCTCCGATCCTGTAACCGGAATTTGGTATGGAGGAAGTGGATATTATATTGAAAACGGAAAAAAATTAAACCCACTATTCGCGTATTCGCCTTATGTATATAGAGTCTCTGTAGACTATTACCAATCCTCCGTAGGAGCGAAATACTATGGAGCAGGCATTGACTTGCCTTTCTTTCGAGATACGCCTTATAGAATCAATTTATACGGTTTTTATGATAGAAATTTGCGGGGACAGTACTTTGGAGTAGGCGAATCAACACTAAAACCACTTTCTTATCACCCTAGAAATGATGCTTCGCAACCTCTTACTACAAATGCAGAATTTGATAAACGAGAAGAAGCACTTTCTTATCGAAGACCAACGCGGTCTACACTTGGAAGTGATTACGTTACCGATCAAAGATACAATGAATACGATGCAGAGAATTCTGGCTTTACTTTGAATGTAGATAGAACTTTTTGGGGGGCATTTCGTTTTGCTTTAGGAGCTGATGTTTCGCGAATGATTGTAAGAGTGTATGATGGAAAAATTATGAAAGCGAAAGATCCGTACTTCGGGGAAACAGATTTTTCTTCTATCAATGTAATTCTTCCTACACCGAATGCAAAAACAAAACTTACAGAAGATAAAGAAGCAGAAAAGATAAACGGATACACTGGTGGTTATACAAATTATCTCAAAACAGGAATTGCCTATGACTCAAGAGACTTTGAACCTAATCCACGCAAAGGAATTTTTGCAGAAATCAATTTTATAAAGTCATCTAGAGCTTGGGGATCCGATTTTGATTTCCAAAGAGGATTCATTCACGGAAAATTTTTCTATTTAGTCTTACCAAAAGTATTTTCAGAGTTAATTTTGGCAGGAAGAGTCGCTCTTACGCGTGTAACGGGAACTATCCCCTTTTATGAATACCGGCATATCTGGAGCATTGATACTCCAATCTATGGTTTAGGTGGCGGGACTACTCTGCAAGGATACAAACAAGATAGATTTGTTGGTAATGTAATGGGATTTGGAAATGCGGAAGCTAGATATCGGTTTGCTTCTTTCAGATTGGGTGATGAATACTTTACATTTCAAATCGGACCTTCTTTTGCTCTCGGTAGAGTTTGGGATTCTATTTATTCAATCAACTTACAAGGTTATAAATATTCGCATGGAATTCTTTTTCGAATTATTTGGAATCAATCGACTGTAATCTCTCTCGACTATGCTGTATCTCGTGAAGATAAACAGTTTTTTATGAACTTGAATCATAGTTTTTAAAATTAATACTATAATTTCAGCCTGTATTTTATTGATTAAAATTGATATGAGAAATTAAATTGCAAAACGTATCAATACAAGCTTGCGAAAACAGATTTCTGCATTACAAACTCTGATTAAGGTAATCTTTTCATAACCCAGAGATTTTTTTCCAAAGAAATTTTTATTCTAATAAAATTTTTCTGATTAAAAAAAAAGATTCATAGAACAAAAGAATAAATCGAGAATGTGAAAAGTAAAATTCAATCGTTAAACAGTAAAATATCATTTTAGTACGATACAAATCTATTTCTGATTCATACAGAAAGAATGTTAGATTGATTTTTTACTTTCAACTCGCTGTAAAGAATGATTTTTATTTTGCATTGTATCTTTTTTACAACAAATTAGATGGCGATGCAAAATAATTCTGTTTGTAAAAGTGTTCTGAAAAGAAAATTCATTATGAGTTAGATTAAATTTATGATTTGTACTGTATGAAAATATTTTTAATACTTTTTTTGAAGTATGCAGCCAGTTTTTCTATGATTCGAACTCGTATTCTGCTGTTTAACTCTTTGTTTTTAATTCATCGCGTTTAAAAAAGTAATGTATGAGATGATTTTAGGTTTTAAAAAACAAAAATCCTTCCTACTAAATGTATCTTGGAGCGAATAAACATGATTTATCCCTCTAAAATTTTTTTTTAGTTGAAATATTTTTTTTAAATGCTTCTATGAAATAAATTTCATAATTAATATTAATGGAATTGGTATTTTGTTGCGATATTCTTTACAGAAGTAAAAAATATTTTGTAAAAAATAAAAAAATACTTTACATAATTTCATAGCCGTATTAATTATGTCACTAACATCTATTGGTCGGATTTAGAAAAAAATAAAAAAAGACCAAAATCC
>JANYCR010000318.1 GCA_025360185.1 Leptospiraceae bacterium | reverse complement strand
GTAAATTTAAAAACTCTCCAATGCTAACGCTCTCTTTAAACTTTTTTCTCCAACTCGTTATCGTCTCCTCATCTAGCATAAGTAATCTGCATATTTGAGTATCCGTAAATCCTTCGTCTAGCATCACAATTATTTTTAATCTGTCTGCTGTTCTCTTATCTTTTATTTGTCGATGTTGACGCTTTAGTTCTATCTTTTGCTCTGCACTTAACGGTAGTTCCATGATATATATTTTCGTACAGCTTAACCCATTTCTTGACTATTCCCCGATTTTTAATTTAGCTTGTGTATATTTATCATCGGAACAGAAATGGGGGTAAGCAGCACAGAGAATATCCCCAGTAAAATACTTACAATCGCAATGACAGGTGTAAGTCTTGAATTTACAAACTTTTCGGCAAGGTTGCCCGCGAATCCTTTTTCTAATTTACTCATGTTTTATTCCTTCTAGATTTGTTTCGGATAATGTCAATATGCCAGCCCTGGCTTTTAAATACTCCGATTCTATATTTGTTTTTGCTAAGATAATATCTGCTCTTCTTGAGAAGACCTCGGAGAGTTGAATGGCATTAATTGCTCCGCTTGTAAAGAGTTGTTGGCTAACAGAGAGTTGCTCTTCCATTAGTTTAGCATTCTCCTGGATGAGTTCTAAGTTTTTGGCGAGCGCTTTTTCCATTTGCAGAAGGGATTTTGCTTTCGCTTCTTCATTTCTGATTGTTTCTTCTACTCTTTCTTGCATGGCTTTGCTACTTAGTTTTGCCTGTTCGATTGCG
Organism: Leptospiraceae bacterium; assembly: GCA_025360185.1. Lineage (GTDB taxonomy): Bacteria > Spirochaetota > Leptospiria > Leptospirales > Leptospiraceae > UBA2033. The sequence continues at coordinate 36,620 of JANYCR010000318.1, read as the reverse complement.
TCTAAATCCTCCGGAGAATAAAGATTCATTTGAATATAGAATCCTGCATTGAAAGAAGTGGCAACCGCTCGTTCTCCTCTATATGCATAGGATTCCCCGTATACTCCCACTTTTGGAAGAATTCTTGCTTTTTCTGCTTCGGCTTGTTCGCTAGCACCGTCAGCGTAAGCTTTCATTGCCTTTGCCATATCAGACGGGGTTTGCTCTACTGCCTAATTGATAACGACTCAAAATAGAGCTCACGGTTTTATCTAAAGAAGAAACTTTTTCTTGCTGTTCGTAAAGAGAAATTAAAGTTCCATACATAGCGGCAAAGTTTGCGTATTCGCTCAGGGTTATAAATTTATTTTCTAATTGCTTACCCTCCGCCTGCTTTTCAAATTCTCTTTTGCTTGTAATAAAAAATATTATACCCCGTATAGTATATATGGAGAAAAAAGTATATGTTTATTGCAAAAACGGATAGATGGTATTTAGAAAGAGTAATTCCTCTGATAGCGGGTATTTTCACTCTTGGTAGTCTAGGACTAGGGATTCTTGTTAGCCCTTATTGGTTTATTTTAACGGGGATTGTCGGACTAAATCAAATAATTTTATCAATGACTGGATTTTGTCCGATGACAGTTTTTTTAGATAAACTTGGTTGTAAGTCTAGGATTACAGGGTAGGTTTCATTAAACTATGATTAATATCAAGAGAATCAAAAACAAAATATAAAAAATACTTGTAATTATTGTGTTAATGCTCAAAACTCTTCAAAAAAAATATTCTCTTGAAACAAAACCTTATCTCTTTTAAATTGCATTTAGCCTTGTTGAATACAGGGTTGGAATTATTTTAAGGAGATAAATTTTAATGAGTAAAATCAAGGTTAAAACACCATTAGTCGAAATGGACGGGGACGAAATGACCCGCGTGATCTGGAAAGAAATTAAGGACAGGTTCATTCATCCTTTCCTAGATATCGAACTCGAATACTATGATCTTTCCGTAACCTATAGAGACAAAACAGACGACAAAGTGACTACAGACTCCGCACAGGCAACCTTAAAACATGGAGTGGCTGTAAAATGTGCCACTATTACGCCTAACGCTGATAGAGTGAAAGAATATAGCCTTAAAAAAGAATGGCCTTCTCCTAACGGAACGATTCGTTCCATTCTAGATGGAACTGTATTTAGAAAACCAATCATCATTAATAATATTCCTGCAGCAGTTCGTTCTTGGAAAAAACCAATTAGCATCGGCAGGCATGCCTATGGTGATATTTATAGAAACGTTGAACTTTTAGTTCCAGGTCCCGGCAAAGTAGAATTAGTCTACACTGATGCAAGTGGAGCCGAAAAACAAAGAGCTCTCGTTCATGAATACAAAGGTGCAGGGGTAGCGATGGGTATCCACAACTTGGATAAATCCATTATCAGTTTTGCAAAATCCTGTTTTAATTATGCAACCTCTGAGAAGATCGATTTATGGTTTGCTACCAAAGACACTATCTCTAAAAAATACCACGCACGCTTTCGTGCAATCTTTGATGAGATGGCTATAGAAAAAGAAGCAGAACTAAAAGCTGCGGGGATAACATACAGTTACTTCTTAATTGATGACGCGGTTGCGCAAATCATGAAACACGAAGGTGGAATGCTCTGGGCGCTTATGAACTATGATGGAGACGTTATGAGCGATATGGTTGCATCCGGATTTGGGTCACTCGGTCTTATGACATCCGTATTAGTTTCTCCTGAAGGAAAATACGAATACGAAGCAGCACATGGAACCGTTACGCGCCATTACCGTAAATACCAAAAAGGCGAAACTACTTCTACAAACTCTGTAGCATCGATATTTGCATGGACTGGTGCGATTGCAAAAAGGGGAGAACTTGACGGGACTCCAGAGGTTACCGCGTTTGCCCACAAGTTAGAAAAAGCAGTCATCGACACAATCGAAGCAGGTGAGATGACAAAAGACTTGATTTCTCTAAGCACTGCTCCTTCTAAAAAGGAGCTAGACACTTTCCAATTCATGGAAGCTGTTGCAAAGAAATTGAAATAACACTTCGACTCCGCTCAGTGACCGGTAACTTGCGTTGCGGCGTATTTATCGTCGTAGTGAACGGTTTGAAACCGTTCACTACATTGCACAACAGCCGCCGCGCTCTCACTATTGTCATGTTTTTTCCAACGGATGAAAAAACATGACCCCATTCGATCGCTAACGCTACCACTAAGCTTTCCTTCCCCATATAAAACTTCTTATTAATAATGAAAATTTTTTCCTTTCTCATTCTCTACTTGATATTCATTTTTACTTTATCGGCTAAGGAGCCTAAGCCGCAGTATTTTGTAGATGCAAAAGGCGGACTATATTTAAGAGAAGAGCCTTCGGAAAAAAGTAAATCTATTCTTTTAATTCCTGATAAATCAGAGATTAGAATTCTAAAAGAAGTAGGCGGCTTAGTTGAAATCAATGGGAAGGCAGGAAATTGGACGGAAATTTTATTGGGAAATAAAAAGGGATTTGTTTTCGGTGCTTATATAAGAAAGTTTTTTTTGAATGATAAAAAATTTAGCCCAGATCGAAAATTTTACTATGAATCATTTAGTCCATCTTCGGACATCAAATCCATTGATTGTGTGGAGTTTTATCACGATGACTCTGATTCTAATTCTGCATGCTTCGTAAAAATATTTCAAACAAAGAATCGAAAGTTAGTTAGATTATTAAACTATGAAGATTGGTCTAATGTTACAGATTGGTATGATAACAGATCGATTTTTAGTGTTGATGGTACAGGCGATGGAGGTGGTGGTTTTGCCGTTTGGAGTTATATGAATATTTTTACAGGTAAGTATTCGGTAATTTTAGAAACGAAAGACGGACATTGTGATGGCGATTTATCTAATCACATGCCGGAGATGTGGAAATTTGAAAACTTAATTTTTTACAAAATAACTTCCGAAAATCCAAAGAAGCGAACTGGATATTTTAAAATGCTAAAACCAAAAGCGGATGATTACGATAAGCTGCTAGAGACTTGTAAACGAGATCTAAAAAATTCTGTCTTAATAAAACCGACTACGATAGTCAGAAAAAATTATACATTTAAAATAAATTCTAAGCGGGCTGCTTTTTACTTTAAAGGTAAAGATATTTTGAAGCCAGATTAGATCGACTTGTCTCAGCTATTTCTCATACACAATAAGAGCGGTATATTTACTCGAAGAATTACTATCATGGTCATAGAAGATGGAAAAGGAATATTTTTTAGGATTTATTTCATTTAAAAAATTCTTAATGGAAATCTCTAAGCTATTAGGACTCGAAGTGCTGATTTTCTTGGTTTCAAACATAGGCGGCAGTATACATATTATTACAATTTGTCACGCTAAAAAATATTTCAGAAATGGATAAACTATTACAGCACTAAAAATTTGGTTCGCTTTCTTTTTATATTTATTTTGATCCATTCGGCAAATCATCCTTGCTGAAGAAGGATATTAGTGTATCTTGTAAAAACGGTCTAATATTATGCATCCTTTTTTAGAACTCAAAACTCCAAAAGACTCTGTTGCCTCATCTTTAAATAATAGGACAGCTTTTCATTTATACCAGCAAATTCTTAAAAGCTCAACCGTAGCAAATTCTAAATCCGGAAATCTGTTTTTTGACCCGGAACAAACTCTTGGACTCAAGATTGATAGTCGGGCAGACATTCTTTACCCGATGAAGCGTCTGTTAGAAGATAAACTCATTTTACATCTTTTTTATATAAGCTATGTCGATAGAAGAGAAATCAAGGTTCATTCTTGTTTTATTGCAGCTCCGAGCGAAAAAACAGAAAACATAGAAGTGATTTATAAAAATATTTTAAATATTTCGATTCAAAATATTTTAATGCAGATAGAAAATAATCCTAAATTTAATATAAATGCTTTTAGAGGAGAATTAGGATTAAACTTAAAACAAAATCTTCCTCTTGTGCAAGAAAATTATCCTATAAGTTTTATTAAAATCTTTCCCGAGATAGGGGACTTGGTCAAAGACATTCCTCTGAATGCAAAAGTAAAAGAAATAGTTTTAGAGGAAATTGAAGAAGAATTAATTTTACGAAATAAAATTGCGAAATTGGAAAATGGTTTGTACTTTCCTATGGCAACTAACAGCATGATGGAAAAATTTAATATTGCAGATGAATTTATTAAAGCAGAAATAGCTCCCATTTATTATTCCGTTGTCGGAAAAGACTTAGAGGCAATTCGTAGCCAGGAAGAAATTTATCAAATGGAAACTTTCCCCGAGCCAATGACTTCTTTTAAAAAAGAAAGAGCTGAAATTCTTCACCGTGTTATATCGCCTTATCATCCTAACAATTTCCCGGGAGAATTGGCTATCATGACAGTTCTACTTTTTGAAAAGTATGCGCTCGATTATCTTGTTCATCAAGAGGAGACTTTAATAAAGGAAGAAGTTGAAAAACTAAGAGTTAAATTTTTAGAGCCATCTAAACATTGGCGGGACATTGTTCATTTTATTCATGAAGAAGCGGCTAAGACGATTCATCCCAAAGTCTGGGATAAATTGAAAGGAGATATTTCTCTAGTCTTTGCATCCTGGTATTTAGCAAAAGAGGAGATATATGTATTCGCCCCTAGAAAAATATCTTCCTTTTTAAATTGTATCAAAGATATGAGTATGCAAATGCCTGACTCGACCTGGAAGATTCTTGCTTTTAAAAATTTATTAGAGGCTAATGAAAGTTATCTACAAGGTCTATTTAGTAATCAGGATACGGTTAAATTGTATGGAAATTTACTGAGCAAAGCTTATATTGAATATTTTCCCTGGTATTACCCACTTTTTATCTTTTTTAATTCTTTTAAAAATATTTTCTTTGCTTCTGCTAAAAAGAAAATTCAATCCGAGCAATGGGAGCTTGAAGTTAGAAACAGATCAAGGAAGAGGGATGCAGAAAAAGCAAGGATAATAAAATATAGAAAAATTACGGAAGAAAAAGTAATTGAAACTCGTCGAAAAGAAATCATTGAGTGTATGGATAATTTATACTTTAAGGAAAATCTAATTCCGACTAAGCAATTACTTATCCAAAGATGCAGGTTGCAAAATTCAGAAGTTCTTGGGGCAACTCTTAAAAAATTTGCATTTCAAATTATTTCTATTCCAGGGGACGAAAAAATTGATAGACAAGCAGTGCTTTATCCAATGGATCATGAATGGAGAGGAAAAGAGTCTCGCTTAAAAAAGATGCTCTCTAAAAAAATGGAAGCATTAGAGCTTAATCCTTCTGAAGATAAAAAAACGATTATTCCTTATAAACTAATATTAAGCCATATTGTTTCACGTAATAAACTGCAAATGAAAGAACAATCAGAAGATGAGAATCCTATATCGGAACTTTGAAATATATTATAGTTGTTGAAAAATTGTCACCCTGAGGCTCTCGAAGGGCGACTTTACTCAATAAAGTCATGGATTCGAGAGCCTCACCATGACAAATTTATTAATTTTTCAACAACTCTATTATTTCTTCCCCATCCACTCGATACATTTCCCAATACTCTCACGCATCGTGGGATAATCAGCATTATACCTTCGACCATGTCCGGGCAAAACCCATTCAAAATTGAATTCTGCTAGTCGTTTCATTGACTCTATTTGTTTTTCCCAGGAATACCAGCAGGCATTTCGAAAAGCGTGAAGATGCTGTTTCACAGGAGAGTAAGCTAGGTGGTCACCGGTAAATAGGAATTTGTCCCTGTAGAGTAATACTGTATGTCCTTTTGTGTGACCGGGAACGGGAATGATCTTTACATCTTCATCAATGCGAAAAATTTCTTGTCCTTGAATCGGAATTTCAGCCGAAGGAAGATGGCGATTAAAATCTTCTTCATGAAAAATTCTTTTAGCTCCAAAGTATTCTGCATATTTATCCTGGTCTGCAATATCGTCTTTGTGTGTGAGGAAAATATACTTTACCCCACCCAGAGATTTTATCTTTTCTGCAAGACCTGCCGCATAACGGGGAGAATCCACTAGAATATTTCCGTTTTCTCTTTTGATAAAATAACTTGCTGCGCCAAAAGATTTTTCGGAGTGATAGCCATTGTAGTAAACAGAATCCTCGATTAAAATTGGAAAGCTTTCTCGAACTTGTTTTGTCTCCGGTAAATTTTCTACCAATCCAATCGAATGAGTTGGACAAGCGACTAATGCTTGTAAGGCTCGTATCTTATTTTGTTCATCCGAGGGCTGGTTGTAAACAGAGGAAGCATCTCCATCTTCTTTGAATACTTCTGGAGCAAGAATCATGCATGTCTCGCAGTCGATGCAAGTAGAGTCAACGTAGAAGTTTCCTTCTACGTTTTCTTTTCTTCGATTAGTAAAAATCGCCATAAGTTAGTAGCTTACAACTTTCAATTTTTCTTTATACTTAGGATTTAATTTTTCTTCTAACTTTTTAGGAATCGTCAGAGTGTTTACATCTCCATCGCTCACATAAGCGTCGTTAGACTCAGAATACTTTTGAATCATCTTTTCGATATTGTCTTTAAATGCTTGTACGCGCCTAACATGGATTGGATCAAATTCTTTGTCGTAAGGTGAGAAACTCGCACGGTTTGAGTAATCGAATACAAGGTTATGCTTATATTCAACTCCTTTGTGTTTACCTGCGATTAGCTTCGACTCGTAGTCTTTAGGCGGATAAATTCCAAATGGCATGGCAAGAGATGTCATTTTATAATCCGGTAAATACTTATTCAAAAGCTTTTGGCTTTCTACAATTTGCTCTTCTATTTTGTCTCTGTATTTTTTTAAGTTAGCGTGCCAGAGTGTGTGGTTTTGGATTTCGTAATTGTTCTTTACTAAAAAATCTAGCTTTTTTGCAGTGAGTTTCTCTTGTCCGAATAAATTATTTGGATGCTTTGCTCCCGGTAAAATAAAAAAAGTAGCGGTTAATGAAAAATCAGGATTTTTCATTTTGAAATCTTCCATGATTCCAACTGCACAATCAGGATTGATATTTCCTTTTTCATCTAAATCAAATTGACTTTGAGAAGAATCATCGAGTGTAATGAATACCGGTCGTTTGCCCCTTGGAACATTTAAATTTCTTTTTTCTAAGTCAGAAATTTTTAGTGGGTAGAAATTTCCTTTCTTAAGTAGCGCCAAATCATCCTTAAACCCTTGAATGGTTCTTGTGTAAGCAGAATCCTTTTCTCCGATGACATGGTAAGTAATGATTAAAAATTTTCCGAGTTCATTCGGTTGTGATTCTGAATAAATCGAGACTGTAATTAACAGGCTTATAATATAGAGTTGAATAATTTTTTTAAACATGATTCCATTTTTTTTGAAATAGCTCTCTTGCAAATCTAAAAACTTTAGACCTCCGATAGCGCTCAATGTCATTAAGTTAAAAAGAAAAGATAAACCACAAAGAACACTAAGAGAAAAACACACAAAGACCACAAAGAAAATCATAAACTTTGTGCGCTTTGTGAAAACCCTTGTGCCCTTTGTGGTTAATTCTTTTTTCTGTTTCCTTAACTTAATGACATTGCCCGATATCGCGTGGCGGTAGCGGGTGGAAACTCGGGGGCGACAATTAAAATTACTTCTTCTGAATTTTATTTACATAAAATGTAAAAGTCTTTTCAGTTTTGTTGTTATTAAAATCTACCGCCGTGATAGAAATGGTATTATCCCCTGAAATAAATTTTAAATCTCCTATATAGTAATGGCTCTCAAAGAAAAGATCGTTAAACGATAGACCGTCTTCATTTTGCCAAATACTATTCACAAGGCTAAGCTCATTAAAATTACTTTTTTTATATACTTTATTATTTACTATAAATTGAATTGATTTTACACCACGTCTTTGTCCTTTGCGTTCGCCTGTATCCGCTATGTCTACAGTGATTGGAAAATTGCTCGAAGAATTAAATGAATCTCCATCGTTGACGTACGTTATATTTTTTCCAATCGTAAGAATTAAACTGCTGATGGTCGGAGATTTTGTGTCTTTGACCGGTGGGAGAATTTTTAATGGGTCGATGATTTTTCTGCCCTGGTCTTTTGCGATTACGAAATGTAAGTGCGAGCCGCTTGAGTGTCCAGTGTTTCCTGTTTTGCCAATGGCATCGCCTTTTTGTATGAATCGTTTCTCTAAAATTTCCGGTGATCTTCCGTCTTTCAAATGATAATAGGCTGAGAGAATATCATTGTCATGCAGAATCCAGACGCTATTTCCGCTGCCTCCCTCATTTTCAAATGGGTTGTCTGAACTGTAATGGCTGTAGATAATGGTTCCTTTTTCAATAGAAGAAACTTTTTCGTTATCAGAGGAAACATCCACCCCGTTGTGAAAATGATCTCCTCTTGATTCGCCAAACAGGGAGGATAGTTTTACTTCAATATTCTCGCCACCAACAGGCCAGATGAATCCGTCCGGGAATTTCTGCTTTGTGCTTTCTTGTCCTAGAACCAGGCAAATAGGAAGAATCGAGAGGAGTAAAAGGATTTTTTTCATAAAAATAATCTCATTTTATTTTTTTGTAAATGACTATAGAAACTAAAAATTTATAGTACCAATTCTGACTAGTATGAAATTATCACAGGAAGAAATATTTGCTTTGGTGCAGTCCTGCGCCACTGGCAATACAGAATCACTTAAAAAATTCTTTGAAGAATTTTCAGAGGATATTTATAATTTTCCTATTCGAGTTTTTCATTTAGAAGAAGACGATGCAAGCGAGTTTTTTATTTATGCCTATGAGCGACTAAAGTCTGGTAAGCGATTTCAGACTTTCGTTGGGAAGTCTGGATTTAAAACCTGGCTTTATACGGTTCTTCGGAATATGCTCATTGACTGGAAACGAAATAAGCGAGAGCTAAAAATTGTTTCTAGCGTCAAGGTCAATGCAGACGGAGTAGAGTATTATTCGATTGAAAATGAGCCTGATCTAAAGTCAGATTTACAAAAAGAGGCGCATTTTGCATCTAGCCAATTTCAATCCGCGCTATCGGAAATAAAAATTGAGAATCGAATTATTTTTAAGCTTGCCTATATCTATTATTTAAATCTAAACACAGAGGAAATTGATTATTTACTTGCAAAAACAGGATTTTCAAAAGACGAATTACAAAAACAAATTATTTCGATTCGAGATTCTCTAAGTGAAAAAGAAATACAGGTTTTGGAAAGCGAGGACAAAATTGCTTCCATCTATATGAATATTCTAGAGCTAAAACGCCAACAAGAGAAAGAGAAGCCGCTTGTATTCGATGATAATTTACCAAATTATGATAAAGTTCAAATTTCTATTGATAAGAAATATGAACAACGAAGAAAGCTCATAGAAAAAAAGAACAAAGGAAATTTTATTACACGAACTCCTTATCGAGTTATCGCTCAACTTTTAAGGATACCAGAGGGTGGTGTAAGTATTTCCCTTCAGAGAGTCTTAGAAAAAATTCAAAAAAAAATTGCAAAATATGAAATATAACATATATTTAATAAGTCTCTAATTACCAAGAGGTTAGCTATGAATCCGAAGAATGAATCTAACGCAGCAAATAATCAAGAAGATATACTTGGTTTGTTTCTAAATGAAGACGAAAAGGTATATGATCTCGCCCTAAAAAATGATTCCCACTTTACTGAGCTTAGGGAAATCGAAGAATCTATTCATTCTACGATAAAATATGAGAATGCTAAATATTTAGATTCATTAATAGATGGTGATTCTAGTTTTTTTGAGAATTTAGATATTGCAAAAGCTAACTCTCGCATCTCTAAAGAAAAAAATAATCGACTTCCTCTTTATCTGCAAAATTACATGGAAGCTGATTTAGCTTCTCAAAAAGAAGCAGATAAACTAGTCATCCGTTTTGGAAAAGCTGGAATGAAGCTACTTGGTTCTTTTTTCAGTGAATCTTTGATTACTCCATTAGAGCTAACGATTCCATCTGTCAGAAATTCTATTAATACAATTCCACAAAGCATCAGTATGCTAGAGAAGACAGACCAAGGTAGTCTAGTCTATCAAGTAATCCAAGAAAATGAAAACGAGGCATACTTAAGTGTTAAGTTTGACTCTTCCTTTGTCGCACTCTATAACCAGGTCAATCTCAGAAAGGATAACCGTTTCATTTATTCTAGCAATATTAATTCCGAGGGTCTTGTTTCTTTTTCAGGGCTTAAAGAAGGCGTATACAATATTGAGTTCACAGGTAAGAATATTTCAAAAAGATTTGACTTATCCCTTTTTGCAGATAAACTGTAATGGATGATTGATTTACTCATTGATAGGGTTGGAAATGTAAATATTTTTAATTTCCTGAATTCAGGACAATTTCATTCGGAATCACATATCCAATCTTCTATTGATAGTGATTTAATTTCTGAATATGTAAAGGAGATTGAAAATCTCTCTAAGCTATCGAATAATTTTTTATCCAATCACGAATCCAATTTTAGAGTTAAGCCTGATGTATTAAAAGAATTAAAAATACTGGGTGAAACTTTCTACGATCAATTTTTCCCAAATTCTATTTCAGATAATTTACGTTCTACTTCGGAAAAATATCTGCACTTCAATATAGACAGTAGCCTCGCAGAAATTCCCTGGGAGTTACTCTATGACGGTGACTGCTTCTTATCCGATCGCTTTTTAATTGGTCGAACAATCAAAGGCTCTAAAACATTTTTGCAAGAAGCAAGCAATCAAAAATTAAAGATGCTTATCATTGCAGATCCGACAGAAGATTTAGAGTGGGCGCAAAAAGAAGGCGAGACTTTATTTCAAGTTCTGAAAGAAAAAGTTCCTGCGTCTGTTCTAGATATTGAGTTTATTGCTGGCGCTCAGATTACAAAGCTGAAGCTACTATCGATGATCCGCGGAAAGAATATTATCCATTATGCGGGGCATTTATTTTTTTCAAGTGACCCGATGGAGAATGGTTGGCTTTTATCAGGCGATAAAATTCTCAAGGCTCGCGAAATTAAAAACAGTGCGTTCTCTACAAATTTAGTATTTAGCAACTCCTGTAATTCTTCTCGCAGTGCCGGACTAAAAAATGTAAAGAATATCATGAATGATTTTGCTAGTTCCTTTCTGATGTCTGGAATTATGAGCTTCATTGGCACAAAATGGGAAGTAGCCGATAACGAGACTACACTTGATTTTACAATTCGATTTTATCTTTCTCTATTTAGTGACAAGAGTCTCGGTGAGTCTCTTCATATTGCACGGGAGTATGCTAGAAAAAATTATGACCCGCTAGATGTGATTTGGGCAAACTATTCTCTTTATGGTCATCCAGATAGAATCATTTTAAATAAAAGTAGTAGTCATAAAAATAAAATCATAGACCCTTTGATGATTAGAAAATCCTATCCAACACCGATTGCTGTTTCCTATGCAAATTTTATTTCGCATGAAAGATCTGACTCGAGTGAAAATAAAATGAAAGCATTTTCAGAAAGCTTTGAAGAATTTTCCAAGTTGATTGGAGTAATAGTGTTAAGCGATCATAAATACAAAGCACTCAATCAGTCCTATGAGCGGGTAAGTGAGTTTAATCTCGGAATCTGGTGGGATTTAATTTTTAAATCTATTTTAGATTTTAAGAAATTACAAATTACAATGGTAGTAGAATCTTTTCTAGTAGTTTTATTTTCGAATAAAGACTTGATTTACAAGATTATCAATTGGATTGAAAAATTTAGATCGGGCGTTCTAGATGTAGAAAGTCTTGAAGGTTATTTAATTACATCGCAGTATTACTATGAAAATCTTCTAGTTGAGTTAAATGAATTTGAAAAATGTTTTATCTTTTATATTTCAAATGATTCAGATAGACATCATTTATTTTACGGCTATAATAAAAAAGAAACAGAAATTGATGCAAGTCAATTTGGTTTTTTTCTAAATCGACTGGATGAATTTAGAGGAAGGGTAGTGTTGCTGAATAAAAACAAAAAAGCAATTCTTCCACTTCTCGGTATCAACGCGATTAATAATGGTAATGTGCGAGAAGAAGTTTCTCTCGAATTTGTAAATCTCAAGACTAGCCAATTGCTTTCTATTTTAAAATGAGTCTTTGCCAATCAAACGGTTCTTCGTGTGGAGCCTGCTGCGGATTGTTTAATCTAGATTGCCTGCATATAGAATTAAAAAAAATACTAGAAGAACGAACTAATTTTTTTTCTGAGAATGTAGACTACTCTAAAAAAGAAACAGTCATTTTGTACCGAGAAGAATTTGAAAAAAAAGAAAATTCTTATTCAAAAAAAGATGCGACTATTTACAACTGTCCATTTCTGGGTTATATCGAACCCAACAAAAAACGAATTGGCTGCATGATTCACCCGATTAAGACAGGAGATCCGAAGAGCCAGAATTTTTCCTTTTACGGTGCATCTATTTGTCAAACCTACGACTGCCGTAATAAAGAGCGCGGGAATGCAAACGACTGGGAAAATTTCTTTGACTCACTCGCTTTAGATGAATGTCAATACTCAAACCTCGCCGGGGATCATATCCTTATTACCCGCATCGAAGAATTTTTTCTTGATTCAGGAATTTCTCTTTTATTTATGTTTCAAAATCATTTTTCTTTGCTAAAAAAAATCTTACTCTATAAATTCACAAAAGGTAATTCTAATATCACTTCTTTTGAAATTGATATGGAGTCGAGTCAACAAGGAACTAAGTTTCAGAAACTTGTAGATAAATTGGCATTAGTTGCTAGTGATGAATTGTTTAGCGAGTTGGAGACTTTGAAATTATAGCAACGATGAGAAATATTGTGATACTAGATTTTTAATAAAAGGACGGACGAAGAAAAAAAGAAAGCATTAAAGGAATTCAATAAATTTATAGATAAGAATCAATAATACAGCATAAAGTCAATTAGCTGCTTGTAGAGATAGGTCTGAGACCTGTCTCTACACTATAGAATTTTAATGAGCGAAGTATAAAGGTGAAATGCAAAGCAATATTAAATGAGTAATCACACTAGAAATAGAAAACTATAGATTGTTGCCTTAAATAATAAAAAAAGCGTTTAATTTGTCCTTGCTTTAGATAGAATAAATTATATAATCGAGATAGGAGATTAGAAAATGACTACGTATGAAATCTTTATAACTGGCTTAGCAATATTTTTTAGTATGACTGCTTTATATTTGACCATTCTAAAAATTATCAGGGCAGAAGTAAAAAAGGCAGTTGATAGAATTCAAAATGCTAGATAAAATTCTTGGATTTTTTATTTTTTGTTGGGTTGCTTTATTATTGACTCTAATAGCAGCTTATGACTTTACAAAGGAATACTATACTGCTTGCATGAACTTCATAACTTTTTTAGGAATTGTAATTACTATTTATCAATACTTCACTTCTAAAAAAGATTAATCTTAAAAAATTTATAAAATGAATAAACAATTAAGCGACATTCCAATAAGCGTACTTGACCTTGCAACCATTGTAGAAGGCGAAAAGCCATCAGATTCTTTCAAAAAAAGTTTGGCAGTCGCTAAGCGTGTGGAGCAACTCGGGTTTAACCGCTACTGGTTTGCCGAGCATCATAATATGGAAAATATTGCAAGCTCTGCGACCTCTGTTTTAATTGGATACATTGCAGGAAATACTTCTCGAATCAGAGTAGGTTCGGGTGGGGTAATGCTGCCTAACCACGCGCCTCTAGTGATTGCAGAGCAGTTTGGAACATTAGAATCTTTGTACCCGGGAAGAATTGATCTTGGTTTAGGAAGGGCACCAGGCACAGACCAAAAAACTTCTTTTGCACTTCGTAGAAATTTAGATTCTTCTGTAGATGGCTTTCCGCAAGATGTTATGGAATTGCAGGCATACCTTGCACCGCGAGGGGATAACAAAGTTCGTGCTATTCCTGGTGAAGGAACACAGGTTCCAATTTGGCTTTTAGGCTCCAGTACATACAGTGCCCAATTAGCCGGTGTGCTCGGTTTGCCATTTGCCTTTGCTAGTCATTTTGCTCCTACTCATTTGCTTGACGCTTTAAAATTCTATCGTCAACGTTTTACAACTTCCAATCAATTACAAAAACCATACTGCCTTGCCTGTATCAATGTAATAGTAGCGGACACGGACAAAGAAGCAAAGTTTCTTGCCAGTTCTTTTTATCGGTTGGCGTTAGGCATTGTGACTAACGAGCGTAAACCACTTCAACCTCCCACTTCCAATATGGACTCTGTTTGGAAAGACTATGAAAAACACACAGTATTGCAAATGATGAAATATACGTTTATCGGAAGCCCCGATACGGTAATAACAAATTTACAATCTTTTTTGGATGAAACGCAAGTGGATGAGTTCATGGCAGCTTCTTATATTTATGATAACGACGCAAAGATTCATTCTTATGAATTGATTGCAGATTTTTTTAAAAAAGTAGAATAGAATTTCTTAACGTTTTTAATAACGTCAATTAGCCGCTGAGATAAAAGATTACACAGAAATTCATTAAGAGTTTGACATCATTTTGGAGGAGCGAAATTTTAACAATATGGAGGACCCAAAAAATCAAACAGACAACACAACACCAAAGGTGACAGGAATTGGTGGCATTTTCTTTTTTTCGGACAATACGAAGGAAATAAAGGATTGGTATGCCAAGAATTTAGGATTTGAAATAAGTGACTGGGGTACGGTTAGTTTTGAATACAGGGATGTAAACAAACCTGAGGAGATAATCCCTCTTCAATGGAGTCCTTTTAAAAAAGGGAGTGACTATTTCGCGCCTTCAAAAAAGGAATTTATGATCAATTACCGTGTCCAGAATTTGGAAGGTCTTCTAAACAAGCTCAAAGAAAACGGCGTAACGATACTTGACGACATTGCCACTTACGACTATGGAAAATTTGTACATATTATGGATGCAGAAGGCAACAAGATTGAACTATGGGAGCCTGTTGACTAACAACTAACATGGAAAATAAAAAAATATTTAAAATGTCATTTGCGAGTGTCTATCCATTGTATATAAAAAAAGCAGAGAAAAAGGGGCGCACAAAAGAAGAAGTAGACGCTATTATTTTTTGGCTGACAGGTTATAATAAAAAAACATTCCAAAAACAAATCGACAAGAGTAATGATTTTGAAACCTTTTTCGCAGAGGCACCGGAAATTAATCCAAATGTTTCAAAAATTACAGGTGTAATTTGTGGATACCGTGTGGAAGAAATCGAAGACAAGCTCATGCAAAAGATTCGTTATTTAGATAAGTTGGTCGATGAAATTGGC
This sequence comes from Leptospiraceae bacterium, assembly GCA_025360185.1. Taxonomy (GTDB): domain Bacteria; phylum Spirochaetota; class Leptospiria; order Leptospirales; family Leptospiraceae; genus UBA2033. The sequence goes on along the minus strand of JANYCR010000318.1, from coordinate 21,309 downwards.
AAAAGGAAAGGCAATGGAGAAGATTTTAAGGAAGTAGTGTCATTTGCCGCTGGTCTTATCGTTGTGCAAACTCCAACGGGTCAATTAGTTGGGTATCCTAATCTTGGATATGTTGTCTCAACTGCCATCGTTATTACTGTAATTCTTTTGTTTAGAATTGATCGCATGGTTAAAGTTAAATCTGAAATATCTAAATCGCTGTGAGGTATCGAAATGGACTACAATCAAAAAGGATTTGAAAAATTAAAAAATGCTCTGAGTTATTCAATTGGTTTTGTTGTGATTCTCTGGATTATAGCAATTGTTGATTTTGTCTTGCCGTTTGATTTTACTACTCTCGGCGTTTATCCTAGAACATTATTCGGGATAATCGGTATTATTCTCTCTCCTTTTTTACATTCTGGGTTTTCCCATCTTGCTTCCAATTCTTTTCCTTTGCTAGTTTTGATGACTGCTCTTTTTATTTTTTATCCTAAGCCTGCTTTTCCCGCCATGCTCTTTATGGTGGTATATACGAATATACTCGTCTGGATTTTTGCACGATCTGCTTATCATGTTGGTGCAAGCGGACTTGTATACTCCCTCGCCGCCTTTTTAATTGCTGCTGGATATTTTAAAAGGAGACCACTATTTGCGTTAGTCGCTTTACTTATCGCTTTTTTCTATGGCGGACTTGTCTGGGGAGTAGTTCCAGGATTTGTTAGTTGGTATGTATCTTGGGAAACTCATCTATTTGGGGCAATCGTTGGAGTTTATTTAGCTCATTTTTACAAGAAAGATTTATAGAATTCATTTTTTATTTTTTGTGGATTACAGAATGTAACCATATCATTCTTCATCCTGCCCATTTTGGAAAAAGCTCTGCGTCTACTCCTAGCAAGTTGAAAATTCTACCAGCGATGAAGTCGCCTAGATCGTCGAGCGTTTTTGGTACCTGGTAGAACCCGGGCGAGGCAGGAAGAATAATAGCGCCTGTCTGGTCGAGAGAAAGCATATTGCGCAAATGAATCTGGTTATAGGGCGTTTCGCGCGGAACAACTATTAGTCGCCTTCGTTCTTTTAGAGTTACATCAGCGCACCGTTCAATTAAGTTTTCAGTGAGACCTGCATTGATAGATGCGATCGTTTTCATAGAGCAGGGGAGAACGACCATTCCATCCCACCGGTTTGAGCCAGAGGCAATGTCGGCGCCAATGTCAGCAAAGGAACGAAAATGAATTTGGTTATGGATACTCTTGATTTGCCACCTGTCAATGATGAAGTCTAAAATTTCCTGTGGCGTATTTACATTAGTCTCATATTCTTCTCGAAAGATTCTGATTGAAGCGGGGCTAACGATTAGATAGGTCTCACCCTTTAATTCTAATAACTTTTTAATAAATCGAGCTGGGTAAATCGACCCACTCGCACCTGCGATGCCTAATACTAGTTTCATAAAGATTATCCCATAAACTTTTGCAATAGCTCTTTCCATTTGTCTAATAGAATTCCCACAAATAGAATTACACTAATTGATGCATTGATATGAAAGAATGCAATTGGGATTTTCTTTAAGTCTGTAGGGCTAACGAGTATATGCTCTACTATAAAAAGAATTCCGGTGATCGTTAAGAATATAAAATAAAAAATTTGCAGGTTTGCTAGAAAGCCTGCGTATACGAAGAGGCTAAATGCTATTAGGTGTGAGAGTCTCGCAATCCAAAAAGCAGTTGGAACTCCTAGTTTGCTCGGAATGGAATGAAGTCCTAATTTTTTGTCGATCTCTACATCCTGCGAAGAGTAGAGTATGTCAAATCCAGCGATATGAAACATGAGTCCGAACGACCAGAGAGCAGGAACTAAATCAAGTTCGTTTTGAATAGCAATCCATGCACCACTCGGAGAAATACCAATCCCTAGTCCCAGGATGAAGTGGCAAAACATAGTAAATCGCTTACTGTAACTATAGAATAAAATAATCGCAAGTGCAGGAATAGAAAGATAAAAACAAAGCGGGCTTAATAGAAAACTCGTAAATAAAAATACGACTCCAAAAAAAATCGTAAAATAGAGAACCGATTTTTCAGAAATGACACCTGACGGTATTTCCCTATTAGCCGTTCTGGGATTTACTTTGTCAAATTCACTGTCTGCATAACGGTTAAATCCCATCGCCGCACTTCTTGCTGTAAACATGCAGATGAGGATAAGAAGAAGTTTCCACAGGAGTTCATTTAAACTCAAGTTCGATTTTAGAATTGCAATTACGCTGGCAAGACCGGCAAATGGAAGTGCAAAGAGTGTATGGGAAAATTTCACCATCTTCCCGTAGTTGTTAATTGTAGTAAGCAGGGACATTTATTCCTCGTGAATAATTATTTAAAAACTTCGTCGTAAAAATTCATACAAAGTCTTAATCTCTAACCGCGCAGTATTAAAATAGGTAGATTGATATCAGGCAGAAAATCCTGTCTATCCCCTGCGAAGAGTAGTTTCTTTTCCGAATTTTTTTGAATATCATTCCAGTGTTTTAATCCAATGATTGCAAGGGAATATGTTCCTAGCTTTTTTCGATTCATTTCCCATAAGGGAATAATCGGGATTATCTTCCCGAAATGCTCTTTGATGAGTCTCCTGTCGGGCTCTTCGTCTGTGTCATTGATGATATGAACTCTTTCTGTAGATACCTTGTATATATTGGAGGCAATTTGGAAAAGGGAATTAGCTTCAATTGGATCTTCATAAAATACAGCGACGGATTTAATATCGCTTAACTGTTTATCTAGAAATACACCTATGGTGCATTCTAACTCTGAAAGAACAGCCTCTACTTTTCCACCCAGGACATTATCGCCAAATATGCGTTTTGCGGCACCCATTAAAACTAATGTAGATTGTTCCTTTCTTACTGTTGCAGAAATTTCTTTCGTTACTTCGTCTGAAATTTTAAAAATTGTATTGAGTTTTATTTTTCTTTCTCTTGCGAGTAATTCTAAAGGCTCGAAAATACTGGCACTATGATTGTGCTCGGTAATAGAAATATTTTCTGGAACGGGTGACAGGTGTAATGCGGCAATGCTTCCATTTTTTCCGCTGATACCACTCGCTAGCTTTAATAGGGAAACCCCGGCGGCAGTTGGTCCAAATGTAATTAAAATTGGAGAAGCAGATGTAGCGTCTAATTCGTGTATGCCTTCATTTTCTGGTTTAACTGAAAGTTTTAGTAATGGTCCTGTGATGAAAGTTGTGATTAAAGCCATTAGCACCATCATGACAAAAATAGTCGGAGAAATAATTCCCAGGTCATAACCAATATTTAGAACGATTAATTCCATTAATCCGCGCGTGTTCATAAGAACACCAATAGAAAAAGAATCTCTCCAGGACATGCCGGTAAATCTAGATGCAAGCATACTACCAACTAGCTTACCGACGATAGCCACAATGATAATTAGAAAGCAAACTCCCCAGAGATGAAAATCATTTAGCAAGCCGACCTTTGTCCTGATTCCAGTGAAGGCAAAGAAAAGAGGAAGTAAAAATATAGTGCTAAAGTCTTCGAATTTTTCTGTTAAGACTTTACGTAGCTTTGTATTTGTCGGCATTACAACGCCGGCCAGAAATGCCCCGAATAAAGCATGAATTCCAATGCCTTCCGCAAAAATGGCAGAGGCAATTACAATTAAAAGTAGAGCGGTTAATACACCTTTGCCTATAATTTCTTTTGTTATATAGACTTTACTCATTCGATTTAGCAAAGGTTGAATGAGTAGAATCATGATTGCAATAAAGATAACGGAAATAACAAGAGTCACTGCTGCGATATAAACAGTTCCAGCGTTTACGATAGCTATGATAATTGCGAGTATACACCAAGCACTGATATCATCGACCGCTGCACAGGTAATCGCCATTACCCCCAAAGGAGATTTAGTTAGTCCACGCTCCTGGATAATTCTTGCGAGCACAGGAAATGCTGTTATACTCATAGCAATTCCCATGAAAAGTCCAAAAGAAAGAAAACTCACTCCTTCCGGTGCGAATTCATCGAATAAATAGAGTGATAGTAATACTCCGAGTATATAAGGAAATATTATGCTTGAATGGCTGATGAATATAGCGGATGACGCTTTCTTTTTTAAAACAGCAACGTCAAGCTCCATGCCGATAATGAACATAAAAATCACAAGACCAATCTGGCTTAGAATTTTTAAATAGCCCATGGATTCTTTTGGAAATAGGATTTGAGAGAATTCAGGAAATAAAAAACCGATGAAGGAAGGACCGAGTGCAATGCCCGCAAAAATTTCTCCGATGACGGAGGGTTGTCCTAATTTTTTAAAGATCATCGAGAAAAATCGAGCAAATAACAAAACTACGATTACTTGAATAAGAACTACGCTGAGCGGATCTTTTAGATTTCTTTTTACTTCTCTTAAAAAAGCTTCCGTGATAGATTCCGTAACTGGATGCTCGATCACCTTTTCCGATTTTTTTAATTGTTCTAATTTTTTGGGATCGGTAATTTCTTTTTGAAATTTGTATCTGTCTCCCTTTAAAAACACGAGGCTCATGATGAGTGCAAATGCGACTCCCATGAGAATATAGGCTAGCGGTTCATACTTTTTCATGCGGTCTGTAAAAAAACTGATTTCCTTTACAAAATTGACTTTATTAATTCCTACCTTAAATAGTCATCATTAAATTATAGTTTAGATGTATGACAAAGTGTATTTTTGCCACAGAGGCACAGAGGTTATTTGGATTGTATGTTTTTTTCTTACAATCGAGATAATTAGCGAGCTTGTAAAAGATTTACATTCACGAATGTATTATTGTGACCACGAACCTGAATTACGGGAATAAACCGTATAATGTAAAATGGACTCTCTGAAATCTTTTCTCCGTGATTCTGTGGCAATAAAAGTAGTTAGTCTAGATGAATAGATTTTAAGAAAGGTGTAAGATTTGGTTAAGTCAAAATATATTTTTATAACCGGTGGAGTTGCTTCTTCGCTCGGAAAAGGTGTTACGGTTGCAGGGCTTGGGTGTTTACTAGAAGCACGCGGTTATAAAGTCGCACTCCAAAAAATGGATCCGTATATCAATATTGATCCGGGCACGATGAGTCCTTACCAACACGGGGAAGTGTTTGTCACAAACGATGGCGCTGAAACAGATTTGGATCTAGGGTATTACGAGAGATTTACCACGTCTCAATTCTCTCGTAAAAATTCTGTGACGACTGGACAAATTTATTTTTCTGTAATTGAGCGAGAGCGCAAAGGGGATTACCTCGGACGAACTGTGCAAGTAGTTCCGCATATCACAAATGAAATTCGCAATCGTATTCACTTACTCGCAAAAGAACAAGAGCCTGATTTTGTAATTGTAGAAATTGGCGGAACTGTGGGTGATATTGAGTCTGTTCCATTTTTAGAAGCAATTCGTCAAATGCGCTATGAGCACGGAGCGGGGCAAGTATTATTTATCCACTTGACTTTAGTTCCTACGATTTCTGCGGCTGGTGAGGCTAAGACCAAACCGACACAACACTCCGTCAAAGAGCTATTAGCCCTTGGAATTCAGCCAGATATTTTAGTTTGTAGAATTGCAAATCCGATGACAAAGGAAATGAAATCTAAAATTTCTCTATTTTGTAATGTGAAAGAAGAAAATGTAATTTCTGCAAGTGATATTACTTCTTCTATTTACGAAGTTCCCAAGATGTACAAAGACGAAAAGCTAGACGAAGTAGTTTTAAAAATGTTTAATATGGAGATTGGTAAATCCAACTTCGGCGAATGGGAGAAGATGGTCAAACGTATATTAAACGCTACTAAGAAAGTGAATATAGCGGTTGTGGGTAAATACATTAGCCTCCAAGATGCTTACCGCTCTATTTACGAATCTCTTTCCCATGGGGGAATTGCAAATGATGCAATCGTTGCGTTTACTAAGATTAACCCTGAAGACTTAAACAAAGACAACGTGAAAGAACTCCTCAAAGATGTGCACGGAATTTTAGTTCCAGGTGGATTTGGAGAAAGAGGAATTGAGGGAAAAGTTTTAGCAATTAATTACGCGAGAACAAAAAAAATTCCGTTCTTTGGAATTTGTTTGGGAATGCAATGTGCGGTTATTGAATTTGGACGTAATGTAGTAGGGTTAAAAAATGCACACTCGACTGAGTTTAATCCATCGACAGAGCATCCCGTGATTTCACTCATTGAAGAGCAAATGGAAATTGAGCAAATGGGCGGCACAATGCGGTTAGGCGCATATCCTTGCATTGTCAAGAAAGGCACACTTGCATTTAGCGAATACAAAATGGAAAAAATTTCAGAGCGTCACCGTCATAGGTTTGAATTTACACTCAGATACAAAGAGCAATTTACAAAAGCGGGAATGGATTTTTCCGGATATTCCCCTGACGAAAAATTAATGGAGATTGTAGAAATCAAAGATCATCCATGGTTTATCGGTGTGCAATATCATCCCGAGTTTAAGTCAAAACCAATTAACCCGCATCCATTATTTGCAGGGTTTATTCGCGCGGCAGTGAAGATAGCAAAATAAAGAGAGGTTAATCATGAGTAAACGTTCAACAGAAAGAGAATTTTTAAACGGAGCAACTATTGGAGGCGACAAGCCTTTCTTTTTAATTGCAGGACCCTGTGTGATGGAGTCTAGAGAATTACTAGACTTAGTCGCAGAGCAGATGGTAGATATTTGCAAGAGGCTTGGAATCTTTTATATTTTCAAAAGCAGTTTCGACAAAGCAAATCGCTCTTCTATTCACTCCTACCGGGGACCGGGGCTTAGCGAAGGAATTAAAAACCTAGAATACATCAAATCCAAATACGGCATACCGGTATTAACCGACGTTCACGAAGTAGAACAAATCAATGCATTAAAGGATGTAATCGACGTTTACCAGATTCCTGCTTTTTTATCAAGACAAACCGATTTACTAGAAGCTGCGGCTAAGACAGGTAAATGGGTCAATGTAAAAAAGGGTCAATTCTTAGCACCGGCAGACTGTAAGCATATCAAAGAAAAAATCCGTGAGTGCGGCTCTGAAAAATACCTAGTGACAGAGCGCGGCGCAAGCTTTGGTTACAACAATTTAGTATTTGACTTACGGGTAATCCCGATTCTCCACAGTTTGGATATTCCAATCATCTTCGACGGAACTCACTCCGCCCAACTTCCCGGCGGTGCAGGAAATATCACCGGCGGACAACGCGAATTTATCCCTGATCTGATGACCGGTGCGGTTTCCCTTGGAATAGAAGGACTTTTCATGGAAGTCCATCCCGATCCTCCCTCTGCCAAGTCAGATTCTACTACTCAATTCTATCTGAGTAAGACTGAGCGGTTACTAACAAATTTGCTCAAGTTAGATAGACTTGTGAAGACAGGGATGGCGGAGTTGGATTAGTTACCTCTCCCCGCACTTTACATGGCGTCGGATACTACGAGGTAGCCCCTCTCCGATACCGAAAGGGGTTACTTTATATAAATCTCTACAATAGCAGGCGGATTGGGAATAGGTAGTCACTGCTTCACAATAAAATTCTTACCTATCCCCAATTTTTGTGTTATTGCTAAATATCTGCTAAGACACCCCTTTCCGAATCGGAAAGGGGTTACTTTATATAAATCTCTACAATGACAGACAGATTGGGGATAGGTAAACTCACAAGCAACAGGCTACCGGTAAAGTCGCATTACAAAAATCATTACCCGGTTGCCCCGGCGATGGATATGCTTTAGGTCCTCTAGCTGTTGCTGTTCCATCCGTCCAACCAGCACAGTCTATCGTATCAGTTCCAGATTGAAAACCGAAGCTATAAGAAGTGTACCACAAATTACTGCTAATAGAAATGCCTAGCTGTCTACTAATGCTTATTTCATGCGCTGTACACATATGTGCATTTGTATTGCTACATGCAGTCTCGCATAACGCTTTTGCTCCTGTATACCCTCCCATATTTCCTGTAACCAAACCAGCCGTAGCCCCACAATACACTCCAAGCACACTAGAGCTAATCTTTCCGTTCACAGTGACTACTGCCGAGTTAGCCGCAGTAGTTGTATTCACGATTACATTTCCGTTACTAAATACAGCATCGCTACCACTCTTAGTCCAATTGGGCAAACTCTCAATAGCCGCCTTGAGTGAATTGAAGTTTGTATTTAACTTTCCCGCAGTCAATGTCTCACCATCTTGAAAAGAATTCATTACCCCCGTAACGGCTACTGCGAGTAATCCGGCGGTAATGAACGCGGCGAGGATTCCCATTCCAAACTTAAATCCAGAGGATAATCCTTGTAATATGGAAATGATTTTAATATAAATCCACGAACCTCTTAAACTCCGTGTCTCGGTGCCTCTGTTGCAAAATATTTCTCTAAAGGAATTTGGTAGGCTAAACGATGTTATTCTCTCTCTCTCTCTCTCTCTCTCGCGTTGTGTGTCATTGAGTTTCTCCAGTGGTATTTTTTATTTCAGCAATCGACTAATTTCATTTTTTAAAATCGGGACATCATTCTGGATTGCATTGTAAACCATTTGATAGTCAATAATATGTTGTAATCGAATTAGATCATTTTCTTTCATAAATTAACTTTAAATCTTTTTGGATTTTTGGAAAAATATAGGGGGAGATGGATGCTGGCGTCAAAAGGTCTATCAGAAGGCTTTCCAACTCTCTTTTGTATCTTACAAATTTTAGTAGGCTGATGGATGGTTCAAATTCAACTAATAAATCCAAATCACTTGATAGGTTGGCTTCCCCACGTGCATAGGAACCAAAGATACTTGCTCTGGTAGTTTCCGTTTTTGCAAGATAATTACAAACTATTTCGATTGCTGAATTTCCTAAAATCATGTTGCTAGGGTTCCTTTCTTATAGGATACAAGTTCCTAATTCAAGTTTAATGTAATCATTCTTGTTGCAAAGTAGAATTTTTCCATTTTTTTACTTTCTCAATTTTAGAAAGATTAGGTTTAACGCCTCGCCCAAATCTCTATATGAGAATCAGCACCGATCCAAACAAATAAAAGAATTACACGGATGAACACAGATAAAGAATCATAAACAACAGGCGATTTGATAAGAATTATTGCATATGCCAGTAAATGCTTGAACCGTTACTAAATACGGCATCGCTACAACTTTTAGTCCAGTTGGGTAGACTCTCAATAGCCGTTTTCAATGAATTAAAATTTGTATTTAACTTTCCCGCAGTCAATGTCTCTCCATCAGAAAAAGAATTCATCACACCAGTAACGGCTACTGCAAGTAAGCCGACAGTGGCGAATGCGGCTAACATGCCTAATCCAAACGTGAAACCGTTGGTTAAATAGGAAAAAAAGAATGTGTCACGCGGAGGCGCGGGGATTGCGGGGGTTACTATCGGTATTGACTCTTTTCTCCGCGCCCTTAGCGTCTTTGCGTGAGTAAGAAATCTGTTTTAGTTCTTAGAATTATCTCCTTTTAAATTTCAATCTGAGAACTAGCACTGATACCATTAACTTGCCCAACTATAAAAGGAAACACAACTCTTTGTTTCCCTACTCTCTCCGGATATTCAAACGTATGCGCAAACTATCTTTAAACCCTTAACGACTTAGCTTTCTCGCGTAACATTCCTTTTTTCTTGTACGAATGACATTGAGGACATCGCTAGATAAAATCATAATTTTTTTTCTAACATCTATAAGATTAATGTTTACAGTCAAATCATAGTAATTAAGGTTTCAAAAACAAAGAGGCATTATAATGAAAATCAGAGACAAAAAGAAAGAACTAACTATTTATATTAACAGCAAAGAAACGCAAGGCACCACACCACTTTATAAAACCCTAATTGATAAATTTATTGCGATGGGAATCACGGGATGTACTGTTTTAAAATCTACTGCTGGTTATGGAACTGATTTGAAAGTAAAATATCCAGATGAGTCCATAGCAAGTCTATGGAGCAAAGATTCCACGATTGTAATGAATGTAATTGAATCAGAGGCACGAGTAGAGGAAATTGTAAAGATGCTTGATTTGACAATGCCGCAGGGAGTTATCACAATTAAAGATGTCGATTTTATTCGTTATACAAGGAGCGTAGTTACCGAGGAAGATATTCGTCTCGCTGACAACGCCTAAGACAAAATGACTTGCTAAATAGGGCATGTCTGTAATTTTAAAATACAGCATGTCAGACAAACAAAAATTCACCCGAAATTTTTCTATTATAGCACATATTGATCACGGCAAGTCCACTCTTGCCGATAGACTTCTAGAGCTTACTCTTGTCACAGACGAGAGAACCAAAAAAAATCAAATCCTCGATACCATGGACATTGAAAGGGAACGAGGAATCACAATCAAAGCAAATAACGCCTCTCTCGAATTTCATTCGCGAGATGGCAATACTTATTATCTTAATTTAATTGATACTCCCGGACATGTGGATTTTAACTACGAAGTTTCTAGATCACTCAAAGCATGTGAAGGTGTATTACTAATCGTGGATGCTAGCCAAGGCGTGGAAGCACAAACTCTGGCTAACCTCTATTTGGCGATGGAAGCTGATTTAAAAATTATTCCTGTTATCAATAAAATAGATTTACCGAGTGCCGATATTCCCAAGTGTATGAAGCTAATTGAAGATAGCCTCGGGCTTGATTCGACTGAGGCGATTTCTATCTCTGCTAAGACCGGTCAAAATGTTCCAGAGGTATTAGAGGCTATTTGTAAATTAATTCCTCCACCTGTGGGTGATGACCAGAAACCGCTCAAGGCTTTGATCTATGATTCTTATTTTGATACTTATATGGGTGTCGTAATCAAAGTTAGAATTGTAGACGGAACAGTCAAAAAAGGGGATCGCATTTTTCTAATGAGCGGTGGAACTGACTTTATTGTCACCGATGTGGGGATAAATCGTATTAACCTTCTCTCCCAGGACTTTTTAGGTGCAGGGGACGTTGGATATATTGTTGCCGGAATCAAGAGAGTAGCAGATGCAAGATCGGGAGATACCGTTACCCATTTTGATAGGAGAGCAACCGAAGTAGTCATTGGTTATAAAGAAGCGAAGCCGATGGTATTTTCTGGACTCTTTCCTATTTATGGAGAGCAGTTTGATGAGCTTGTAGAAGCAATTGAGAAGCTAAAGTTAAACGATGCAGCACTTGTCTATGAAAGAGAAAATTCTCTTGCCCTCGGCTTTGGGTTTCGTGTGGGTTATCTTGGTCTCTTGCATATGGAGATTGTGCAAGAGAGACTCGAGAGAGAATTTAACCTGGAGCTAATAACGACTGCCCCATCAGTGAAGTATAGAATTACGAATACGAGAGGTGAAGTTTTTGAAATAGACAATCCTTCTAAGTTTCCTGAGCCTCAATCTATCGAGATGATGGAAGAGCCTTTTGTAAAAGCAACCATATTTACACCCAATGAATACGTGGGTAATATCATGTCCCTAGTAATTGAAAAAAGAGGCGTGCATATCGACACAGTCTATCTCGATGAAGATAAAGTTCAGATGATGTATGAAATTCCTCTTGCAGAATTAATTTTCGAATTCTATGATAAGTTAAAATCTTATACAAAAGGTTACGCATCATTAGACTACGAGCCTGCTGAATATAGAGAATCCAATCTTGTAAAGTTAGATATTCTAGTAAATGCGGAGCCGGTAGACGCTCTTTCGACTATCGTTCATAAAACGAGAGCGGAGGCAAGAGGGCGGGCTGTTATTTCCAAACTAAGAGAATTAATCCCCCGTCAGCAATTCTTAATTGCATTGCAAGCGAGTATAGGAGCACGTATTGTTGCTCGTGAAAATATTTCTGCCGTTAGAAAGAACGTAACTGCTAAGTGTTATGGTGGGGATATTTCGCGTAAACGCAAGTTGTTAGAGAAACAAAAAGAAGGAAAGAAAAGAATGAAGCAATTTGGAAATGTTGAAATTCCGCAGGAAGCATTTCTCGCGGTCTTAAAAACGGGAGACTAATTCGGAATAAACTCGAATGAATCCATTTCCATGGATTTAATTCGTTTTTCTAATTCTGCTTGAAATTCGGGTGGAACTAGGCTTTTGCGCTCGAATGGAACTAGCTGTTCATCCTTCAAAATCTTATCACGGATACTTTGGTATTCGTTTACAAACGGAATTTCAATTCGCGAATAAGCACCGCTACCCGCTTTACTGATTCTCATTAGGTCTGGTCTTAGTCCGGATTCTTTTAGAATAATAATTGAGAAAGCAAGCCCCATATTTTTACCCTGCGGATCTTCAGGATGATCTTTAAAGTAATCCAATACATTCGCATAATTCATTGCTTGCTTGAGATAAGAGCGAAGATATTTTTCCTGGTCTAATGTATTTTCAGAGACATTATGAACTTTTACATTGAGCCCGGTCACCTCATGTTCAAATACCACATGCACATACATGTTGTTAGCCTTTAACTCATCACGGTAATTGGAAGAATTTAATTTATTAATGCTTGTTAAAAATCTAGACTCGTTGTCTTTAAATACTTTTTCATCGTTTAAGTCTAAATCATTTTGTTTGTAATAGATATACCGCATGTTTGAAAGGCAAGTCCAGTTTACGAGTTCTTGCGTTGTTCCAAAAATAGCTGGCAGTAAGTCAATTTTCTCGTAATGATTGAGTATATTTCGAAGAACTATTTCCAGGTTTTTTACAAAATTATCGGTGAGGGTGAAGCAATTCATTGCGATTGCCTTGCCATCATTGATTCCGTCTAAAATTGTATTTGCTGTAAGTTTGTTCTTCATGCGTTTAACCTAACCCGTTACAGTAAGTTTTCCTTCTAAGCCAAAATCATTCAATAAATTTTTTAAAATCTAGAATTAATTCCTTCTAAAATAATATTCATTCAGTTTGTAAAATAAATAACAGTTTCAAAAACGCCAAGGTTAAAAATTGTATCATTAAAAGGAATTTGCCCATTGTATTATATACTATTAGTTCTATTTCTACCTTTCCGAATCGTTCGTTTTTTTTATTTTTTACTATTTGGATTTTTCCATAATGGAAACCATATCTTAGTTGAGATTCCAAGTAAGTTTGCCTCGTACCGCAAGACTTCTATAGTGGAGTGGGTAACAGGAAAAGACTCGGAGGTCTTATTCTTAGATTTTTTAAATGACCTTGATTTGATTTCTAAGAGCACTCGAATCAAAAAAGTTTCGTTTCATATAAGCTCTGAACTAGAGTTTGGAATGGCTGAGCTTTCTAACCTCGCTTTTCAAATTGAGAGAATTAAGGGTAAGGGAATTCAAACTGCCGGGTTCGCTTCAAGTGGAGATATTAAATCTTTATATTTGCTCTCTCATATGCACAAGAGATTTAGCGCACCCTCCGGTGAGTTTACGGTCTTACTGCCCGCCGTAGAAAGTTTTTTCTTTGGCGGTCTGTTGAAAAATTTAGGCGTGAGTGTAGAGAGTTTTGCCTCCGGTCCATATAAATCTTTTGCAGAGAGCTTTAATAGAAATTCATTTTCGATTCCAGCCAAAGAAAATCTAACAATGCTTATCCGCTCAATTAAGACTCAGCTTCTTGATTCCTTCTATGATAATGCAAAAATAGAAAGTAAAATCTTAAAACGTCCTATACTTACTTCTCAGTATTTACTTGAGATTGGATTTTTGACTGGCTTTCTGGAAGAAGAAAACTTCACGGAAAATTTTTGTAATAAAGATTATGAAGAGACAGATAAGACTGCGAGTAATGTAGAGGATGATGAAGCTACTAACTCTGATATTCATTTCTTTCATAAGAAAAAGCAATTTCGGTTTTTCCCTAAGAAGAAAAAGAAAATTATTATCCTCCCACTCAAAGGAAATATTGGAATGGGAAAAAAAGAAGAAGAGGAAATGAAATCCGATGCCATTCACGCCTATCCAGTATTAGCTGCATTAAAAAGTATCAGGCAGGATAAATCAGTAAAAGGTGTCATCTTAGAAATTGATTCCTCCGGCGGATCGGCATTTGCCTCTGAATTAATTTACCAGGAAATTTTAAAGCTAAAGAAAAAAGTAAAAGTCTATGCGTATTTTCAAAATGTCGCTGCCTCCGGGGGCTACTATATAGCAGCCGCTTGTGATAGGATTATTTCTAATCCACTTTGCATTACAGGTTCAATTGGAACGGTAATGATCAGACCTAACTTAAGAAAGCTTTATAATAAGTATGGAGTAACAAAACAAAGGCTAGAATTCTATCCACTTAGAGAAATTTTTTCCGAATATGGACAGTTATCCGCTGAATCTAAAGAATTTTTAAACGAAGAAATAAAGAGAGTCAATGGACAGTTCTATGAAAGAGTTATACTCTCTCGAAAGAAAACTCTAAAAGAATTAGAGACGCTTGCACAGGGAAGAGTTTTTACAGGAAAAAGTTTTCTCGCAAGTAGTATGGTTGATTCAAATCAATCTTTTCTAGAAAGCATCGAAGAATTGAAAAAAGATTTAGGTCTAGAACAAGTCCTTGTTCAGTATCTTCCTTCTATTTACAGCTTCAAATCCATGCTCAGAGAATTTCGATTTGGTCTGAATTTGGTTTTTCACCCGAAGCAAATGTTAAAACAAATCACTGCGGATAAGGGTATCCAACTAAAAAGTGAGATTGCGAGTGTAATGGCTAGTAGCCTTAAGGGGAATTGACCTAACCCCGCACTTTACAAGGTTTTCTTCGACGATTGAATTATTGCGGATTCTTTACACGGGATTCAACAATCAATGACATTTTTCGTTTTCTCTATATTCAATAGCTCGGATATAAATGACAGGAGCATTTTTAAATGTATAAGTTTTCCAACTTGTTCCAAATTGAATAGTGCCAGAGACAACATCAACTTGTTCTCCATAAATCCTTTCAATATATATTGACCGAATATTATTCAGACGTTTAAGTTCTCTTCCTTTCATTGGTAGAAATAATACATTCATGTTTGTTTCGCCAGGTTGATTTTTGAATGATAAAGTTTGAATTTGTTCTTTATATTTGCA
Source organism: Leptospiraceae bacterium (assembly GCA_025360185.1). Taxonomy (GTDB): domain Bacteria; phylum Spirochaetota; class Leptospiria; order Leptospirales; family Leptospiraceae; genus UBA2033. The sequence continues at coordinate 6,277 of JANYCR010000318.1, read as the reverse complement.
AATAGTGCCCTTACATTTTATTATACCAATTCTTCCATAAATCATTCTTACACTATGAGGACATTTACCATATCCTTTTCTTAATTTAAAAATTGGCATATTATAAACCGCTTCTTTAGCTGAGATGATCGAGACTTCAGTAATGAATAGTAAAATAATTAAAATTAGTTTCATTTGTAAAAGGTTTACTTACTTTTAGGAACGACCATCCATGTAAAGGTTCCTCTTAAATAACTTTCAGTTATATCATATCTTCTTTTTTTTCTGGCAGACATGGAATCTACAGGCTTTCCGTTATCATAGTATTCCGTTGTCTCGTCCACCTCTTCAATTTTTCTTATAGGATCAATATAATACATATCATATTTTGCGCCCTGTTTAATAGTTCTCATTCGATAAGGAAGAACATAATGCCTTGTATCAAAGAACATTCTTGGATTTCCTACAAACTGAACCGGATAACCGCTATTAACTCTGTCTACGTTTTCTATTAATGTTTTTGTTTGCAGAGGTATTAGTTTTATTTCTAATGTGTCATTTCCCATTAATTTTGAAAAGTCAGAATGTTGAAATTTTTGAATCTCACGTTCAATTCGATCTAAATGATAAGTTAGCTTACCTGTTTTTGTATCTTTAGTTCCAAAATAATTTAATACACCTTTACTCAATCCACGGAAGTCATGAATAGCTAATTCTGAAAATTTTAAGACATTCTTTTTCTCATTAGAATGTCTAGATAAAAATTTTTCAGTTAATTCTTTATTAGATAGGCTACCATCCACATAGCCAAGATGCATCATTGTATATACAAGTGTCGTTCCATAACATTCAAGTAAGCCACCGTCTGCATTATCAGATTCGCCTTGAGGAAAGGCAATGTAGTTATTTTTCCCGGTACCGGATTTATTTATTGTAACATCATTTTGATTTTGTGGTCCGCCTAAATCTGCACCCGCCTTGTAATGAATGTATTTAAAATAAGAGGTACGATTTTCTACTATCAGTTCTTCTAAACTTTGAAATTTCTTATTCTTAGTTCCTGTGACTGAAATCCATCGAATAAAATCCTCTGTTCCGTTTAAGATAAAAAGTATTTGTCCTCTTAGAAAGAAAATTGGCTTTTCAATCTTGGACAGATGAATGGTTCCATCCATAAAATAGGCAACGTCTAATATTGGGTCAAAGTTAAAAGATATATTTCTAAGAATATCTCGAATCGTTTTTTTATCTTTCCTACTTTCTGCATAAATAGGAGTATCCTCCATCCCTAATTGCATTAAATCAATACTTGCATTTAACAAGCTTCCAGCCTGTAAGCTTTGTTTTAGTGATTTGTCTGTAACGAATTCCGAGAACATTAATTCCATTGGAACTGTAAGTAATTTTGTATTTGGATCAGAATTTGTTGCTTTATAGATGATGTGCTTTGCTGTTCTAATCGCTACTGCGCTGAAAATTGCAGAAAAGAGTGAATTTTCATTTGTTTTTTTTCTCATGGATTTTTTTCCTTGTTTAGTATTCTAAACAATTTATATCTAAGATATTTTTAAGCAATTATTTATTTACTTAACATTTTATTTTTTAACAAATTTGTGCAAATTGGATATTGACTAATGTGCAGCAATTTAAAGCTCGCTAAAGATAAGGATGATAAAGACCTAATGAAATAAAATTTTCCTCATTAAATATAATTCTTATTCTTTTCAAAAAAACCATCCATGATCTCAATCAATACTTCCGGCTTGTCGTGGTGCATATTATGACCTGCGTGTTCGACTTCGTGCAATTCTACATTTTTAAAATGGGATAAAATTTCTTCTAAGTTCTTGGGGCGAATATGTGTTTGCCGTCCGAAGAAAATTAATACTGGACTTGTAATTTCGCTCCAAAGTTTTCGAGAGAGTTCTGGCGGGAAAGGAATTGGGGATGATGTCTTTAGATTCGGATCATTTTTCCATTTGTAAAATCCATCTTCTGTTTGTCTGACTAATCCTAGAATTAATGCATCAATTTTATCACGGGCAAGTTTTCCATAAATAAGGGAGAGTTTATTTTTCGCTTCTTCTAATGTCATATTTTTTTTTCTCTCGGATGGTGTTGCGGTAGATCGTTCATTTCGACGGCTAGTTGTAGTTAGCCATTCGCGTAGTCGTTTTCGTTCGACTTCTTGTGGCTGAAGCCCGCTAAAGCCTTCGAGACATACTAGGAGTTTAATTTTTTCAGGGAACAGTCCAGTATAGCGGGCAGCCATTCCAGCACCCATCGAGTGACCTAATAGGAAAATGGGCTTTTGGAAGTAGTGATCTATAATATTTTGTACATCGATTAGATTTTCACTGTAATTATAAAGGGAATCTTTTTTCCAGTCAGAGTCCCCATGTCCCCGAAAGTCAAAACTGTATAGATTGAAACGTTTGCTTAAAAATTCTTCTAGGAAAACGAACGTCTCTTTGTTATCATTGAACCCGTGTAGAAGTAGGATGGATTCAGACTTTTGGTTGTCAGTGATTTTTACACTGATGCTGTGTCCCAAGGATGGAATTATTTCGTAATAGCTTAGCATATTAGAGGTAAAAAAGCACCTACTTGCTTATAGTCTACCTATTTTGAAAAAAAAAATCCAAAAACCTCGAATTTATAAAATTTATCTTGTCATTATTTTCATCTTGGATTTTTTAATTTCTTTTTTATGACCAAGAAGTTGCAGAAAAAAGTAGTCAAGAAGCCGGAGACCAAAAAGGCAGAGCCTTCCAAGAAAGCCGAAGTGAGTAAAAAGATGGAAACATCTGCTCGATCGGCTAAACCATCTCCCAAGAAAACGACCCCCGCTACAGAATCGGGAGGTCTAGGAAAGAAACATACCTGCTATAGTTGTAATACTAAGTTTTACGACCTGGGAAAAGAAGAGAAACTCTGCCCCAAATGTGGTGCTGACCAAAATACGCGTCCCGCCGTTAAGATTAAGTTTCCAAAATCCTCTCCCAAGCTTAGTGAATTCGATGTAGTAGATGAAGACGTTGTGGCTGAATTAGGTGCGGAAGAGGATATTCTACTAGAGCCAGACTCTGAGATTGATGATCCGGAGCCAATACTAGACGAGGAAGATACCTGATATCAGAAGATTGATTATTTTAGCCTCTCCCACTGGGGGAGGCAAGACGGAGCTTTGTTTTCACCTAGACCCATCTCGTTTTGAAATCGTTTCTTTCGATTCCAGGCAGGTTTATAGAATGTTGTCAGTAGGCACAGCAAAACCTGATAAACTCATCCTAGAACGAATTAGACATCGCCTAGTTGACTTTCTCGACCCAAGTGGGCGCCTCAATGCAGCATCTTTTGTAAGGCTTGCAGAGCAGGCAATCGAAGACATTTATGAGCGAAATAAAATTCCAATCATTACTTGCGGTACGGGTTTTTATCTAAAAGCCTTCCTTTACGGTATGTACCCTGTCCCGGAAATAAAACCTGGCATCAGAGAAAATTTAGAATCTATTTCAAGAGAAGAGAGATGGGAATTATTACAGGAAGTAGACCCAAAGACAACTGCGAGCGTTAGCCCTGCCGATGATTATAGGGTTGTACGTGCCCTGGAAGTTTTTCAGTCTAGTGGGATTAGATGGTCAGAATTAAAAGAAAATAAGAATGACGGCTTTCTGACCAAAGGAAAACTGGAAGTAACAGGTATTTTGATTCACAGAGAGAGAAGTGAATTGTATGAGAGAATTAATATTCGTTGTAAAGCGATGATTGATTCTGGAATTTTGGAGGAGACCAAAGAAGTAGTTGAGCAGTATGGGGAGCATGCGCCGGCTTTAAATTCTCTTGGCTACAATTTTGCACTTGATTATATCAAAGGTAAAATGAGCATGGAATCCTTTTTAGAAGAGTTTTCTCGCTCACATAGAAATTATGCGAAGAAACAAATTACTTGGTTTAAGAAAGAAGAAGTTTTGCAGGCGATGAATTGGAATGCTGCGTTAGAGCAAATAAAAAAAATATGAGATGGTAAAAGGGATGTCTACAAAAAATAATATTCAAGATTACATTCTGAATACAGCTAGAAAAGATAAGATAGATTTAACCATTTATCTTTTAAACGGTGTTCCTTTAAAAGGAAAAGTATATAGCTTTGATAATTTTACAATTATCATTGAAAATGATGGCAAACAGCAATTAATCTATAAGCATGCGGTTTCTACCATTATTCCTCTAAAACCAATTAAATTTGCTCCAGAAGAAATCAAAGAAACCTAAATTGACTGGAGTCAGTATGACGGCTAAAGACAAACCAGTAGTATTAATTATGGCGGGCGGTAAGGGTGAGCGTTTCTGGCCTCGCTCTAGAACATCAACTCCTAAACAATTACAGAAGGTATATTCTAATAAGACGCTCCTCAAAGAAACTATTGATAGAGCCTTGACTTTAACAAGTATAGATCGAATCTTCATCGGAACCAATGCCGCATTAAAGAAATCTATTTTACAGCAAGAAAAAAGTTTCCCGGAGAAGAATTTTATTCTTGAGCCAGAAGGAAAAAATACGGCTCCAATAGTTGCATTAGCCTCCCTGTATTTTAAACAAAAATTTGGAAATCCTACTCAGATAGTATTGTCCGCAGATGCATTTATCAATCCTGTTAGTGAGTTTACTAAAACTATGAAACTTGCTATTCAGGAAGCAGAAGAAAATTTAGTATTACTCGGGATAAAGCCTGTTAGACCCGAGACTGGATATGGTTATATAGCAACTGGAAAACCAACAAAGTATGGAATGGAAGTAAAAGGTTTTTTTGAAAAACCTGATTTTAAAGTAGCGGTAAAATATTTAAAACGCAAAAATTTCTATTGGAATCCTGGAATTTTTATTTGGAAGACTGATTTTATTTTAGGAGAATTTGCAAAGCATGCTCCTTATATTTTAACACCTCTCAAAAATAAATTTCCATTTGCGAATTTTGGAGACCTTGCCTCTGCATTTAAACTTTTACCCTCAGAGGCAATTGATACAGCTATCATGGAAAAGAGTTCCCTCATACGAATGGTCAAAGCAAGCTTTGATTGGGATGACGTTGGATCTTGGCTCTCACTTGAGAGAGTTCTTAAGGGAGATGCAAATGGAAATCATCACACAGGAAAAGAATCTTTTTATTTCCATGCAAAGGGAAATATCTCTTCTACTAAAAAAGAATTGGTAACATTTCTGGGAGTAGAGGATTTGATTGTGGTAGAAGAAGATGATGTATTATTTATTTCCTCTAAATCAGGAATTAAAGATATAAAACTTTTATTATCTGAGTTAAAGAAAAATAGAAGTTTACAAAAGTATTTGGAATAGTTTTTTAACATTATTAAGGAGTTATGAATGCCGTCTGGTAAAAAAAGAAAAAGAAAAAAAATCGCTACTCACAAGAGAAAGAAAAAGCGTAGAGCCAACAGACATAAGAAAAAAGGCAAATAGAATTTTGCATTAATCTAAGTCGTCCCTCCGAAAGGAGGGATAAAAGTATTACTTTTTATATGACCAAGAAGAATGTATCTTTAGCTATTTTTTTTATCATCCGATATACAACCTATGTTATACGATTCGGATTATGAAGGATTTAGAACTTGGTGGAAGCGAAGCAAAAGTCCTGCAAGAGGTTATTTTAAATCTTATAGGGCTGTCTCTCCAGTAGGGGATGTTTTTGTAGTAGATTATAATTTTCACGAAAATTTAGTTCGTTTAAGTTTAGAGCCCGCCTCAGAAAAAGGTAGAACCTATACCACAACAATTAAGAAAGGAACGATTATAAGGGAGCGAGATGTTTTCAATGCAACGAATGCATCTTTAAAACGAAAATTCATTCCATTTAGGGATGTGTTTTCGTGTATTCCAGATGACGATGTGCTTACTTCCATTGGAGGTGTGTATGATATTTCCAGGGTATCACTTGGGAAGAGAATACAGGATTCCTCCTCACTTGTTTCGCTGGAATCTGAAACAACTGCACTTCCAGGGAAATCTTATTTTGGTCAGCTATCAAATCGAGCTAGAACGTCTTATGCAGAGTTCAAACTTAGATTCCTAGATGATTTGTATGATTCTATATTGGGTGTCTCAGTTTGTGTTGCAATTTATTTACATTTTTTCGATTATGTTGTTTTGGGATTCTCATTAGCATGTATGGGAATCTTATTCGGTGGATTAGATTGGATTTTACGAAATAGAACTCCCTTTTATTTAAAGGTCATGAGTTTTCTATCTTTTGGTGGATACTATTTTTATACGGGGTTTACT
>JANYCR010000258.1 GCA_025360185.1 Leptospiraceae bacterium | reverse complement strand
TGAGTAAATTGATAAGGACCTGCCGCGTCCCCACATACAAAAATATTCGGAAAATTAGTTCGTAAAAATTCATCTGTCTCAATCGTTCCATTTGGATTTAGGCGAATTCCTAACTCTTCCATTCCAAATCCTTTTGTCCTTGCTCTTCTGCCGATTGCTAGAATGACTTCATCAAATTCAATTTCTACTTTTTTACCATTAGCCTCACAAACTACAGACTTATTCCATCCTTTTTTAAATTCCACTGCTTTGTGGAATGTGAGAATTTTTAGTCCTTCTCTTTCTAAGATTTCTTTCATAAAAGCGGAAACATCCAGGTCTTCCTTTGGCATTATCCGCTCTCCCATTTCGATAAGCGTGACATCAGAGCCAAGCCTAGAAAATGCCTGCGACAATTCACAGCCAATCGGTCCACCACCTAGAACTAAAAGTCGTTTGGGTAATTTGCGTAAACCCCAAAGTGTATCCGAAGTTAAAAAAGAAATTTCACTTAAGCCAGGAATATCTGGAACGAATGGCTCTGCACCAGATGCGATTACGATTGATTTTGTGCTAAATTCTTTTCCATTTACAGATACTATATAGGGGCTAATGATCTTTGCATCCCCTGAAAAACACTCTACACCTAGTTTCGTATAACGCTCTACTGAATCGTTTGGTTCAATTTTTTTTACTACTTTTGCAACTCTCTCCATAACAGTAGCGAAATCAAATTCAATCTTAGCACTCTTGAGACCGAACTCGGCAATTTTTTTCTCAGTGCTAATACGTTTCGCAACTGCAATGAGTGCCTTCGAAGGAACACAACCATAATTCAAACAATCCCCGCCCATTTTATGTTTTTCGATGAGGGCAACTTTCGCTTTGACTGTAGCCGCTATATAAGAAGTCACAAGTCCGGCAGCACCTGCTCCGATTACGATTAGGTTATAATCAAAAGACTTTGGCTTTTTATAATTTTTATAAATCTTTTGATTTTGCAAATAAGAGATAATGGATTTTGCGATCAAAGGTAAAATTCCAAGTGCGATGAAAGATAAAATCAAGTTAGGCGATAAAATATCTTTTAAGGAGCTAATGCTTGCTAGCTGCGTGCCTGCATTTACATAAACCATCGTTCCAAGAAGCATACCTACTTGCGAAACAAAAAAGAAAACTAGAACTGAAATATCTGTTAGCCCCATGAGGACATTAATCAAGAAGAAGGGAAAAAGGGGAATCATCCGCAGTGTAAAAAGATAAAATGCACCATCCCTGCGAATTCCTTTATCAATCGTTTCTAGCTTATCTCTAAATTTTTCTCTTAAAACATCTCTGAATAAATATCTAGAAATTAAAAAACTAACAGTCCCTCCTATTGTGCTCGCGAAAGAAACTACAACTGTTCCGACAAGTACGCCAAATAGCGCACCACCGGCTAATGTAAGTATAGCCGCTCCCGGAAGCGCAACACCTACAATTAAAATATAGGCAATAATATAAACGGAAATAAATAAGATTTGATTCTGCAAATAATAAGTATTTAACAAATCTCTATTAGTTTTTAGAGATTCGAAAGATAAATATTCCTGCAAGCCATAATACCTAGCAAAAATAATCAGAGCTATTATTGAGAGGATAATCAAGAGTTTCTTTAGTTTCATAGGATTCCTTATTAGTAATTTTAGAGATGATAAACAAACTAGTTTTCTCTTTGTCATTCCCGAAATTTTCTATCGGGAATCTCTACTTCTTGAGATCCCCGATAGAAAATTTCGGGGATGACACTGTCCACAGTAACATATCTACATTTTATTTCCGATTGTCAGAGTGCAAGTATTTACCAAAATGACTTGCATGAAGGACAAAATTATTTACATTCGAGGTGTTGGAGTAATCGGCTGGTCGCTGAGTGGACTTTTTCTTTCGCTAAAGAATTTGCTACCTGAAATAAAAATTGCAATTGAGCCATATAAAATCAATCCAGAGAACGTTCATCATATCAATCATCTTTGTAAACTAGGGGCAGTGCTTGTTGAAACAGAATTGAATGAGGCTTCTAGGTGGCAAGAATTTCAAATCATTCAAGACGCTCTAGACGTCCAAAAGTCCTGTGAAATCGTTCTAGACTGCTCGCCATCTGGGGTAGCTGAAAAGCGAATGACCGAGTATACAAAAGAAAATTATCCTAGCACAAAAGCATTTATCGCACAGGGAAGTGAGCACAAGTTTGGCAAACAGTTGTTATTCCCTGAAAATACCGAAATTCTAGAAAATACAAACGATGTATTTTTTCATATAAGCACTTGCAATACACATACATTAGCCGCAACCCTGCGAGTGTTCAAGTCTATAAGAGCAGAAATCGCAAACGTGGATTTTGTAATTATCCGCCGGGACGCAGACATGGCAAAAAATGACCCACATGTAACAGGACCTCTTTTTCAATTTCCAGAAGGCGGACACGGAACTCACCACGCAAGGCTTCTAAATGAACTCTACGATACGGTAAATCAATATTATGCGGTGACATCCAGTGCGATGACGGTTAATTCCCCTTATATGCATATCACTCGCTTTAGACTGGAATTGGAAAAAGAAATTTCGCGAGAAGAAATTTTAGAATCTATCAACAACGACCCGTTACTTTCTCTAACAAGTCAAGTTTCCTCTAATATGATTTTTTCCTCTGGTCGAGAGCGCGGCGAATTCGGAAGAATTTTTTCCCATGCAGTATTTGTTGCTCCAAGCCTTGAGGTTAACGGTAATATTGTGCGAGGAATCGCTGCAACTCCCGGGGATTCGAATGTTTTGATTTCTACAATTTATGCTGCGTTGAAAATTATGGGACATGAACGTATAAATGATGTTATGCGAGATTTGTATGGTAAGGTGTTGAAGAATATTTGATTGTGCGATTCGGCGCATTTTATTCATTGTAGAGACACGCTAACGCTGTCTCAGACCTGTCTCTACGTCTTTGCATCATTTATCCTTAGAATCCCGAATTAAAATTTCCAAAACATCTAAATCCAATTGAATTTCCTTATTCCCTGGAAGCAAGTCCGACGCAAGCAGTAAATCTGCCTTTGCCGCATGGTAATCATTCATTTGAATTGAAGCATAAGCTCTTGCTTGGTAGAATATTCCAAGAGCAGAATTTAACTCAATTGCCTGTGTATAATCCTCGTAAGCCCCTCTGTAGTCTTTTAATAAGGACTTTGTTTTGCCTCGGTCGTAGAAGTAGTTACCATAATTGATTGGATTAAATGGGCTAATAGTAAGTGCTCGGTTATAATCTTCTAGGGCACCAGCATAATCCTTTAAAAACCGTTTAACATTTGCTCTTTCGTAATATTGATTACTTGACATATTTTTAGAATTTATCGCGATTATTTTATTGTAATCTTCAAGTGCGCCTTTGTAATTTTTCATTTTTATTCGGAGTCTAGCTCTTAGATAATAACTATCTGTTTCCTCATACCTTCCTCTTTCTATCGCTTGAGAATAATATGCTTCTGCCGCATTATAGTCTTTAAAATGAACTTCAATCTGTGCTAGCTTTAAAAAATATTTAGAATTTTCTACATATCGATCTGCCAACAAAAGATAATCAGCCTTTGCTCCTAAATAATCTTTTAGTCTTGATTTTAATAACGCTCTTTCCTCCAAGGCGCGTTTTTCTTTATGATTAACTTCAAGAATTCTATCATAAATCAAAATCGCAGCATCGATTTCTTTCAGAAAGAAATCTAGTATCGTTGCCTTTAAATAAAGAGCCTCAATATAATCAGGATTATACATTAATGCTCTCTCTACATATATTTGGGCTTGTTTTATGTTCTCCAATTTTATTGGATAATTCTCACGATTATATAAACAATCTCTTGCCAACCCATAATTTCCCCATGCGCTACGTATATCGTATAATTCTATATCTATCTTTTTTAGAGATATTTTTTTCTCTGAAGGTGTATCTTGCGAAAAAATACTATCCGTTAAACAAAAGATCAGAACGAATAAAAATCGTAATTTCATTTCACAAAAATCC
>JANYCR010000508.1 GCA_025360185.1 Leptospiraceae bacterium | reverse complement strand
CTCACCTTACGCAAGAGAATAAAACGATGGATTTTTTTATGAAATCAAGAATATTAGATAAATCTAATGAATCAATAGCCTGCGGCAGCAAACCCACCCTCAGTGCTGGGAACGCTGGCACTCACCTTGCGTAAGGTGAGTAATAATTTATTTTTCATAAAAGCGACCTTTGAAAGAAAATGTGTAGTATGGAAAATTATCTTTTTTTTTAGTCAAGTGCTTTTGTTATAAATTTGTAAAATAAATAAAAAAAATTTTTTCGGAATAATAAAATTATCCGCAATCACACATTTCATTAATATTTTTTTGCAGTATTTGTTAACGAAATGCTAAATAGTAGTACTACAACTATTTAAAATAATTCCAAATATAGTGTTTCACCTAACAAAAAGTTTGCGAATATCTTACTTTATTAGAGTTGTCTGATATCCTTTCTATTTTTAATTAGGTGCTATTTATTTTGGAGTTGTGTAGAATATTTATACAGGGATAAGAAAGCCTCGACCGACTGAATGAAAAATTATTTTTTCTCGCAGCCGTCCAAAAATGAGTGGAAATTATTTTTGAATTTTGATTCACTAGAATGATGCTGTCGAAAATCGAATCAGAAATTTTACTTACCGCTATGTCATTTGTACAAATGGAAGAAGAATATGTTTTAGAAACTTCTGCTAAAATTATGAAAGATCCAAATAAAATTCTTTCCTGGTTTGATGTATACTCTAAGAATTCATTTATTTCAGAACAACTCCACAGAGATTGGGTTCAAAAAAATTTAGATACAATTTCACTCATTCCTTTGCTAGAAGAAATAAAAGTTAGTTTTCTTTCGGCGCATAAATTTGATTCTTATTTTATTATGCCAGATAAAGCCTGGTCAGTATTTTTTACAATCACTAGACCTGGAATATCTTCTGACGGTAGAAATGCACTATTAAAGGTTACGGCTAATTGTCCTTCCGGTCCGCCAAATTATGCAAGTCTGCTTCTTCTCGAAAAATCAGTCCATTTCTGGAATGTAAAATCTACGCATGGTCTTTATAATCAATAAATAGTTTTCTTGCCACAGTGTGATGCTTAGATAAATTAGAATCTGAGTCCAAAGCCCATGCTACGTATTTTTCCATTAACACTTTTCCTATTTATTCTATTCAACATTCCTCTTTTTTCCGAAGAATCAATTATTAACCTTCTCTACTATCACCCCAAAGTAAAAATTTTAAATAAGAATAAATCTATTCCTAAAAAAAGTTCGGCTAATACATATATTGCGAAGACGTATTCAGTTGATTCTAGATTTTTAAACTCACAAGAAAAAATAAAAGGTGTAGATATTGTAAAAAAGACAATCACGATTCCTGTAAATTCCAATCTAGATTTTAAAATATCTATTCCTCTAAATCATACTCTTCATTTTAATCTAGGCAAATCAAAGGGAAAACGAGAAGACACCACTTCCAAAAAATTGCAAATATACCTCAATGACAAAACTATAGATACAAATTTAAAATCAGATTCCGACGTGAATATACTTCGATTTGAGACAAAAGATGAGGCAGTTACGCTGGAGAATATTTTCTTAATCCAGAATGGGGCAAATGGAGATAAGCCTGATATCCTATTTATTGTCATTGACTCGTTAAGGGCAGATGTTTGCGGATTTAATGGAGCAGGTTTTAATGTGACTCCCAATTTGGATAGGTTTGCCAAGTCTGCGAATGTATTCCAGAAACATCTTGTAAATTCTAGTTGGACGAGACCGTCTACATTGGTTTTCTTCACTGGAATTTACCCTTCAAAAAGTTTTATCAATCTCTGGGATTATTCTGTTTTTCCAGAAGAGAAAAAATCCTTTTACAAATCTGGAATTCTCTCGCTTCCTGCTAACCTAGCGCAAAATGGATATAAGTCGGTGATGATAGGAAACAATCCATTTCTGACTGATCATCGTGGGATTGGAGTCGATGTTGGATTCGAAGAAGTCTATGATTATTCCTATTACGAAAGCGATACGATACCAATCACGGAAAAAATTCTATCCCATTTAAAATCTCTTCCACCAAAAGAAAAGCGCCGTCCTGAATTTATTTTTTTAAATTACAATGATCCGCATAAGCCCTATACTCCGCCAAAAAATTTTCTATCCCAAGTCAAAAATGCGGACAAAGTAGACCCGAGAAAGAAAGATTATCTTGGCGAAGTTGCCTTTGTTGACTCCGAGTTAGAAAAAATTTTTATAGCGTTAAAGGAAAAAGGTCTTTCGGAAAATACAATTATTCTTGTTACATCTGACCATGGGGAGGTAATGAATCCTTCTCACGGCAAATCAAAATTTACTGGCGTATATACTCTTTTCGGACATGGACAGGGACTCTACGAAGAAGATATTCACACACCTTTTTTATTAAAACTTCCAAAACAAACTGAATCAAAGAAAATAACAAACGTTAGCCGTTCGATCGACATTATGCCAACGATTCTTGAAGCCGCTAAAATAAATAATCCGCAGGATATAGACGGGGTAAGTTTATTTCCTCTTATCGAAGGCAAGGAAAAAGAAGAAAGACTTTATTACGGAGAATCCCGCGGAGTGATTGGAATTCGAAAAGATGGATGGAAATGGATGCAAAAAGTATTTCACTTTCATCGCCCCGGTGCCCACTGGGATGGTTTAGTCTCACAGGAACCATCCTATCTTTTTAATTATAAATCAGACTCTGAAGAAAATACGATAGTCGAAAATGAAGCAAAAAAGAAAGAACTAAAAAAACTAGCTGATTCGTTTTTAAAAAAGACTTCTATCTACGGAATTAGAATTACAAATCCAAAAAATTCAGAAGCAAAAGAAATTTCGCTCTCGATTCAATCTAGTATCGGCAAAGTATTATTAACCGATGAAAAAGGAAATCCAATTACGAAAGAAAATTTTATTCCAAATACTCGCGGATTTACATTTACTAAATTAATGCAGACAAATTCCAATACTGAATTTTTCTATATCCCTTATCCCGATATATCTTTTCCTAAATTAGAAATCAAAGTCAATGGGAAACCAATCGGCAAAGGGGAATTAGGCGTTGGAGAGAAGGATATCTTTCCAGGCAAATGCCATAACAAAGTCGAATGCGCTGAAATGTATTTGATTAAAAATAAAAAGCCAGATATTCCAAACCAATTTAGAGCACAGGTATGGCTGGAAACAAAATCGCTACAGTTGACAAACGAAAATGTAAAATTAGAAAATGATGCAATTGATATTTTAAAAAAGCAGGGGTATATAAAATGAGTGGTCCATTATCCGGTGTAAAAGTAATTGATTTAAGTCTTCTATTACCAGGTCCTCTTTGCTCTATGTATTTGGGAGACATGGGGGCAGAGGTGATTAAAATTGAAAATCCCAGAGCCTATGATGGAACACGGGCAATGGTAAAATCCGAAAGAGGATTACCGGGATTATTCTTCATGACCAATCGCAACAAGAAGGCAATCACTCTTAACCTCAAAAAAGAAAAGTCCAAAGAAATTTTATTTAAACTATTAGAAGACGCTGATATTCTCCTAGAAGGATTTCGTCCGGATGCGCTAGACGAAATGGGAATAGGCTATGATATTTTAAAAGAAAAATTTCCACGACTCATTTACTGCGGCATATCGGGATATGGCACAAGCGGACCTTATAAAGACTGGGCGGGGCATGATGGAAATTATCTTGCACTATCGGGTGTATTAGATCAACTCGGAGGGAGAGACAAACCAACATTAGCCGGATTTCAACTGGCTGATATTGGCGGAGGAACTCTGACTGCTGTAGCAGCAATCCTCGCAGCCCTCTACTCACGTGAGAAGACAGGCAAAGGACAAAAGATAGATGTTTCTATGATGGAATCCAGTTTACAATTCATTTCGCTTTATGCGGGAATATATCTTTCTACTGGAAAATTACCCGAAAGAGGAAACGAGTTATTATCCGGTAAGCTTGCCAATTATAATATTTACAAAACGAAAGAAGGAAGGTTTGTTTTTTTAGGCGCACTCGAAGAAAGATTCTTTCGCACATTTCTCAGGCAAATTGGAAAAGAACATTTACTCATAGAAGGAAAAAATCTAGAAGAATTAGCAGAAGAATTGAAAGAAACTCTGGAAGATTATTTTTCTCTAAAATCCTTTTCAGATTTAAAGCCTTTATTTGAAAATCCAGATTGCTGTCTTACTCCTATCAAAAATCTTTCCGAAGTCTTACAAGACCCACATTTACTAGAGCGTGGCTCTGTATTTAAAAAAAATCATCCAGTCCATGGTGAATACTTTCAATTTGCCTCTCCTTTTCGATTTTCCGAAACTGCCTGTGAATATAAGACTCATCCTCCCGAACACGGTGAGCACAATGAATCTGTGTATGCTGCGCTTGGATATAGTAAAGAAGAATTAGAAAAACTAAAAAGGGAACGTGTTATATGAATCGAATTTTAACGATAGGCGCAGTATTTGGATTTCTAGCCGTAGCTTTCGGGGCATTCGGCGCACATGCACTAAAAGACTTACTCGCCGAGAGGATAACGGTATACGAAACAGCGAATCGATATCACTTCTATCACACCTTTGCTATTTTTGTTTCTATATTTTTATATTCGATTTTTCAGAAGAAAAACTTTCTAATATCTGGTTATCTATTTGCCGCTGGAATTTTTATTTTCTCTGGTAGTCTTTATGCTCTGAGTATTTCGGGCATTCGAATCCTAGGCGCGATAACTCCTATCGGGGGAATTTTATTTCTCGCCGGATGGGCTACTCTTGGTTATTCGGTTTTGAATAGAGAATAGATATTTAAAATAAAAAGGAGGACAGGCATCCCTGCCTGTTATTTTCTACTTAAAATGCATACCAAGAACACAATTATGGAAAATTATTGGTCTGACTTTTTTAGATAACCCTCTGAAAAAGTCAGGACTATTTTAGATGTATATTTGGAATAATTTATCTTATTATTTTTCTAGCCCTACGGTTTTTTCTTTAGAGGTAAAAGCTTATTATCCTTTAACTCGTAATAGGTTTCCGAATATAGATTTGTTTTTGTATCATAAGAATAAGAACTTTTTTTCAGTATGATAAATTTGTTTCCAACCTCCAAGTTTAAATGTCCGTCGATCGGGTATAGTAAAGGATCCTCAGAAAAAACTTTTTCGAATTTATTCCCATTCCATACAGTAACAGAAGCTTCACTACACAAACATGCGCAAAATCCATCAGAAATCATTTCATCAGTTCCATCTCCATTAATATCAACGATCTTTCCATTAAAAAATCCAGCATAATGATAAGTATCCCGAAATTTATAATATATTTGGTGACCATTGACTTGATAAAAAGTGTATCCTCCTTCTTTAATTTTAAAACTAAAAGGTTCAATTTCTAATGTCTTAACATTTAACTCACCTTTTTCGTTTTTATTGATTACATCTAGGAATTTTTTATTGAATTTACTTCCATATTTTTCTAACGTATACTTATAAATATCCTCTACGAATACAACTTCTTTTTCTGAAATCCAGGCGCGGTAACTATCATAACACCCTAGAGAGTCATTTGCATATTCAATTTTGTAATAGGTGATTCCTTTTACCGAATATTTGAATAATGTTTTATGCATATCGCCTGAATTAGGGAGAAGATGCAATACATTATAACCGCATGGAGCAGGATCAGACGCTAATACCTCTCGTCCTGCTGGCAATACAAGATAATGAGGATTATCCTTTACTTCAACAAATCCTATTATATGTTCTGCATTAGGAACATCTGAGTCTGCATTCAGATCTTTTGTAATATAACCGGCGTAGCTATACCCTGTTATCCCCTCTGTAGTTTTAATTTTCATCCAGGTGTCATACTTATCATCTATCTTTTCGTAGACTAGACCTTGACTCAATATATCAACTATTGTTCCCTTTGGAACTGCACCTAAAACTTTTCCTTTTAAATCTGGGGTCTCTCTAATGCGTAAAGAGCTTGCTAGAATTCTTCCCTTTTCATTTTTATAGATGAACGCTACTAAATTTTTATTTTTTTCTTCCATTAATGGAATATAACCGATATTACCCCCATGAACTGCTTTGTACCAAAAGCCCTTTACTTTATCAGGAATCTTCGCTTCAACAATTTCTACTTTTTCTCCAAGATTTGCTTTATCTATAACCTTTCCCCTATCAGGATTTTCATAAATGGGAATATCATTTTTATAAATATAGAATTCTCCTACTTTGGGTAATTCGACTACATTTACCCTATTTTTACAAGACACAGCTAGGATTAATTGAAGAATACATAGGATTATTAAAATTATTCTCATAACTACTAATTCGGAAATTTGTAATATAAAATCAATTTTAATTTAGGTTGACCAAAAGGGAAACTCAAGACAGGTTGAAATTTAATTATGATAAATCAAAACACAGTAGATAGTGAAATCTATAAGATTTTTCAAACAGATATTGAAAAAGAAATTATGAAGGGAGAAGTTGCGAGGGCAAAGTTTTTATCCGCAATTTTTTTAATAGCGGCTTCTTTCTTTTGTATTTTTCCAATTTTTTTCTCAGAGGTTTATCTTAAAGCATTCAGTGAAAAGTTAAATCGATATATACCGCCTATTTTTTTCTTTTCTGTTTCAAGTTATTTTTTTATCAATAGCAAATTAATACAGCGCTGGTCGAATTTGAATAAACCAATTCATCCTTTCCTTCGATATTTAAACGTGCTCGTTGAAACAAGTTTGCCTTCCTGTTCGCTTTTATATTTAGGAACCATTCGCGAGCCTGCGATTTACGTAATGCTCACTCCGCCTGTATTTGTTTACTTTATTTTTATTATTCTTTCTGCCCTACAGTTGAACTTTAAACTTAGCGTTTTCACCGGATTAGTCGCTGCTACGGAATATTTAAGTTTAACGCTTTATTTTCATTCTAAGTCACAGGGTCATCCTATGGAAATTTTTATAAGCTCTATTCAATCTCATATTGCGAAAACAGTTTTTATGTTGATAGCAGGAATTATTGTAGGCTATGTGACTTCGCAAATTGAAAGAAGGTTGTTAAATTCTTTTGCTCTCTTAGAAGAAAGAAACCGTGTGACAAGTATTTTTGGTCAACATGTTTCGCCTGCCGTTGTGGAAAAGCTCCTTAGCCAGAAGGAATTTACGAGTGAGACAAAACATGTCTGTATGCTATTTTTTGATATCCGCGACTTTACTCGTTTTTCAGAAAATAGAAATCCGGAAGAAGTCGTAAATTATCTAAATACTATTTTTGATTTTGCGATTGATATTATTAATCGCAACGGTGGAATCATCAATAAATTTCTAGGGGATGGTTTCATGGCAGTATTCGGTGCTCCAATTTCTAGCGGAGATGATGTAAAAAATGCAGTCAATGCTTCCCTCGAAATTATTGCTAAGATTAAAACTGATGTAGCTAACAACAATATTCCCGAAACAAAAATTGGAATCGGTTTGCATTCGGGAAATGCTGTAACGGGTAATGTTGGTTCTTCGCTTAGAAAAGAATACACAATCATTGGAGATGTAGTAAACCTTGCGTCTAGAATAGAGCAACTAAATAAAACCTACTCTTCTCAACTTCTAGTTTCGGAAGATGTTTGGAATACTTTAAGCGGCTATTCAGGCGAAGCCCTCGGAGAAGTTTCTGTTAAAGGTCGCGAAAAGCCTGTAAAGATTTATAAGTTGGCTTAGGGGAAAATTTTAAAACTTTTATTACGCTTAAACTTGTATGCGGTAAATCCTCGTTTGTCAAGAGTAAATATTTCCTTTATTCCTGTCTCTTCCGAGATGCCAACTAAAGTTGCATCTGCGTAATCCATTGGAATATCTTGATACTTCTCCATGAGTTTTGTTGCCTTTTGTAAACTTTTTTTAGTTTGGGGGATGATTTCGATTTCAGCCTGTAGAATAAAATCAATGCAGGTTTTTTGAAAACTAAATCTAGTATTTAGTAAATACAAAGCTTCTGTAATTACAGGCTCTGTAGTCAGAATATTTCCACTGTAGGTTTTAAAAAATTCAAGACAGGCTTTGTGGTTTCTTTCACTTTTATCAATGAGAGCAACCAGAGGTCCTGTGTCTAAAAGAATTGCTCTCATTTAACTTTAAATTTTTTTAGTAAATGCGTTCTGTGATTTTCTCCTAAGTCACTTATACCTGTTTCAATACTTCCAAGTAAATTCTTTGTTCTAGAATACGGAGTAGAATCTTCTTTTGCTTTAGACTCGTTCAAATATTTCTCTATCGCAAATCGAACTAGATCTGAAGTTTTGAGATTTTTCTTTTTTGCTAAAATATGTAATTGTGCATTTAAAGTTTCAGTCACTCTAACAGTAAGGTGTGCATTCATATAAAAACTCCTTTTGTAACACAATAATATTTTTTGTAACACAAGTCAATAAATTAATTTTCTGACAAATATTTTTGGATTTCCAATTAAATAGCATAAATAATTCTGATAACAGAGGAGTTATTTAATTTTGGAAAATCAACCCTATCCTGTCAAAGAAATTTATTTATTCCGACATGGACATTCGCAGGCAAACGCAGAAAGATTTAGGAAAATTCCATTCCCTAAATTCTTTTTACTTATACGCAAAGTCTTTGGATTTTCAATCACAATCAAATTAATTCAAATACTAGATATGCTGAGAGGGCATAATCATAAGTATCCTACCGTAGATAAGGATACACCTTTAGAGCCACTTGGAATAGAGCAAGCTGAACTTACCGGAGAAGTATTAGCTGAAAAGGAAATTTTTCCTGATTTAATTTTATGTTCTGATTTTCTAAGAACACGACAAACAACAAACGGAATTATTAAAGGGATGGAAAAAAAGTTAAATAGAAAATTGGAAGTGCACGTTCTCTATTCTACGCTTATCGTAGAGCGAGACAGCGGGTATGAATATGGTTATCCGCTTTCTTATTATCCTGTTCTTTTTCCTGAAACAAATGAAATTTATCAAAAAACTCCCAAGCTGGACTTTCGTCCTCCAGGCGGGGAAAGTATTCACGATGTCAGAAATAATCGGATTCCTGAATTAAAGAAAATTTTAGCAAGCCTTAATTTTAAAACCCTATTCATTGTAGGGCATGGAGTAACAAATTCTACAGTTGTTTCTCTTTTAACGGGAGAAGATATTGAGAATGTTCGCATTGGAAGCCCTAACCTGGGGGTATATAAATTTACTTCAAATGGAGAAAGCGACAAATGGGAATTAGACCCTAGCTACTCGCGTGGTAAAGCAATAGATAAATCCATTCCATTTTCGGGTTAATT
This sequence comes from Leptospiraceae bacterium, assembly GCA_025360185.1. GTDB lineage: Bacteria > Spirochaetota > Leptospiria > Leptospirales > Leptospiraceae > UBA2033. The sequence goes on along the minus strand of JANYCR010000508.1, from coordinate 14,183 downwards.
AAGAAAACCGATTTAAGATTATCACCGATTAATTTATTGACGATTTTATCCATTAACCGCAACTTGTAACCCTATGGCACTTAGTTGGAATGAAATTAAAGAGCGAGCAGTAACGTTCTCAAAAGAATGGGAAAAAGATTTTAATGAAAGAGCGGAAGCAAAATCGTTTATGGATGCTTTTTTTAATGTATTTGGAATCAATAGACGACGTGTTGCAACATTTGAATCTAACGTTAAAAATGAAATCGGGAAACAAGGATTCATTGATTTATTATGGAAAGGAAAAATTTTAATTGAGTTCAAATCTAAGGGAAAAGAAAGTCTGAATCAGGATTTACCAGATTTCAAGATGATTAGGATTTCGTAATACAACAAACCAACTGTTATACAAAATTTACCAGAAATTTCATAGGACAGCGAATTAATTCTATCAGAAAATCCTGTTAATCCATTAATCCTATAAATCATGGTTCAGACAATGTATACGAAAAGATCCTACGAAGATCAAGATCCAGTCAATATAAATGCTGCGAAGTTAATGGGTAAACTTCATGACAGGCTAAAAGAAATCGGATACGAAGGTCATCCACTAGAAGTTTATCTAGTGAGAGTATTATTCTGCTTATTCGCTGAAGACACAACTATTTTTGATAAACAATTATTCCAAGATTATATTGAGCAAAGAACAAGTGAAGATGGTTCTGATTTAGCAGGAAAATTACAAGAAATTTTTCAAGTATTGAACACTCCTAAAGAAAAACGATTCAAAAATCTGGATGAACAACTAAACAAATTTCCTTATGTAAATGGAAAGTTATTCGAAGAAAATCTGCCAATTGCAAGTTTCGATTCTAAAATGCGTCACGCGCTACTTGAATGTTGTTACTTGGATTGGAGTTTAATTTTGCCTGCTATATTCGGCTCTATGTTCCAAGCAGTGATGAATAAAGAAGAGCGTCGTAATCTAGGTGCACATTATACGAGTGAGAAAAATATTCTAAAACTTATTGAGCCACTTTTCTTGGATGAACTCTATGATGAGTTTGAGTCAGTTAAGGGTAATCGAAATAAGCTGATAGATTTTCATAAAAAGTTAGGTAATTTAAAATTCCTAGACCCTGCATGTGGTTGCGGCAACTTCTTAGTAATCACTTATAGAGAATTAAGAATTCTCGAAATAGAAATTTTAAAAGTTCTCAGTAAAAAAGAAATGTTTACGAATATCAAAAACGTAGCTCTCTTAGACGTAGACCAAATGTACGGAATTGAAATCGAAGAATTTCCTGCAAGAATTGCCGAAGTTGCCATGTGGTTAGTAGACCACCAGATGAACCAAAAATTGAGTGAAGAGTTTGGAATTTATTTTCTTAGACTTCCACTTCAAAGAGCGGCAAATATTTTACATGCAAATGCATTGCAAACTGATTGGGCAACTTTGATTAAACCAAGAATTATAGAAACATATTTCTATGATATGGGCAAAAAGGAAGTAGCCGGTAAAGTGAAGGAGGTAAGAGACGATTATGCGTATATTCTTGGGAATCCTCCTTTTGTGGGGCAGCAACTTCAGAATATGATTCAGAAAAGAGATATGCTTACCGTATTTGAAAAAGTTGATGGAGCGGGTGTTTTAGATTACGTAGCAGCATGGTATTTAAAGGCATCACAGTACATACAGAATAAAAAAATTAGAGTTGCATTCGTTTCAACAAACTCGATTTCCCAAGGGGAACAAGTTGGACTATTGTGGAGTGAACTTTTTAATAAGTTTAAAATTAAAATACATTTCGCTCATAGAACATTTGATTGGAGTAATGAGGCTAAGGGAAACGCAGCCGTGCATGTAGTAATTATTGGCTTTGGTAATTATGATATTGATCACAAAACATTGTTTGAATATGAAAATATAAAAGACGATCCACATAAAATACAAGTGAAAAATATAAGTCCATATTTAATTGAAGGTACTGATTTCGTTTTAAATAGTCTGTCTAAACCATTATGTAAAATACCGGAAATTAAAAGAGGTAATTCTCCATATGATGGCGGAAACTTTCTATTAAGCGAAAGTGAAATGCAAGAAATTATTGAAAAGGATTCGAAGACAATCAGATTCATAAAAAAATTTCTAGGGGCAAAAGAATTCATAAATGGAATCAATAAATATTGTATTTGGCTTCTAGATGCTACCCCAAATGAACTTAATCAAATGCCCTTAATAAAAGAAAGAGTAAGGAAGGTAAAGGAGTTCCGAGAAAATAGTCCTGGTAAAGAAACGCAAAGCTATTCATCCACTCCTGCTCTGTTTCGGGATAAAAATAATCCAGAAACATTTATTGTTATTCCGAGAGTTTCCTCTGAAAATCGAAAATACATTCCAATGGGATTTTTTGACAAAAATTATATAGCAGGCGATACTTGCATGACTATTTTTGACGGTAAACTTTTTCATTTTGGAATTTTAAATTCTACAATGCATATTACCTGGGTTAAATATACCTGCGGTAGACTAAAAAGTGATTTTAGATATTCAAAAGATATAGTATATAACAATTATCCGTGGCCACTAGACCCAACTGATAAACAAATAAAATCAATAGAATTAGCTGCACAAAAAGTATTGGATGTGCGGCTGGATTTTCCTGGTAATTCACTTGCTAATTTATACGATGCAAGCTTGATGCCACCTCAATTATCAAAAGCTCATAAAGAACTAGATAAAGCAGTGGATAACGCCTATCGTTCGCAACCTTTCACTTCCGAAGCAAAACGAATGGAATTTCTGTTTGAACTATACGAAAAGTATACAGCTGATTTATTTACAAAGGGAAAGAGCGATAAAAAAGGTAAAGGCTAATCATTCAGGAAATCTTTTTAAATCCGTTTTCTTAAATTCCCATTCAGGTGTGATGAGTGTATTCAATATTTTATTCGAATACCAGGGACTTAACTTTTCATCATCTGGATTTTTTAGAATCTGAATATCCTGCGCAGGCATATAACTCTGCGCGAGTAGAAAAATTTTATCACCGGTAATTTTTGATTTTGCGCTATCGACAACGATGACAGCATGACCCGGAGATCCACCTTGAATAAATATATCGCCTATTTCTAAATCTGCAAGACTTTTGACTTTTTGTAATTCTTTTGTAAGAGAAGCAGAGCCTGCATAGGTATAGACAATCTCTAAGTATTTTTTAAAATTCTCATAGGAGTAATCTTTATCTGCTGACTTCTTCCAGGAAACCGAATTTCCTTTGAACTTAAATCTATTTCCTTCCGCATACTTTACATAATCCGCATTAAATCCATTTGTAAAATTAAAATGAATCTCATCGTATCTTCCTTTTCCAAAAAGATATTCTGCTCGAAGTCGCATAACGGCATCCGCGCATTGTTGTAAATCTTTTTCTCCAACATCTATATCTAGAACAGCAACATAAACATCTTCCGGTGTTTTTATTTTTCCATTATACAGTAAGACTTTTGTTCCGTCTTTCTTAACAGGGAGACTCTGTAGGTATTCTCCAAAAGAATTGCTCGAAGGTTTAATTCGCATATACCCCTCCGGAACTTTAATTCTAGTCTTTACTGCTCTACCTGTTGGATTTATAAAATTAGATTCTGGTAAGATTTGGATACAATAAAGAAAAATTAAAAGTAGATAAATATTTTTTAGAAACATTGGGTTCCCTAAATGTAATTTTATTTCAATAAACTGTCACAGGTAGGAAATTTCTTATTTGTAGTAACTCTTTCGAAATGCGTAGAATATTCAGATGTAACCGCTTCTACTGGAGTTGTTAAGTATTTATCTTTACAAATCGTTGTAATTTCATCTCCGGATTCAGTTCGTTTTAATTCGTAGATTCCAAAGAGAGATCTACCGGCTGCATGGTGAACAAATATAGCTTTTTGGTATGGTACAAATGCTTTTGCTGTTTCGGAAATCATATAATCAAATTGTTTGCGATTTGTATAAATATCATCTATTGCATTGCTGAGATAGATTACTTTCGTATTATTGGTATTCATCTTAAAATTACTATCGTGTAGTGCGGATAATCGTAAGTAGATTGCATCTAGGTTTAAAAAATTCTTCTGAAAATCAAGTAAAATATTTTTGCACATTTTATGATGTTCAGTAAAACAGAGACTATTCAAATCTGTTTTAGTTTCTGCTTCCATCGGTTTACCATCAAAGCGAGCAATCCAGCCTAGTTTAAGAAGAGAGAGAGATGCGGGAATTTTCTCGTCTGAATCAAAACCCTTAGCATGAAAAATATCTAAAATCTGTTTGTGTCCTTCTAGAATTTTCCAATCAAAATCTAGCATGATTAAATTTTTGCAACCAAGAGTATTGTGCATTAAATAAGCTTGCATAAATCCCACTGTAAAACAGTCCTTAGCCTCTGTTGGATAAAGTTTTGCCACTAGCGCAAAATCACGATTAGGGTGCACGTCATTCAGTTTAAAAAAATTCCAGCAACCGGCGATGAGTTTTGGAACAGGATGTCCCCATGATTTAAAAGGTTCTTTCGTAAAACTCTCTGCTGTTATAAACTGGGTCACAACTTCTTTGGAATATTTCTTTTGTCCGTAAATCATTTCACAAACAGTTCGAGCAAGTTCTTTACGTTTTTGAAAAATATCTGTAATTTCTGCTTCCGAATAATCATTCTTAGCCAAATCAACAAAGAAAGATTTATGTTCGTTAGACACTTGAAATAAAATAGGCACTTTTGTTTTGGGGACATTTTCTTTGGTTGTATTGCACTTATAAAAGAAGAATGGTAAAGTACATACAAGTATACAGATAATTTTATTCATACAAATAGAAATGACAATTGTTTCGTATAGGTCAAGTCTTAATTTTCTTTGACTTTGTATTTGAACATTAGTTTTTCTACTTGGATGAATTCTCCCATAACAGACTCGGGATACACTTCCGCATACTCATTATTTACCCCTTTCTTGGAAATTAAGAAAAGACTAAATTTTGTTAAATGGTAATCTGGCAAGAGAGGAATTTTTTTTTCTAGTTTTGCTTTTTCATTGAAGTAATCTTTTACTTTCTTTTTTTCTTTTTTGGTTTGCGGCGTATAAATTTCTCCACCTTTCCTGCTTAATTCTTTATCAAGCAAGTTCTCAATTTTATATTTTTTAGGAAGCGATTGAATTTTACGCAAAATCTCTTCTCGCTGTAAATCTGCTTCGAGTGAATCATTGACAGTCCATCTTTTTTGGAATCGATAAATCAAAGCAGGTTTCATCTTCATTCCAAACTTTTTCATTCTCGCCAATTTGTCACTATCTGTTTCGCCTGTCGTTACCGGCGCATTAATTTTATTTTCCGGCATTACAAGGACTGGCTCTTGTCTTTCTATATAGAGTAAGTTTTTTTTAATATAAACTTTCCATACAGGATCTAGTTTTGCTTTTATCTCGATGAATACTGGATCGGTTTCCAATTCGGATGTTGCAAGTAATGGATAATTAAGTAGGATTAAAATTAATAAAAAATATTTCATTATTTGAAATACAATTTTTCTTTGTTTAGAATGTCAGTAAAAAAATAAGATAAATTTCTCCAAGAGGCAAAAAAAATTTCTATAACTCGAATTTCTCGGTGCTATTTTTAATTAACTCGGATTGTTTTGAAAGATGATTTGCTTTGCTTTCGATTTGAATAGAACCCGAACTGATAAATTCAGAACTTTGCCTTAGCATAGCAATTCGTTCACTCATTTCGTGGGATACGTTCTGTTGCTTTGTAATCGTCACGTCAATGTTTTCTAAAAAACGAGAGAGTTCGGAAATATTTTTGTGAACGACCCCTGAATTTTTTGATTGTTCTTTTAGAACAGTTAAAATTAATTCTGTAGAATTCCCTAGACCTGTAATTCTTTGGATAATTTCTTTGAATAGATTTGCTACGTGGCTAACTTCAATTACCCCTCTTTCGGTTTTCTCACTTGAAGTAAATACCAATTGTTTAATTTCTTTTATACTAAAAGCGGTACTGACTGCAAGCTTTGAAACTTCATCGGCTACTACTGCAAAGCCTCTTCCTGCATCTCCAGCTCGAGCCGCTTCAATCGAAGCATTTAATGCGAGAAGATTTATTTTATTTGAGATTTCTGTGATGAGTGTAACTACACTTTGAATTTTAGCCGCACCCTCTTTAATTTCCTGCATCGCGGAGATAGAGAGGTATATTTTATTTTCCCCGAGCTTCGCAGTCTCCATTGTTTTTCTCGATTGAGTCGTAAATTCTATAATCATTTGATTTACTTTTACTGTGGATTCATTTACTAATTGCATATTTCCGGTAATTGATTGTAAGTCGCTGTTCGCTTGCTTTAGTGATGTGAATAACTGGTTATTATTCGATATAACGTCTTCAGAGAGTTGAGTAACTACCTCAGCAGTGGACTCCTGCTCTTTGGCAGTAGTTATAAACTTAGAGGATACGACGAGAAATTCCTCTGCTGTTTTAGTTGACTCATCTGAGGAAATTCGAATATTATAAATAATATCGCGAAGGGAACCCTGCATCGCTTTTATAAACCGTAATAAAACTCCGGTCTCATCGTTTTGAGTAATTTGAATATTTTGTTTTAGATTGCCTGCTGAAATCTGCATTGTAGTATCTATTGCTAATTGAATAGGATCCACAATCGATTTTATAAAACGATAGGAGACATAGGATATGATAAATAAAAGCAATAGATTTAAGATAGTGATAAAATAAAAAGTATTGGAATTAAGAGACGTTACTCTTAACGAATCTGCTTGGTTAAAAGCTTCTTCTAGGACGAGGACGGTATTTATTTTATCTACCATGTCCAGGGTAATAGGGTGTAACCCTCTGGTGAATAGAATTTTTGCAGATATTAAATCTCCTTTTTGAATTACATCATTCAATGTTTCATTGATTGTAATAAGTCTTTCCGTATTCAATTTAATGTCATCGACGAAAACTTGACTTTCCTCTGTCTTGGAAACACTGTCAAATTTAGCAAATTTTTCATTTAGCTTTTTTGAGTTTTTTGCAATTTCATTTAGCTTTTCTTGAATTAAAAATTTATCGTCTGTTGCGATTATCGTACTGTAATCGAGGTCAATATTATAAACAGCATCTTTGACATCGTTCAAAAAAATTGCTTTCACATTAGAAATATAAACTACTTTGTTTATAGCTTGGTTTGATTTAGATAAACTCACTAGGGCAATAGAAGATGATATAAAAAATGCAACCATAAAAAGAGAGCATCCGAGTATTAATCTATTTCGGATAGTTAGATTTTGGAGGAAGTTATTTAGCTTTGAGAACATTGATAAATTTTATTAGATCGTTAATTTGACCTTCACTGAGTTCGTCGCCCCAGGGAGGCATAAACTCAGAGCGACCAACGCTACTACCACCACCGCGGATAATCGCTTTCATCTGCTCGTCATTCAATATGGTCTTCGTAAGATTTGCTGGTGGCGGAATCTTTCCAGTTGCAAGTCTACCAGTTCCATCTCCTTTTTCTCCATGGCATAATACGCAATAAGTATGAAAGACAACCATCCCTCTAATCTCTGCAACATCTTCCTTCTTTTTGGGGTGAAATAGATGTTTCCCGAAAAGACTAAACCCGGATAGGATATAAATTAAAACTAAATTAATTATGCCTAGCACAATAGAAATGTATACTAGAATTGTAAGTTTTTTCAAATTACTTTTCCACCTTAATTTTAAGTTTCATATTGGGGTGGATGGCACAATTCACTTCGACTTCTCCAGGCTTATCAAAAGTAACCGCTTTGGATTGTCCTTTCGGGTAAGATCCTAGATCAAAAATTTTTAACGGGGATAATGAATACACGTTATGAAAAAAAGGATCATCATTTCGGAAATTAACAATATCACCAACCTTGATGACGATATCTTTTACAGTAAACTGTTTATCTTTTTGGTCAACCGTGTGCTCTTTTGCGCTGATCCCAACTGCGGCTACTAATAAATATCCCACTATAAAAATTTGTAATACTTTCATTTACTTCTCCTTTTATTGCGGTAAAACAGGAATTGTGATTTGGTCTGTTTTTCCAGTTAATGTTTTTAAAAATTCAACTAGGTCTTTCTTTTCTTGTTCGGATAAGTTTAAAGGTCCCTGAAGATTTGGGCTTAGATTATCTTTCACATCGCCTTTTCGATTGTAATGCTCTACAACTTCTTCTAATGTTTTATAAATTCCATTGTGCATATAAGGAGAACTTAGAGCTACGTCTCGTAAAGTTGGAGTCTTAAAAGCGCCTTTCATTACTTTTACAGGAACAATCGCATACCTACCCGTATCCTCTTTTCCTGTCAAACTTTTTACCCCGATATTATGAAATCCATTATCAGAAAAATTAAATCCAGAGTGACAAACTGCACACTGTGCCTTACCGACAAACAGCCCGAAACCGCTCTTCGCTGATTCACTAATTACTTTGTCATCGCCTAACATCCATTTGTCGAACGGAGAATCTTTTGAAATAACTGTTCTTTCAAAGCTAGCAATTGCTTTTGCAATCGTGCTTTTAGAAATTCCTTCTTTAGGATATGCTTTGTCGAATAATGCTTTATAGCCGCTAATAGCATTTAACTCTTTAACGAGTTCGTCTAAATTTTGATTCATTTCACCAGTCGATTCAATTGGTCCTGTCGCCTGCTCTTCTAGGCTTCCCGCTCGCCCATCCCAGAATTGTAAAAATCCAAAAGATGTATTTACAATCGTAGGCGAATTTCTACCTAGAATTTGAAAGTTATGCCCGATACCTGTTGCAAGACCATCTCCCCATCCCAATGCAGGGTTGTGGCAACTTGCACAACTAATCCAATTGGAACCAGAAAGTCTTGGATCAAAATAGAGAATTTTGCCTAATTCTATTTTTGCCGCATTACTAATATTATCCGCAGGCATTGGAGGGCTTGGTACTTCATAAGGATTGGTTTTTTTCTTTGTGCAATAAATCATTGCAATGCACAAAAGAATTATTAAAATACTCTTTGATTTATTAGAAAATTTCATAATTATTTTTATTAACCTAGTGTATCTGTTTAAATAAATCTTTGATATTTAACCGTCAATGAACTTTCTATTACGACCTATTTTTTATAACTAGTTTCTTTTAACATTAACCTGAGTAATGCGTCAATTGATTTTACATTGATCTCTAGATTATAATTTCAGTCATAGTCTAAAAACTATGAATTACAAAATTTCTAACAGCGAAGTAAAGAAAAAGTTAGATTCGTTTCATTCCCTGTTTCGAGAAAGCGGATATAAGATCACACCGCAACGAGAAGAAATTTATAAAGTTCTATTGGAATCTTCCTCCCATCCTTCCATTGATATTATTTTTGAATCGGTGAGAGAAAAGTTTCCCAATATTTCCATTGATACAGTTTACAGAAATATAGAATCTCTCGAGAAAATGAATTTAGTAAATCGAATCAGTGGACTAGAAGGGAAAAATCATTTTGAGGCAAACCTAACTCCACATCACCACTTCATTTGTAGTAAATGCAATACAATTTATGATTTTAGTTATGAAAAAGCAAATACCGAAAAAATTAATTTGCCCGAAGAAGTATTAAAAATAGGTAATGTCGAATCCACTCACCTCCTTGTAAAAGGAATTTGTAAAAAATGCAAATTTTCTAAATAAGAATTATTCTTATTTACTAATTTTTCTTAATTGAAAATGTCTAAGTTAAAAAGGAGATACTAACAGATGAAAAAAAATATTCTATTCACTATGATTCTTATGGCAACTGTCGCTTGCGGTCCATCCAAAGAATCCTTAGAATTACAAAAAAAAGCAAAATCTGCTATCGGAACTCTTCCGGATAAAATGCCTGGAAGTGAAAAGGATAGTGCAGATTTAGTGAGTCTCGGAGAAAAATTATACTTCGACAATCGACTTTCTGTAAATGATTCACAATCTTGCAATAGCTGTCATAATCTAAAAGATAAAAAAGGTGGTGTGGATAATAAGGCTACTTCCACAGGAGCATTCGGTAAAAATGGAGATAGAAATTCACCAACCGTTTTAAATGCAGGATTTCATATTGCACAATTTTGGGACGGAAGAGCAGCAACTCTCGCAGACCAAGCAAAAGGACCAATTCTAAATCCAGGTGAAATGGCAATGCCTTCTGAAAAAGCCGTCATCGAAAAACTTTCTAAGACCGAATACCCGACATTATTCGCTAAGGCATTTCCGGATCAAAAAGAAAAACTTACTTATGATAATTTAGCAAAAGCAATTGCAGCATTCGAGCGCACGCTCAAAACATCCGACCGGTTTGATGATTGGTTAAAGGGTGACATGAAAGCAATCACTCCAGCAGAAGAAAAAGGCTTGGCTACTTTTATAGAAGTTGGTTGTGTCGGTTGCCACTATGGAGCAACACTCGGTGGAACTAGTTATCGCAAACTCGGAGAGCGTAATGCGTATAAGACGGAAGATTTAGGAAGATTTAATGTTACCAAAAATGAAGCAGAAAAGTTTTTCTTTAAAGTCCCATCTCTGCGTAATATACTGTTAACCGCTCCCTACTTCCATGATGGAAGTATTGCAACTATTGAAGATGCAGTTAAGAAAATGGGCTATCATCAATTAAATAAAGAGTTAACCGATGAAGAAATAAAATCAATTGTGACTTTCTTTGGAACATTAAGCGACAAATCTAGAAAATAAAACCTTCTAGGATTACCTCCGACTCGTACCGAGCCTGTCGAACGTGTGAACGCCGATAAAAAGATAAGATAGTGTTTAATGATTTAGTTCGAGCTATTCTTATTTTTTATCGGTGTCGTCCTTATTTTTATATGCTTATTCCGATAATAAATTATACACTCTAAGAAAGTTATGAATAAGAAAAGCCTATCAGAACGAGATATTTGCACCAAGTTTATAACACCAGCAATTGAAAAATCAGGCTGGAATAGATTGACCCATTTTTTAGAAGAAGTATCATTTACTGACGGAAAAATTTATGTGCGTGGTAAACTAACTGCTCGTGGAGAAAGAAAACGAGCCGATTACATTTTGTATTACAAACCAAATATTCCTATCGCTATCATTGAAGCAAAAGACAATAATCATTCAGTAAGAGCAGGAATTCAGCAAGCTCTCGAATATGCAAAAATTCTTGATATACCTTGCGTCTTTAGTAGCAACGGTGATGGTTTTGTTTTTCATGATAGAACAGCAGAAAATGAAAATATTGAAACTGAAATTGGATTAGATACTTTTCCGACTCCAGAAGAGCTTTGGGAAAAATATAAAAAATACAAAGGAATAGTAACTCCTGAAGCAGAAAGAATCTCATCGCATGATTATTTCTTCGATGGTTCAGACCGCAAACCTAGATATTACCAGCAAATCGCTATTAACCGAACAGTGGAAGCAATTGCAAATAAACAAAATCGAATTCTTTTAGTAATGGCAACTGGTACCGGAAAAACATACACAGCATTTCAAATCATACATCGACTTTGGAAAAGTGGAACGAAGAAGCGGATTTTGTTCTTAGCCGATAGAAACTCTTTGATTGACCAAACTCGAAAAGGTGATTTCAAATATTTTAAAGATAAGATGACCGTTGTGAAACATAGACAAGTAGATAAAAGTTATGAAATTTATTTAGCTTTGTACCAAGGTTTATCCGGTTCTGATGAAGAAGCAAATATTTATAAACAATTTACGCCTGAGTTTTTTGATTTAATTGTAGTAGATGAGTGTCATCGAGGAAGTGCGAAAGATGATAGTGCATGGAGAGAAATTTTAACTTACTTTAAGAAAGCAACCCATATTGGTCTTACTGCTACTCCGAAAGAAACAAAAGAGACAAGTAACATAGAATATTTCGGTGAGCCGCTTTACATGTATTCTTTGAAGCAAGGTATCAATGACGGATTTCTTGCTCCTTATAAAGTTGTTAGAGTAACGCTCAGTGTTGATGCGGAAGGTTGGCGACCGGAGAAAGGCAAAAAAGATAAAGAAGGAATTGAAGTAGAAGATAGGATTTATAATCGAAAAGATTTTGACCGTAACCTTGTTATTGATGAAAGGACACAAATCGTTGCCAAGAAAGTTACTGAATTTCTGAAAGGTTACGACCGATTTGCCAAAACTATTATTTTCTGTCAGGACATTAACCATGCCGAACGAATGAGATATGCGATAGCAAAAGAAAATGGAGATTTAGTTGCGGCAAATTATAAGTATACAATGCAAATTACAGGTGATAATGACGAAGGCAAACGTGAGTTAGACAACTTTATTAATCCAGAAGAAAAATACCCTGTTGTCGTAACAACCTCCGAGCTTATGACGACAGGCGTTGATGCACAAACCTGTAAAGTAATAGTCCTAGATGCAAATATAAATTCAATGACCAAGTTCAAACAAATCATTGGACGTGGGACAAGAATAAATGAAGACTACGGCAAATTGTTCTTTACCGTTCTTGACTTTAGAAATGCAACAGACTTATTTGCAGACAAAGAATTTGACGGCGACCCTATTCGAATTAAAGAAGGAAATGAAGATACGGATTTGGGAAACATTGACAATGAAGAAGAGGAGACTCCAATCATTGATGAAGAAACGGGAGAAGAAATTAAAATTATAGAACCACCAACTATTCGCACACCAGATGGAGGCAATAGTGAATTACCCGCTAAGAGAGAAAAAATTTTCGTAAATGGAGTTGATGTTTCTATTCTGGTAAGTAGAGAATTGTATTTTGATCAAAACGGAAAACCAATTACAACTAGTTTAAAAGAACACACGAGAGGAATCATTAAAGGAAAATTTAAGTCTCTGGATAATTTCATAAAAAAATGGAGCCAAGCAGAAAAGAAAGAAGCAATTATTGCTGAGTTACAAGACCATGGAATTTTGATTCATGCACTTTTTGACGCAGTAGATTCCCAATTGGATTTATTTGATTTAATCTGTCATCTTGCTTACGACCAACCACCATTAACCCGAAGAGAAAGAGCAAATAATGTAAAAAAGAGAAATCATTTCACGAAATATGGAGAGACGGCTAGAAAAGTTTTAGAATCCTTGCTAGATAAATATGCAGAAGAAGGAATTTCAAATATTGAAAGTATGGAAGTTTTGCGACTACAACCTCTTTCTGATTTTGGATCTCCCTTAGAAATCATAAATGAATTTGGTAGTAAAGTTAAATACTTAGAAGCAGTAAAGGAATTAGAATTTGAATTATACAAATCAGCATAGAGTAAAAGCATGAGTAATATTTCAGGTGTATTAAAATCCATTCGTGACATTATGTGGCAAGACTCAGGTCTAAACGGAGACGCACAACGTGTGGAACAATTAGGTTGGATGCTCTTTCTAAAAATATTTTCCGATAAAGACAAAGAATTAGAAGCGTTAGACGACAAATACAAGTCTCCCATTCCAGACAAATACCATTGGGAGAAGAAAAAAGGAAATTGGGCTGGTGATGACGAAGGAATGACGGGCGACGATTTACTAGAATTTGTCGATAGAAAATTATTTCCTGCATTACGTAAAATAGATATTAGCACAGGAAATCGTCGTGCTGTTATCGTGAAAGAAGTTTTCGACGGCAATAACAATTACATGAAAAGCGGGACTAACATCCGTAAGGTGCTAAACAAACTAAACGAAATTAATTTCAACATCGCAAAAGACCGTCATACTTTTGGAGAATTATACGAAACAATTTTAAAAGAATTACAAAGCGCTGGAAAGAGCGGAGAGTTTTATACACCGAGAGCACTCACACAATTTATAACTGATATTCTAGACCCACAGTTAGGCGAAAAGATGTTAGACCCTTCTTGCGGTACTGGTGGATTTATAACATCAGTAATAGAGCATAAAAAGAAACAGGCAAAGAATTTAAAAGAAAGAAAAAGCATAGAACAAAATGTAGCGGGTTGGGAATATAAACCACTACCGTATCTATTAGCCACAACAAATCTTATTTTGCATGATATTGAAGTTCCAAATATTATTTTTAGAGATTCATTAGATAAACCACTTAGTGCATACACAGAAAAAGACAGAGTGGATGTGATTGAAGCAAATCCTCCCTTTGGAGGAATAGTGGCTAATGGCAACGAAAGCAATTTCCC
>JANYCR010000505.1 GCA_025360185.1 Leptospiraceae bacterium | reverse complement strand
CTCACCTTACGCAAGAGAATAAAACGATGGATTTTTTTATGAAATCAAGAATATTAGATAAATCTAATGAATCAATAGCCTGCGGCAGCAAACCCACCCTCAGTGCTGGGAACGCTGGCACTCACCTTGCGTAAGGTGAGTGATGTAATATCATTATGCCCCATGTAAAATCCAGCGAACAATAGAAAATGTTTTAGTAAAGTCATAGAAGTATTGAGATAGAAAAGAATTTCCAGTCATAAAAGAATAAATTCTTATAAGTCCATATAAAATAAAGAAAAAAGCGAATGTATATTGGATGAACGTAACCAATCTTTTCTGCTCTTTCGTAAGCTCTATTAAGTATGGGAAAAAAAAGCTAGCAATCATATAACACTGAACAGCCGCAACAACAAATCCAAACGGGTTGTAGTATAACGCTTCTATAAAATGTAAATGAAAGATATAAACCAAAGCTCGCCCCATCCCACAACCCGGACAGGGAATACCTGTTAGGTGAAAAAAAGGACAAATCGTAAAATGCGAATCCCCTACTGGTAAAATGAAATAAACCGGAAGAAGTAACATCGCTAGAATTTGCAAATTTTTTAACATCTCAAATTGATTTCTTAAGATGTATAAGAATTTGCAAATAAAAAACCATTGACTTAATTCAATAAATAATTAATATCCCATTAGAATTAATTTTAGGAGGAAAATTTTTATGTTAAACAGAAGCCCAATTATGGTTTTCATTTACTCAATTATCACTTGCGGAATTTACGCAATCGTATGGCACGTTAAGACAAAAGATGAGATGGTATCTTTAGGGGCAACAATCCCGACAGCATGGTTAATGATTGTTCCCTTTGCTAATCTCTATTGGATTTGGTTGTATTGTGTTGGAGTAGAAAAAGTAACAAACGGAAAATCAACTGCTGCGATTTCTCTTCTTTTACTCATGCTGCTTGGTCCAATCGGTATGGCAGTTGTGCAAAACAGTTTCAATGAAATCGCGAAAGCATAATTGAAATAAACTTTAAAAAACATTTTAATATTCAGGGCTTGCGTAAATGCAAGTCGCTGAGTTTTTTCCTCAAACTCCACTCCTTTTCTCCTTGACAGAAAAAGCCTTAAGCATTATAACTGACTAGACTGACTAGATAGGAGGCTCCACCAATGAGTATCGCACAGGCATGGCAATTACAGGATGCAAAAAGCAAATTTAGCGAATTAGTAGAGTTTGCGATTTCTAAGGGACCTCAGTTTGTTACAAAGCGAGGCGTTAAATCAGTTGTAGTTATTTCCATCGACGAATTCAATCGACTCAAAAAACCCAAAGATGATTTGTTATCCTTCTTTAACCAAGCACCCAGAATTGATTTAGATATAGAGCGCAAAAAAGACTTCGATAGAAATATTACTCTATGAAGTATTTATTGGATACTTGTTTTATTTCTGAGCTCATTCGAAAAAATCCAAACCAAGGCGTTGTAGATTGGCTTGCGGATAAAGACGAATATTCTCTATTTTTAAGTGTTTTAACGATAGGCGAAATCAAAAAAGGAATTTCTAAATTACCAAACTCCAAAAAGAAAGAAGAACTTGGACGCTGGCTCATTCAATTACAAAAAAGATTCGATGATCGAATTCTTCCCATTGACACAGATATTTCTCTCAAATGGGGACAAGTCCAGGGTGAGTTAGAAAAAAACGGAAAATCATTGCCCTCTGTTGATGCACTCATTGCTTACACAGGACTAGTTCACCATCTAATCATTGTTACCCGCAACGCAAAAGATTTTAAAAGAAGCAAAGTCGAAACGATTAATCCCTGGGAATAACTCATGATTAACCAACATTTCGCGGTGCCGGCGGGTATTGGAAAAATTATAGGGCAGAAGATTTGGCAACACCGGAAGTATTTGCCCATGATCCAAAATTAATCTGGGAATGGTATGCAATGCGAATGCAAGTTTGTCTGGATGCAAAACCGAACCCCGGTCATGAAGTAGTTGCAAAGATGGAATCTTATTTTCCAGAATTTCTACTCGTCACGCAAAATGTAGACAACCTTCATGCGAGATCGGCAATTTTTCGCGGTGCTTATTCTATTGAAATTAATCCCGATTCCTCGACCCTTTCCAAGGATATGGATATGCATTTTACAAAGCCTTCCGGGGAAATTCTTCCTCAAATTTGGCAAGAAATTATTGAAAATTAAACTTGATGTTTAAAGCTGAATTTGGATTCATTAAATCTATATTCAATTTTTCACTTACGGGAGTTTTTCATGAGACAATTTTCCAAGAGTATTTTTTTTATTACAGTTCTACTTTCAATTTCTTCTATAGCTCTTGCTAAGACAGCTGATGATCGGGGAATTCGAAAAGCAATAAAAAAAGCTGACATAGAATTTTTTAAAAATATAAAACTAGAAGATTTAGAAGCCGGAAACAAAAAAGATGCGGATGGGAAAACACTGATTACCCGTATGGAAATTGATGGAGTGAATGCTCTTGTAGGTGCCTTTAAAAACCCGGATGTAGAGGTTAGAAAAAGAATTTATAAAGAACTTCTTTATTCGGACATTTTCCGTGACCTAGAAGGTGTAACAGTTCCCGATTTCATGGCACAGGACAAACAACTTAAGCAATACCTGGACAAATTAAGAATAGCCATTTATTCTGTAGATGAATTCGACGATACAGAGGCAAATGATGCGTTATCTGCTCTAATTAAACAATACGGGTATAGTGTCAAAGAAGCAATCAAAATGAAAAACCCAAAAGCATTAGCCTTAATGTCACCGGAGTTTTTTAAAAAATCAAATCTAGAAGATCCGAAGACAGTCATCAATCGCTTCAAAAAAAATGCAGTAAAGACGTTAGTAAAAGCTTTAGAATTTGAACCAGCAAATCCTGAAACTAAAAAGCTAATCATAGATAGCCTCTTTTATAAAGACTTAGGCGGTCCGGAAAAAATAATTTCTAAAAAGAAAACAAGAGAAGCCCGTGCAGAGAATATATTTCTAATTGCAGATAAAGAAAAAAGTCCCGAAATGAGAACAAAGCTAATCGAACTCGCCGAAGCATATTATTTTCCCGAAGACGAAAGCTCCGAGCAGGGTGATAAAAAAAATCCTGCTGAGAAAATTGATTCTGAAAAATCAACCGATGAGGAAGAAGAGGATTTACCTATAAAAGAAATAAACAAAACGAAATCCAAAAATAAAAAGAAGAAAACGAAAACAGAGGAATAACGATGTTTTCCTCAAAAAGCCAAAAGTCCTTTCTATATTATTTAGGACTCGGTGAACTCTCCTCGCAGGGCGGTAGAGTCATACTTGCATTCTGGATGATTATCGGGATGACTTTTTTTCTATTTGGGGATCAAAATTTAATTGCTCCGAATCTAAAAAATATTGCTTCTTCTTTTGGCATTACTGACCAAAAAGAAATTGATTGGTATATGGGTGGTCTCATTCCGATTTTCTTTTTTATCTTAGGTGGATGTGTTTCTATTTCGATGGGATATTTTTCTCAAAAATTCTCTCGCAAAAATCTACTTATATTTTCTGTCCTAATGGGGGAAATTCCTTGTTTGCTCACAGGCTTTTCTACATCTTATATAGAATTTTTTATTTACCGCGTTCTCTGTGGATTTGGACTCGGTGGCGTATTCCCTATTTTATTTTCAATCGTTGGGGATTATTTTTCTTCTAAGTCTAGAGTGACGGCTACTGCCTATGTGTCGCTCGCTATGGGACTTGGTGTAGGCATAGGGCAATTAGTCGGTGGACTCTTAGGACAAGCAGATTCGGTGAACGGTTGGAGAACTAGCTTTATCGTCATGTCTGTTCCTTCTTTCTTTTTCGCATTTATCTATTGGCTGTTTTGCTCCGAGCCAAAGCGTGGTGTAATGGAAGAAGAATTCCAAGATATCAACGTAGATGATTTGAATAACCGACTTTCTTGGGATGATGTCAAAATAATTCTAAAAAGTAAAACAAATCTAGGAGTTTTCTTGCAAGGAATTCCCGGCTGCGTGCCCTGGGGAGTTTTTTTTGTTTTCCTGGTTGACTATTACGAAACGGCTTACTCCTTAGGAAAAGCAGAAGCCTCCGGATTACTCACATTTGCCGCAGTAGGAATTTTTCTTGGGACATTTTTAGGTGGAGTCATTGGACAGAGGTTATTTAACATTAACCGCACTTATCAACCGATTTTTGTAATGACTTCTATTTTCATCGGTGTATTTCCCTGCCTCTATTTACTTCATGCAGGACCTATTGTAAAATCTCCTTTTTTTATTTTACTGAATATTTTAACAGGAATGATTATAACATTTCCTCTTTCAAATGTAAGATCTATTTTAATCAGCGCAAATTCTCCTAAAAATAGAAGCGCCGCTTTTGCATTGTATAATTTAACGGATGATTTAGGAAAAGGACTTGGACCTGCCTTAAGTGCAATTATATTAACCTTAGTTCCAGAAAGAACTACTGCTCTTTCCATATCCATTTTATTTTGGATTCCCTGTGCATTATTTTGGTTGCCAGTTATATTTTATTTTAAAAAAGATGAATTGAATATAAGAGAATCTTTACTACATGATGCTCAGAGGATAAAGGCAAATTGATGAAGCTAGAAGAATATTCTGTTTGTTTGTTTGATATTGAAGGAACTACAACGCCCATTAGTTTTGTTCACGAAATATTATTTCCCTATTCAAAGGATAAGATTTCAGATTTTATATTTAATGGTAAACTTGATCCTAAGATCATAAAGGAATTAATTACAGAAAATCGACAGGATATAGCAGAAGGTTTTTTTTCCGCTCCTATATTAGGATCTGATCATATAGTAAATCTACAAGTTCTTGTATCGTATTTACAATATTTAATTCGAGTGGACAGAAAGAGTAAGCCTCTAAAAGAAATCCAGGGAAGTATTTGGAAGATAGGCTATGAGAAGGGAGAACTACAGAGTATAATCTTCGCAGATGTCCCTGATTTTTTTTCGAGATTAGAAGAGCGCAAAATTCGCATTGCAATTTACTCCTCCGGAAGCGTAGAAGCGCAAAAATACATTTTTAAGCATTCAAATTTTGGGGACATTGGTAAATATATTTCCTCTTACTTTGATACAAACGTTGGTGGAAAAAGAGAATCTGAAAGTTATTTAGAGATTGCACGTAAGCTCGGGAGTAACCCGAACCGGATTTTATTTTTTACAGATATTAAGGAAGAAGCAGATGCTTGCACACTTGCAGGCTCTTCCGTATTTTTAATGAGCCGACCGGGTAATCATCGTCAGCCTGCACACAATTATCCAGTTTTACATGACTTCACCACCTTACTTTAATTTATCATGACAGACCAAAACTCAAATGCAATGAATCAATTTCTTTCTTATCAAGGAGAGAAATTTCAAAAAATTACCCTTGTAGCAAAAGAAGCTTCTGTGCGAAATTATTACCGCGTTCACTATGAAAGTTCCGAATTAGTTTTATGCATTGATGAAAACTTTACCTCCCTGCCTTATCCTTTTTTGGAAGTGAGAAATTTTTTAATCCAAAACGAAATTCCTGTGCCGGAAGTAATTCGATACGATATTGAATTACATGCAATTTTAATGAACGATGCAGGCAATAAAGATCTTACTTCAATTGCGGATGATAATGAGTATGTGCTAGAATTAAAAAAATCTCTTTCGTATATTTTAAAGTTACAAACGCTTAAACCAATTCCGATCATTGCAGAAAAATCTTTTCATTATGAAAAGCTTATGTTTGAAATAGAGCATACTTGCTCTGGATACAGCCGATTCAATGATACTTACAAGATTGATCTTTTAGTCACCGGTGAAATGCGTGCATTTTTACAAGAAGCCGCTGGATTTCTCGCAGGCTTCGAAGAAAAAGTAATTTGTCATAGAGATTACCATGCGCGTAATATATTGTTAAACGAATCCGGCTCACAAACAATTATTGATTTTCAAGACATTATGATGGGCACACCGCAATATGATCTTGCAAGCCTAGTCTATGACGCCTATCGTCCGCTAGCTCTAGCAAAACGAGAAGAATTATACAATTTCTTCAAAGAACAATCTACGCATAAGAGCAAACGCTTCCGCGAATTCTATCTCACCCAGGCACTACAACGCTCTTTTAAGGCACTTGGAACTTACCTCGTTCAATTTCATGATAAGAAAAATCCTAGATTCAAGGACAGTATCATAAAGTCTCTCGACAACTTGATGGAAATTTGCCAACTCGGTGGATTTCCCGACCAACTCTATGTATTTTTCTATCTATTAAAACAGCGGCTAATGGAAAATGATTTGTTTAAAAATAGTTAGTATCATTAGCAGACTACTTTTTTAAACATAATCTATACGGTACATATACTGATTTTTTGAAATAGTAAGAAAAAATCATTCGAATAAAAAATTGTTGACAACCAAAAAACATGTCCGCACGTTAGGAGGTATAGACCCACCAATTTTTTTTACGTTTTTTAAAATTACATTCCAGGAAGAGTAGATTAGGAAAACAATAACGAGGGCATTATTATTTATCATATTTTTTTTGTTCTCCGCAAACTGTGGTCTATTCTTTATTAAATCGAAAAGTGCAGGCATTTTTTCAATCAAGAATCTCTTAGCTTTCATTTTTATAGGAAAAGGAGGGAATACAAATACAAATATTCAGGTTGTAAAAAACTTTAACTCTTTAAACGAAGGGGATACCGCAGAAATTTCCGTCTCTAACGATAACCAGCGAATCATTGCCTATAATTATCCACAATCACTCAATGAAGGACAATCTAAAACCTTTCAAGTCAAGCTAAATGTAAAGCCAAGTTCTAATGTAAGTGTAAGTTTTACATCATCGGATAATAGCGCTTTAACTATTTCTCCTTCTAGTATTAGTTTTACTCCTGATAATTATAATTCGTTCCAAAATATTACGTTATCCGCTATTGAAGATAAAGATTCAACTTCCGAGTCTACGAATATTTCTGTAAGTGCAAGCGGATTACCAGGAGTTACCTTTCCTGTAACAACTTACGATAACGATATTCAAACTTTATTTTCGTTGGTTTCGCCAATCAATATAAATGAAGGAACATCCCAAACCGTTCAAATACAATTAAGTGGAGACCCATCCACTTCCAGAACTGTGCAAATAGCATCTTCGGATACGAACTCAGTAACGGTATCTCCAGCAACTGTAACATTTGCTAACGGGTAATCCGGTCAGCATTACAAATGTGGCTATTGCATCAGCGGATACTTCACATATGACGGTAGCTCCTGCTAGTTTAACTTTTGATTCGACGAATTGGAATACTCCACAGAATGTAACAGTTACAACCTTAAACGATGTAAACCTCGTTGTAGAATCCATAAATATTTCCGCGAGCTCCGCGCTACTTATTACCGCATCTACTCCAATCAGTAAGCCAGAAGATGATACGCAATTGATTGTGGTTTCAGGAGATAGCAATGTGATCGAAGGAACAAGTTCTTCCACTCTCAATGTTCAATTTGCATTTGAACCTCCTGCGAGTAGCACTGTAACTCTCACACTTCCGGCTAATACGGGTATATCGTTCTCGTCTGGATTTTTTACCGCATCTACTAGCATTACTCTAACAGCATTAAACTGGAACACGGGGATCAACGTAAGCTATTATGGAATCGAGGACGCAAATACAATTTCAGAAAACATCACTCTTACGACTAGCTCTGCCGGAGTTGCAAATAACAACTATAATCTCACATCCATAGACAACGATGTACAACAAATACTTTTATCAGGTGCAACCTCAGTCACAGAAGGTTCCAGTTCCACTGTAAATGTAAAACTTCTCTTTAACCCGAACCCATCGACGGTGAGTGTAACACTTAGTTTCCCCTCAGACCAGAGAATTTCTTTTGGGAGTCCCGGATATGTTGGATCAACTACAATCTCACTCGATTCATCCAATTGGAGCACCGGCATCAATGTAACTATCTATGGTCTGGAAGATACCAATAATGCAAATGAATCTGTTACTCTTTCTGCATCATCCACAGCGAATACGACTGCGACTAGAACGATTAACTCTTTTGACGCATACCCAATATTAACCGCAGGTGGCTCAGGGTATTGGGGAAATTCGATTACGATTACGGGAACTGGTTTTCTTTCTCCGGCAACTTCGAATGCTGTGACAATAGGTGGAGTCACTGCGACGGTAAGTAGTGGTAGCGGAACGAGTTTAACGGTTGTTATTCCCTTTGTCGCTGGAGGAGCACAAGCTTTATTCGTTTCAAACACAAGGGGATCGGTTACATTAGTAGGTAGCGTAAATGTTCTTCTGAAATTAAATTGTAAAGATATTTTAAATTCAGGGCTTTCGATGGGAAATACAGCCTATTATATTGATCCGGATGGAGGAAGCACAAGCAATCAATTCATGGCTTACTGCGATATGACAACAAGTGGAGGTGGATGGACGTTAGCCTTAAAGGCTGATGGTAATCAGCCTACTTTTGTTTATGGCGCAAACTATTGGACAACTAATAATACTTATGGCACAGGAATACCCGACACAAGTTTTAGTGAATATAAAAGTCAATCATTTAATACGGTTCCCTTTACAGAAATTTTACTTCGAATGAATACAAGTGGAACAATTAGAGATCAAACTTTTTTTATAGCGAAGTCATCCTTGTTACAACTTTTTCAAGGAGGCTATATTTCAACTAGTATAGCTAGAAATACATGGAAAAGTCTTTTGCCAAATAGTAGTTTACAAACAAATTGTAGTCGTGAGGGATTTAATATAGATATGACTGCGCTTCACCTGATAGCTACTTAGGGATAGGTATGGCAACTTTAGATTATGCTTGGTGCTCTACATTTATCCCTAAAGCCAACCTTCCTACCGTTGGTAATTTCTCTGTTTGCGCAGGAGAAAATGGTGATGTAAATATTAAATCCTTTGGCTATCTTTATGTGCGGTAAATTTTCATTATCCTCTACACGCCGGGTTCGACTCCGCTCACCCACCGGAACCGGACTGGTATTCGTATACAAAAAAATTCGTTCGGTGAGCATTATGTTGCGCCCCAAAGAAGCAACGCTAACGCTATTGAGTTTCGCCGAATCATGCGCATTACTATTATTCCTTCTCCAACTGCGGAATCCTTTTTCTAAATCCGTTTAAGATTCAGAAAAGTTCTGACAAATCAATATTAGCCATTCCATTTTTAAGACAGAATCCAAGTGGACCTATTGATACAACTCCACCTAAAGTTTATAGCACGAGTCCTGCTTCCGATTCTGTGGGGGTAAGGGTAAATCAACCTATTTGGATTACATTTACGGAGAGAGTGATAGAAAAGGAAAATGCCTTACAAATAACAGATTCTTCTGGAAATACAGTTACCGGAACGATTAGTTGAGATAAGGAGCTAATCGAGTTTATCCCAAATCCTAAATTAAATTACAATACTAAATACAAAGTTAAGTTGACAGCAGGAATTTCAGATAGCGCTGGAAATAAAAGTGAAAGTTATCAGTTTAGTTTTACAACAGAGGCTACTCCCGACTTGCTTGCACCAGTCGTAACAAGCACTACGCCTGCTAATGCTTTTGTTGGTTATAGTATTGATTCGAGTATAACTGTTACTTTTAGTGAAGACATAGATCCTTACTCTATTACTTCTAGTAATATTTTAGTGCAAGAAAATGGGACTACAATATCTCCCAAATTAAGTCTCGTCGGATCAGTCCTTACTATTACTTCTCCTTCCGGCTGGATCAATGCAGCCAACTATACCGTAGTTATTAAGAAAGAAATTTTAGACAGGGGAAATAATCAAATGCTTTCCGATTATACTTTTTCCTTTGATACAAGGTATACACGGATTTACTCCTCCGCCTTTCACAATTGCGTCCTATTACCATCAGGGAAACTTCGTTGCTGGGGAGGAAATATTGGAGGACAATTAGGAACTGGAAATTTTAATTCAGTTACTACAATGGATTCTGCTGAAGATATTCGAGTAGGTGAACCGGTATTAACCCTAAGTGTAGGACTATTACAAACTTGCGCTATCTTACTCAGTGGAAATTTTAAATGTTGGGGTTCGGGCATAACAGGCACTCTCGGATACGAGTCATTATCCACTCAAGTAGACCCATTCTATTTACCTGGACTCAATACAGGGGAAAGGATTATAGGTTTAAAAACAGCAGGATTACATACCTGTATCGTAACAGAATCTGGAAAGTATAGATGTTGGGGTGGGAACCCTGGCAGGGCAACTCGGTCTGGGTGGAGCCGCGAGCGGAATTCCCTCACCTGGCTCACCACAGGGTTCAGCCTCTATCGCAATCGCAAGTCCAATTAGTTTTCTACCGGCTAACAAGATAGTAGACGCAAGTGCTGGGTATACGCATGGATGCTTCGTTCTTGATACAGATGAAATTCGTTGCTTTGGAACAGGTGCCTATTATGTATTGGGGGATAATACTGATTCTATCCCAAGACCTGTAACGGGAGTATCCTCACTTGGAAATTCTGCCGTTCCATTTTATATTTTTAAAAGGAAGATAACAGACTATGACTAATAAAATTTTTAAACAATCCATTTATTTTTTGCTATTATTTATAATCATCCTGCATTGCAAAAAAACCGAGTTGAATCATCCAGCCGAAGGCGCAGGTGGAATTTTAATTGGTATAAAAAATAGACAATCCCCGAGCGTGACTGTAACTGGCTTACCGAACTCAATAGATGAGGATCAAGTTATTTCTTTTCAAGTTAAGATTAATCAATCGTTATCCGGGGCAGTTACGGTAAAAATTGCGTCCGAAACAAATTTTTTAGCTATCAATGAAGAGGAAACTTTTGATTTAACGTTTACATCAGAAAATGCAACTACAGATCAGACAGTAAAAATAAGGCTTAAATCATCCGATAAAGTTTCACCGTTTCAAACTGGGATTAGTTTTTCTGGCTCTGGAATTTCCTCCTCGAGAGTTTTGATTACTGCCAATTATCAATTCAATCGTAAAGTTGATTTTAATGGTTCAACTTCTATAACAGAAGAAGTGACAACAAATCTAAAAGTAAAATTACGAAAAAAACCGCAGGTCAATACGACTGTCTCATTTTCTTCCAATGCCACAAGTTATATAACGATTAGCCCCTCGTCTTTATCCTATACGCCCGATAATTTCTCTGTAGAGCAAACGATCTCTATTACAGTAAATGATATTTACAATGATACTAGATCCTATAAAATCATTTCTAGCTCGGAGGGTGATACTACAGAGTTTACCTTCTCTGTGACTGATAATGATTATGCGGTAATAGATTTATCTACTGGCTTAGGAACTAACTCCGGCAAACAACCATCTATCGCTTTAGACTTAAACGGAAATAGAATCTTTGTGGTTACCAGAAACTCATCTACAGCAGTAATGGGCTCAAGGTTTGGACGACCACTCATTTATAAATGCGATAGTCTCTATGGTACATCCTGTGCATCCTATCCAAGTAAAACAAATTCTCTTCCTACGAACTCGGGGCTAAGACCAAATGCAGTCTATGATTCCACAACACAAAACTTATATTTTGCGTCGATTGATGCAGATCTAAACCGTGCAAGAGGAATTAAGATTGATAGAGGTTTAACAGGCACGATTGATTGCTCAGCGAACACCGCAACTTGTAATGTATTATTTTCAAATCCTGCCAATCCAAGTCCAATCAATCTATTTGCTTATCCATCTTCTGCGGGTAATATACTATTTGTCTCTTATGGAAGTAGTAACTCAGTTGCCGTAGAATGTAGTAATAGTAATCTATCTAGTTGCGGACCAGAATTTAGCCTGGGCTCCCATAGCACACAGGCTCTAGGAATTACTGGAACTCGCGGTGTAAAAGATGATTCAATCAACGCAAGAATAATAGAAGTTGCAACTGGAAATGAGAATTTAACTCTGAAAGTTTTTAATCCACAGGGAACTATCGTCGATTTAATTGGAACGGCTATTACGAGTATGTCTACACTTGTAGATATAAATAACTTTGGCTACAACCCGGATGTTGAAATAGATAGAGTAAATAATCGACTAATCATTTCTACCTTTGATTATAGTTCGCAGGGAGGAGGAGCAGGAAAGCCTGCACTTATTTTTTGTTCTCTAACTTTGACTGGATGTAGCTATACACAATTATCCACTTCTCTCTATCCGAGTTATCACCCCAAATTATTATGGGATTCCATAAATAAAAAAATTCTAATTATAACCTATAATGGAAACCTTTCTAAGAGACCGTATCTGCACCATTGTAATGAATCGGGTTTAAGCTGCAAAGAAACTGATCTTTCCTTCGGACAAAGTAATATAGGCATTGCAGAGCCAGAAGCCTCTGGGTACAATTTCGACGCGGCTATTGATACTGTAAATAATAGGGTCTTACTGGTTTATTCTGATTCGATTTCGGGGAAACTCTCACTTATCCGCTTTGGCTTAGGAGGTTTTTAATTTTTAAAACTAAATTCAAAAGTTAATTCAACTTATATCGAATCGGAACAAGCACCTTTACAGTTATTGCCTTTCCCTCTAAAAAAGAAGGAGAAAACTTTTTTGAACGATAAACTTTAATTGCTTCTTCTTCGAGCCCAAAACCAAACTTTTTACCTACAGATCGAACTTGGAGCACATCCCCAGTATCCGCTATAACAATTTCTAAAGTCATTGCTCCTTCAATTCCTGCAGCTCTCGCTTCTTCCGTATAGTCAGGCTTTATACTTGGACTTAAATCCACTGGAGCGGTAGCACCAGATAGGACAGAATCCTGTGCCCCTGCAATTCGCGGATCTTCTTTGATTTCTTTTTTAAGTTGATCTGCAAGCTCTACATCTCCATCGGTTGGTGTATCAGCAACATTCTCTGTTATCGAAACGGAGTCTACAAATGCTACTTCATCCACAAACTTATCTAAAGAGTTAAAATTGAGATCGGGCGTATACCAGAAGAGTAACACAAGCAATTGAAGAATGGTAGAAACTGTTAAGCCTACATTCAAGCGATTTCGGTCGATAAACCGATGAACAATGGCTCGCTTTGACCTTCTTTGTTTTACTTGTGGATTATTAGGATTATTCGCTTTTTCTAAAGTTGCCTGAGCCATTTTAGTTTCCTTTTCCGCTGCCGCCAGCCGAAGTCTGGGTAACAAGCGATATGCTGAGTGCCCCTGACTCTTTTAACATATCAAAAACATTATCTACTTCATTATAAGTAAGGTCTTTATCGGCATGAATCAATACTTTTAAATCAGGAGTCGTAGCGAGTTTAGCGCGGACATTATTGATTGCTTCAGGAAGTGGAACACGCATCGAATTATAATATACAGTTCTATTCTTATCCGCACTCAAATAAATATTCGATACTTTTTTATTTAACTGCTCACCACCAGGAACATCAGGAAGAGCAATTGGTAAATCTGGATCAGAGTCTAATACAGACGTTACCATAAAAAATACCAAAAGTAAAAAAGCAATATCTGCCATTGAACTAACTGGTATGGATGGATTTGTTTTATTTCTTCTTATCATTTCTTTTTCCTTACGTTCACCTGGGTAAATCCTCTCAACTGGATTGCGGATAATGCATCTAACATATTACCATACTTTGTTTCACCACTTGTAGAGATGATTGCTAATTTTTGAGACAACTCTGGAATTTCTAATTTATTTAGTTCTTCTCTAAATTCTTTTAGCGACTTATAATACTTTGTCCCGACTGATGTATTACGTAACGAAACAGTATCTCCATTTACGTTGATTTCAAATACATTTGATCGTAAGACTTGTGTAGGCGGAACATTTTTTCTAGGAAGATGAATATTTAAGCCTTCCTTTACAAAAAATACTGCCGTCACCATAAAGAATACGAGTAGAAGAAATGCGATATCCGACATAGATGCCGCAGAAATTTCTTCCAGTTCAACTTTTTTCTTTAATTTAACCATTGGTTTATTTAGCGGCTAACGCGCCTTTCTTACGTAAAAGTTCTTTGTAGATTTTATTTGCTCCTTCTTCTACTTCTGTTGCAAACCCATTTATCTTACCGGTTAAAAATTGATAGAACGACATGGTCGGAATTGCTACAATTAAACCTGCCGCAGTTGTGATTAGGGCTTCTTTAATACCGCCGGCAACTACTTTTGCGTTTACTTGGTCTGCATTTGCAATTGCATCAAACGCGTTAATCATACCTGATACCGTTCCCAAGAATCCAATTAAAGGTGCAATGGTTGACACAGAGGCTAAGATTGTTAATCCTCTCTCAAGTAGAGTGATTACTTCGGCGGCTTCTCGCTCTACACCTTTTGCAAATAAGTCAGGGTCACCGCTCGATACATCTATTCCGTCTGCGAGAATTTGTGTTATCCGTTGATCTCCGTTTTCTTTTAAATGAACGAGTGCCCCATCGTAGCCTTTCTCTTCAATTTTATCTTCCAAAATTTGATTGTATCCCTTTGATACAAGTTTGGTAGTAAAGAAAAAATAAAGTCGCTCGAACGCAACACCAAAACCAACGATAGACGCAAGGGCGAGAGGCCACATTGTCCAACCACCGACTAGAAATAAATCTACGAGCCCGGGGCTTTTCTTTGCAGGAGCTGGGGCTTTTTCTTCTACGGGCTTTTCTGTGCTGACCGGAGCATCTTTGCTGTCTTTTGCTTCGGTTTGTGTCGGTGCGATTGGGGTTTTCGTTTCCGTTTGAGAGAATAGGTCTGGCGTAAGTAAATAGAGTAAGGTAAGCAGTATAGCTGTAAAAGTCAATGTTCTAACAGCAGTTTTAGGGATTAGAAATTTCATTTGTTTCTCCGGAATTCAATTTACCAAAACTTTAGAGTCATTAAGAATCTTAAGTTTTATTTAATTCATTATTTCCAGAATTAGTTACAAAAGTATTACAAAAAAATTAAGACTTATTCTAAATAAAGAATATACCCAGCAATACATCTTAGTCATATCCTTAGCTGCAACGAATTCCAGCGCTTGTAGTTTCTTATTCGGTTTTAAAGAATTGATTAAACTGCTGAAAATCCCCAAATTCTATAGGAATTAATAAATTTTTGCTTTACAAAAAAAGAATTCCCACTAAAAAGTCTTAGCACCTATGAATTCTCACAATATTGAATCCACGGAATTTGTTCGATTGTTTCATTCAGGACAGTCCATAAACTTTCGATTTCAGCAAGTGTCTCCACTTGAAATGGAACACGTTCGCCGAGTTACTGAGATTCTCCTACAAGAAAATAATATGAATCATTTCTTTGCCTTTGCTCACACTGTTATAAAGGAATTCTTACAAAATGGCGTGAAAGCCACACAAAAGCGAATTTTTTTTAAAAACAATGGATTAGACATTGATAAGAATCATAAGAAAGCTATTGAACAATTTAAAGAGTCGATGTCCAATGGAGATATTCACTCTCATCTCCTAATGGAAGGCATGGAATTCTTAGTTGAATTGAGCTTTCAAGAAATAGAGCAAAAAAGTCTTTTAATTTCTGTTAGGAATCATGGAGAAATGAATTCAGGTGAAATTAAAAATGTGAATTTTATGATTGATCGAGGAAGAAGGACAAACGAAGTTTCAGATTTATTATCAGATGAAACAGCGAACAAAGAGGGTGGTGGTTTAGGCTTAAGTATGATTGTTATTTTAATGAAAAAACTTGGCTTAACTCCAGATTGTCTTTATTATGAAGTTAAAGACGCTTTCACATCATTCAATGTCAGAATTCCATATAATTAAATAGTTTTTTTCGGAGGGGAAATTGGAACTAAAAGTTAGAAACCTTAATAAAAGTAAAATTTTTCAATTAGTAGGAAGCTTGGATATCTATACGGCATCCAAAGTCAAAAAAGAAATCACACAAATCATCGATGAAGAAGAAGTTGAATCTGTGATATTAGATATGGCAAATGTAAATCATATGGATTCATCTGGAATTGCCCTTCTCGCAAATATCCAAAAAAAAATGAAGTCAAGTGGCAATAAGTTTGGCTTGCTATCCCCTACCAATGATATTATGGCTGTTTTGAAATTATCATCTCTTGATTCTTTTTTTACTATTTACAATAAAGAAGCTGAGATTCGCTAAATTATTTAATAGTTATTTTTTGAATATCGCCAACATCAATAGATTTTTCTGATTTACGATCACCTACTATAAATGAATCTCCGGAATCACGTTTAAATTTATATCCATATAAAGTTTTTCCGTTCTTTAACTGAATGACGATAGGTGGATTTTTTAATTTTAGATTTTGATTGATTATAATTTCACTCAGAAGAGTTGTGGGCACTTTTGATGAAAAAGTATTAATAGTAACATTGATTTTATCCTCTTCAAAATCAATTACTTTGCCTTGAATACTTCTGCCATCACTAAAGCTCAGTTTCATGATAAGGCTCTCAGGTGAATCAAATTTTTCTTCTTCTACTGGCGGTGGTTTTACGGCTTCACTGCGGATAACGGCTACTTCTCTCGAAACTGTATCCGTAGATTCTTTTCGTTCTTCCTTGTCCTTTAACTTAATCGACTCCAACTCTTTTTTGAGTTCAACAATCTCTTTCATGGTCTCTGGATCTGCCGTTGTCTTGGCATCTTCATTTGTAAGCTTTTCTACAATCAAAGACTTCATAATTAATGCAGAGCCTTCATCGACTTTCTTTACAATATCTGTATCGCCTAACTTTTGTGCATTTGATTTGGAATAATCAGTGAGGTCATCGTTTTTTTCATAAATACTTCCAATGAGAAGTAAACGACGATTAGCCCTAACTGCAACTTCTTTGTCTGCATCTTTTTTTTCGACAAGACTTAAATATTCAGCAATGGCTTTACTTGTTTGTCCAAGTTCCTCAAGACTGCGTGCATGCATATAGTTCTGATCGTTGGTACGATTTTCTACTTTTTCCAATTGAGCAAGAGTCTCTTTGTATTGACCTGTTTCATATAAAAGGCTCGCCCTCTCAGAATCTGTCTTTGTTCCGCTATTAATATCATTAATCTTCCGCTCGCCTTCTAAAAGAACATTAATAAGAATACGCGCGTTATCCGCAAAATGACTGCCCACAAACATATCTTCTGTTTTACGTAACTTCTCGATAGCGGATTTTGTATCACCCATCATAGCAATACAAAATCCGCTATGTAACATGATAAACCCGTATTCATCGCTCTCTTTATTCTTGAGACTTTTCTCCATCTCCTCGTATTTACGAACTGCAGTCGCAAATTTACGAGTTCTCTCCATATAAAAACCAAACTGGATTTTCATCATATCATTTTGGTCTTCTTCTAAAGTAAGTGGACTTTTAGTAGAAATGACGCGGACAACATTTACTATCCCCAATCCGAATTTTTCTAATGGGGATAACTTAGTAGTAGTCTCTCCAAGCTGCGCATTCATCACGCTCGATTCTAAAATATTTACTTTAATTTCATTCGTATAATCATCTTTCGTGAGCATCATCTGTCGAATTTTGTCTTTTAAAACTTTCGAAGACAATTCATAATTTAAAAGTTGCTCTTTTGTAAGTTGGAATCTTAATTCTTGAATTTTTACATCAATGATGGCACGAGAGGCTAAACCGAAAATAATCAGTATAAGAAAAAATAACACAATGAGTATTTTTCTTTGCATTCACGGTATCTCCACGAGAATCATAGAAACATCATCTCGATAATCGACTGCAAATTTATCTAACTCTTCCGCTAGAAGCTCAAGAAGATCCTTGTTAGGAATATTCATATTAGCCTCAATAATATCAAGAACTCGCTTTTCTGAAAATTGCTCTTCATCTTTGCCTGGACTTTCTACAAGTCCGTCTGAATAAATTAAGA
This sequence comes from Leptospiraceae bacterium, assembly GCA_025360185.1. GTDB lineage: Bacteria > Spirochaetota > Leptospiria > Leptospirales > Leptospiraceae > UBA2033. Next base: position 10,159 of record JANYCR010000505.1, on the reverse strand, counting down.
GCTTATCTCCTGGCTTAGCTGGCATTTTTATTACTTTATAATCAAACTCGTCAACCATTCCGAGTGGAGGACCGACGCTTTTAAAATAAAAAATTTCTCCAGTAGATGGACGAAAACATATAGGTGCGTTATGCCCTGCATTACTGCATAAAATTTCTCCATCTTCTGCAATTAGAAAAAATACAGCAGTAGCGAAGAAAGAGGATTGGAAACGATTTCCAATGATATCACCAAGTTTTTGTATGATATAGCCCGGATGAATAGACTTTGCAAGGATATTCTCAAGGCTCATTATTAGAACAGTAGTGACGAGAGCGGCAGAGACACCATGACCAGAAGCATCGGCGAAGAAAATGCCTTGGTATTCTTTTTTGTTCATTTTACCGGCTGGAAATTTGTAAAAGTGATAAATATCCCCGCTTACTTCGCGCATTGGTCGGTAAGAAGTTGCAACTTTAAGTGCCTTTAATTTTTTATTAGAAGGTAAGAACATCTCTTGCACTTCACGACCAATTTTTAACTCTTTATTAATTTCTTCATTTAATGTGCTTATAGTTTGAATGGTTTCTTCAATTTTGCCAGCCATTCCGTTGAAAGCCTGACCAAGAACATCTAATTCATCTTCCCTATTAAACTTCCAAACGGCTCTCGATGTTAGATCACCCGTTGCCATTTTATCCGTGGCATCCTTTAAGAGGCTAACCCGTGTAAAAATAACTCTATAAATATAAATACCGAATAGGATATGAGAGATTAGCCCCCAAACAAATGCTACAGCGATTTGGTAATAGAGTTTAGTCAATCGCTCTTGCATTGTCTTAATACTAAGTTGAGTGCTTAAGAATAAAGGTCCTGCATCCTCAGGCTCAGCAACAAGTGGAATCAAAAATTTAATAGTGAAGTCTTCTTTATTTAGATCTAGCTTATATTTGGATGAGAATACAGAGGTAGTATCCGAAATTTCTTTTCCTTTTTTGATTAAGTCTTCTTCGACAGTTTCACCAGTTACAATTCCCTTTTCGTTGTACCAAACATCTCCTGTGTTATCAAATATCCTAAATTGAAAAATTTCTAGGTAAAAAAGATTTTCTTTTAGCGCTTTGAGATTAGCGTCATCAGCTTTTGAAATTTTCTTAGAATTCAAATCAGTCATAACCGTAGTTACGAAATTTTCAGATTGGTATTTGAAGTTTTTTACGAGCAGCTCTGTTTGATTCTCAAAAATCATAACAGAAAAGAATAAAATATTCACAAGTGCCAAAAAAGAATACAGAATTCCTATTTGTAATCTTAGTGACCTTGAGTTTTTAAATTTATTCAGTATTGGATCCATAAAAATATTGTTTTTTTGCTTAAAAAGGAGTTATTTCTGTAAAAAAGGTATTTTCCAATTCATTTTTTCCAAATATCTTAATAGTTTTTATTATACAAATGCTATAAAAACGGTCTACAGTTTTATTTTACAAAAAACTGCAAAAATATATTCGTTTTTTATAAGAGATACAGTAGCTATTTTCGGATAGAAACCATAAAATTCGTAGAGGTAAAGTAGATTTTAAAGAAAAATTAAAAATATTATTCATTCAATTTGTTCGTATTTAAGAATAGGATGAGAATATTCCAAAATGCAATGAATTTCAATATAGTTCTTGCAATTCTTTGGCGAAATAATTATATCTCTATTTTTCCTAAATTTAGGATTTATTCATGAGACTTTTTATACTACTACTTTTATTAACAACCAACATAGTTTTCGCCGACATGGTCGTTCTTAAAAATGGGCAAGTTCTCATAGGTAGCTATCTTAGCGAAGAAGATCGTAAAATTAAATTCCAAATCTTCAATGAAGTAAAGACCATTTCAAAATCTGACATCACTAGTTTCGAATTAGGCTATAGCGGTGTTCCCGTTTGCTATCAATTACAGAGTAAATGGTCACAAACATGTGGGGACGTTATTCATCTTCTCGATAAAAATAAAATGGTCTTAGGAAAAGGAAGTGGTCTTTTAGAAAAAGAAGAGCTTCAACTAAAAGACTTAAAAAAAGTTAGCTTGAGGAAAAATAAAAAAGAAGAAAGATTCTTTTTTATCCTCAGACCAGGTCTCACTGTTACACTAAAATCAAATGGAAAGACAATAATAGGAGAAATTCAAACAGTTTCGACTGGTACAATTTCTGTAAAAACTAAAAATGAAAGTCTAGTTTTAAAGGAAATGGATGTGGAGGAAATTTCTTGGCAAGGTTCGCAAAAAGTTTCTCTTTCTTTTTTCAGATACGTAGTTCCCGGTCTCTTTCAATTCCAAGAAGGTAAACGATTCAAAGGAATTTTGCTTGGATTTTTATTTCTCGGATTTGCAGGCGGGATTGGTTCAGAATTTACCGCTGCACAAAGTGCTTTGAAGCATGACACTGACTTTATTATATTGAATAACAATTTATATATCGGTAGCAATATTTATCCAAATGCAGAATATGAAAAGCATCTAAAAAATATGAATTATGCTATCGGTGGATTAAGCCTTGTTTATCTATTTCATTCCTATGAAGTGTATTCCTTCACAAGCTCTAAAGGTATAAAGGCTTCCATTCATATGCAAACACCTTACATCAGTTCACAAGCATTCAGACCTGACTTAGATCAGGGTCGTCGCTCAAGTGGAATCGAATTTAGAATTTCCTACAGTTTCTAATTTGATTTTAGCAATTCTATAAAACAAAAATAATGGAATTGTTGAAAAAATAATCATAGATAAATAGTGTCATTTCGAGGACGACACAAATTTGGCAAAACCACTGAAGATAGAACTACCTCTATTAATTAAACAATTCAATCATAAACTAGACTCAATCATAAAAGAAGATATTCCCATTCTGGAAGATATTAAAGAAAAAGTAATCGAATCAGGTGGCAAAAGAATTCGTCCTATGACCCACTATTTTCTTACCCAGCTTTTGGATTACAAGGGCAAACAGTGGTTAGACGTTGGGACAATCGCAGAACTCATTCACGCTGCAAGTCTATTGCACGATGATGTAATAGACGGTGCCGATCTTAGAAGAGGAAAACCAACCATTGGAAAATTATATGGAAATAAAACAGCGATCCTTGCCGGAGATTACCTACTCGCCTGTGGAATTGATCACCTGAATAGTCTAAATAATCCACAGCTCATGAGCGCATATACAAGCGTTATCCGCGATCTATCGGTTGGTGAATTAATTCAAATGCAATGGGAAAAAAATGCAAAGATAACCATGAAAGAATACAATAAAATCATTTATGGAAAAACAGCATCTCTATTTGGAGCAGTTGGAATCACCGCTGGAATTCTAGCCGAAGTTGATGAAAATAGAAAACAAAGACTTCATAATTTTGGGGTTAATATGGGTATGCTCTTCCAAATTAAAGATGACTATATTGATTATTTTCAAAGCTCAGAAAATTCCGGTAAAACTCAAATGAAAGATTTTATAAATGGTCTCTATACCTATCCGCTCATCGTTCTGCGCGAAAAAGCAAATAAAAAAGAAATTATCGAAATCACAAAGATTCTAGCGCTCCAAGATCGCGGAGTAACAGAGGTTATGCGCATAAATGAATTGCTATTTACCTACTCTATTCAAAAAGAAATTACTCTTCGCTTACATAATCTTTCTTTAGAACTAGTGAATTTCTTGAAAGAATTCACTGATATCCCTATTCGAAAAATGATGATTGAAAAGATTGAAGAGCTAGTCGAGAATTAGGTTTAGAAGTTAAAAGATTAGTATTGACAAAACAATTCTATCCAAGCATCTCTCTAGTATGAAAAAAATTCTTTTACTTATAATACTTACATTCACAATCTTCGCTGAAGATTTTCCTAAGACAAACACTCGTTATGTGCTTATTCAATCAGGTGTATTGAATGTTCGAGAAAAACCAGTAGATGGTAAAGTGCTCGCAAGGCTAAATGCTGGTGATGCAGTAACTATCATTGAGGAAACCGAGCCTGCTAGTTATGGTTGGAAGAAGGTGAAAACTTCTAGCGGAATAATTGGATTTACCTCTGAAGAATTTATTGGCTATTTTCCATTAGCCGAAATTCAAAAAGCAAAACTCGTTGGGGTTTTAGGAACAGGTGATTCTGCTGATAATATTATAAAGGGAGCATTGCGAATTCTTGGAGCCTCGTTTGCCGGAAAATGGTATGGGTTTGATGGTTCGGGAGATTTCAATTATCTTTTAAATTATGCTGTTTCTTCTAAAAAAACTTTTGATGTATCACAAAACGCAAAGAAGGTAGGAAGCTTTAAAGCAGAAGTAGTTGCTAAGTATGGCTGTCAGGAGTTTAAGGGAATTCAGGGAACTTCTTCTTCTAAAGAATTTACATCTTCTAATGAAAAGCTCTATCTTGGTACACTTGGCATTCCTGAGTCTAAGACCGATTATGCGGTTACAGAAAAAGTATCTGCTGAACTTACATCTAATCTTTTTAAAGAGGCGGTCGTGGTTTTTAAAAAGAACAAAGTCTCTGCAAAAGAACTAGAAAATATTTCAGAAAAAAGAGTTGTGCAAGTGACTGCGGCTAAAGGCAAATCTTATCTAGTTGGACGTTATGCAATAAAGAAAGAGCATACAGAAAAACACTATATATCTTTTGTAGCAGAAGTTTTAAAGAATAATGGAATTAAACTCATTCATTCAAAGTTTGAATCTCTAACAGAAGAGGTTGGCAATTACGGTGGCAGCTTTCATTTTATGGGAATTATTGACTTAGATAATTCTGGAGTTCCTGCAATTCTATTTCATCATATTGGATTCGATTCTGGAATCTACGAACTCTTTCGAATCACAAATGACAAAATAGAATCTCTTTTCCTTGGTGGGGGTGACGCTTGTTAACTACTACAAGCTGCTTGTTAGTCGCAAGACTACGCCATCATTTCGAAGAACGGATGATCTTTAATCATATCATAATAGTCCTCTCCGAATGATTCTTTCAGCTCTTGGGGAAATCTATAAGCTTCGTAAATGACTGGTTCAATTTTTAAATCATATTCAGGTATTACAAAGCCAAGCATTCGCGAAGCTAGAATATTAGCTAACCGAGTTAATTTTACTACATCAGTCATCATATCCATTGCATTGGGTTGGAAATTCTGGTGTGCGATGGATTGCTGTAAGGAAGCAGGCATATTCCATAATTTAAAAACTTTAACACCTGCTTCTATATGATCGATTTGGAAATTTTCTTTTTCTACATGCAATAAATCACGCACACCCGTATTTGCTAATTCCAAGAGTTCTGAATATCTTGTAGGGAAATTTAATGCAAGAATCGTGATACCAATTTTTTGTAATAACCCGGCTAAGAATACTTCTTCTCGAATTCGCTTTAATCCAAGCGGGTTTGTTAAGTCAAATGCTATAAGTGCGGTTAATACCGGTAATTCGTGTAATTGCTTTTGGTAAATTTCTCCACCTAAAGTTTTTGTAAATTGCTTATTTGATTTTAGCATTACTAAGTTTTTAACAGTCTTCATTCCAAGAAGAGTAATTGCATCTCGCAGTGTGTGAATTTTACCAGACCTACCATAATAAGCAGAATTTGCAATCTTCATGATGTCTGTTGTGATTGCCTGATCGGGACTAATTATTTTTTCTAGTTCTTCACTTCCGCCTGCTGGATTGTCCGTATCAAAACTCATCACCTTAATGGCTACCATGGGAAGGGGCGGAATTACAAGATCAGAAAGACGAATTGTCTTAGCTGTTGCGTCTGTCGCATTAATCATGCCGGCACGACCGAGAACCTGTCCCAATTTATCAATTATTGCATTTCGATTAAAAGGTTTCTTTAAAAAGCCATGGATTTTTAAATGTAGCAAAGACTGAATTAGCCCCTTATCTTCTGAAGCAGAGATGACTAAAATTTTTAAGTGAGGATAAGAATGATTAATCTCTTTAATCACGTCTACTCCATTTTTTCCGGGCATATGCAAATCTACACAGACTAAGTCCGGCTTATGGCTGGAGTGACTTAGGTAATAAAGCAAATCATCCCCGTTTTCGGATTCATGTAAAATATCAAATTTCTCAGATTGCAAAAATCGCCTGAGCAAACTTCTATCTATTGCAGCATCGTCGACAAGCATAATGGAATAAGGCTTTAGTGTATCCGGGTTTGTTCCTACTGATATATGGTTCTCTGTTGTTGTCATCATTGTGCATTTCCGATTGATGGTTTTGGAACCCCTTTATAAACCTTCTATTTTACATTTCAATCAAAATTTTTATCGGTAATTTATTATTTTAATTACAATCTGCAATAGGAAGTTGATAAATATTACCCGTCAATTTTAAATTTTCGTCAATGACTTAGGGAGAGACCCAAGTAGAGTTGTAGTAGTTGTGCAAAGAAAAGAAATTTTTAATTCGTGGAAATTTCCGGTATCTCCTTGATAAATTAACTGTAAGATTTGATGAGCTTATCAGAAGTCTTCAGGGTCTTGGCTATCTCCGATTAAATATCCTAGTCCGGTTCCAATTATAGCTCCTATAGGACCTCCAACTGCAAATCCTATTGTTGTACCAATAAGTCCCTTCGTTGTTCTATTCTTTGAACGGATGGTTTCTTTTTTTTCTCTTGAATACGGGGCTTTAGTTTGACCGTTTTTATTTCTAGCGGATCGCGTACTATTTGTTTTCTTATCTCGATTACATTCAATGCAAGCAGGATATAAATTATTTAGATGGTCGGAGCCACCTTTTGCTCTTGGTATGGAATGTTCTACTTCCCATGCACCTTTCGCGTATCGTATTCCATAATTCTTACTCGCCAGTTTTTTATGGCAAATATGACATTTACCATCTGTTTTTTGAAAGATTAATTTCTTTTTTTCTTCATCATATTTCATCGTAAGTCACTCTTGAATAGTGTTGATTATTCATACAAAATAGTTCTGTCAATTATTTTTCTCGTAAGCATTCTAATCTATTTCGGTTGCAACGCTTCTCTTAAAACCTGTTGCAATAATCTTTCGTTGTAGGCTACACTCTGTTTGACGCTCGCCTCTAACTCACTACAAGTTTGCATGAGTTCTTCTAACTTTGCGACTATTCGTTGTTGTTCGGCGAGTGGAGGAAGGGGGAATAATCTTTCCGTAATGTTCTCTCTGCTAATTCCAGGAATTCCAGTTCCTTTTTTTTCTGCTTGAAGTTCATCAAAAGAGCTTTGAAGAAAAATATGGATATAATCTTTTTCTATAAATTGAACTCTTATTGCCATTAATTGTCGACTTATGACTATTTTATCCAAATGATTAACATTAGTTTTTCCAACGCCAGAACCTTTAACAGTAATTAGAATATCATTCAGCTTTGCAATGACTTTGGGTTTAGATGTCCACCTCGTTGGAATTGGGTGAACATTTCCAAAATCAGAAGGTCCCGTTAAATATGGCAACCCTGTACCGTTTTCATTGTAATCAGAGGCATCAATATGCTGACCTGATATTAACTCAATTATCTCTCCCAATCTACACCAAGTCCAATTTTCAGGAATTGCAAAGGGAATTTCTTCTTCTTGAATTGGGGGCAACTCTCTATCAGCCTTGATTTTCTTTTCTTTGATGAGGAGGGCTTTTTCTGTTTTGATCTGTTCTAATAATTCTTTTCCTGTGCCTCCAGCTAAAGCTGGAGGCAATTCAGCCTTTGGCTGATTATTTGATTGATGCAATTTATTCTTTGGCATATTATTTGATTCATCATTTACAAATGAGGATAATGACAATTTATCTTTAAATAAAGAGCCTCTGTTTGAATTCCCACCAGATTTATCTGGTGGATATGCAATATTTTGTTGAACTGAAATATTTTTCAACAATTTTCCTTGCACTGCTTCTTGTAATAATTGTTGGCGCAGTTTTTTTATAAGGGTGAGCTGGTGGTTGAGTTCGGTGGAGATGGAGCTACTATTATTAAAAAGTCTTTCTACTGAATTAATTTTTTTGAATAAGTTTTTATATGTTGGATTATTTTCTTTACTTTGGAAAATCGTTGTTATCTGCTTTTGTGTTTTTAAATCACATTTTGGCAATCGCAATGTTTTTAATTTCTCTGCATTTACATTTGGCATTGCAGAACCGGATTTCATTTCGATAATCTGACTCCAAAATAAATAGGAGTTTAGAAAACAATTCATAAATTCTACATCTATATTTTCTTTTAGTCTAAGGCGAATTAAGTAGCTTGCAAATACTGCATTACTTGGCGGGTTATTTACAAAGAAACTTTTACCTGTTGTTCCGCCTGTCCGTGCGACTAATATGTCATTATCCTTTAAAAGGTATCTATCTTCTGCATCACAATCGCAAAATGGCACTTTACCCCAATCAACTGTTCCATTATTTATATCTGTTATTCTTACTAACTTATGCTTTCCATTTTCAAGAGCAGATGCTGTATATCCGTATTGTGTTGATTCTAAATAATATTCTAATGTAGTTTCTTCATGCGTACTCAATAGAAATGAAAATAAAACAGAATTTTTGATTTGTTTTAAAATTTCTTCATTTGTATTTATAAATGTAAGAGGAATAAATTTAATGTCCATATTTAATTCCATCCAGCTAAAGCTGGATGGAATTCAGCCTCTGGCATATTATTTGATTGATTCAATTGATTGTTTGGGAAAATTTTTATAAATGAGGATAATGCCGATTTATCTTGAAATAAAAAGCCTCTGTTTGAATTCCCACCAGATTTATCTGGTGGAACAAAAAAATAATTCAAAATACAAAAAATCATATTATTCAAATTTATATTTCTCAATATATCCATCATATTCATCTTTAAAAGTTTTTCGGGAATGGTGTTCTTCTTGGTTTTTTATATAATTTCTTACTATATCAATTCTTGATTCACTGACAGCAATAGCAAAGTATTCATCTTGCCATTCAAATTTTTGTTTTGTTAGACCTTGTTTATTGATCCAGAAGGAAGATTCTCCTTTTATCAATTGCATGGTCTTACTCATTGTTTGTTCTCCTCCCATAGAAATAAGACAATGGCAATGATCGGAATATCCATTTATGAAATCCAAATGAATTCCTTTTTGAAAAGCATTCTCTCTCATATGTTGCCAAACTGTTTGTCTGATTTCTTTTGTTTCTAGAAAAGGAATTCTATTTTTTGTGCTCCATACAAAATGGATATATACTTTTATGAATGGCATTATTTTATTCTCCAGCTAAAGCAGGAGGCAATTCTACCTTTGGCTGATTATTTTCTTTGAAATATTTTGATTCATAGAATTCAAAATTTATAAATGAGGCTAATAACAATTTATCTTTAAATAAAAAGCCTCTGTTTAAATTCCCTCCAGCTTTAGCTGGTGGAACTAAAAAATCATTGTGTGAAACTAAAAAGCTCATTTCACCGCCTCTTTGAGTTGCTCTAATAGTTTATTGCTATGCTCCATACTTTTTGCCAGCACCTGCATTAGTTCTTTACTGCTGTGTTCTTGGTTTTTATCCTCTTCTTTCTTGGTTGGATTTTTTATATCAAGTTCAAATGCAGCATAATAGATAGTATCCCCTGTTTGTTTGGATGTTTTAATAATTTGTTCTTGCTCTGAAATTTGGAGAATCAAATTACTTTTATTATTTTCTAAAGTTCTTTGGGCATCTGGTTTTTTATTTTCTTTGAGCTTATTATTTATTGTATCAATTTCTTTTTTGAATTGAGAAACTTTTTGTTCTCCTTCTTCTGCTCTTTTCCAATAGACTGTAGCATTTTGTTTTGCAATCTTAATTATTTCTGCAATATTTACTTTCCATGCTACTTTTTCAAATTCCGGTCGGTGAGCCTGTCGAACCGTCCACCATTTTTTAATTGGGTCAAATTCTTCGAGACGAATCGGTCTAGTTTTATTATAAGCTTTATAATCTTCTGGCATTCTATGCTCATAATACCAAATATCTTTTGTAGGTTTACCTTTTTCAAAAAATAATAAGTTAGTAGCTACAGTTGCATAAGGTTGAAACACTGAATTAGGCAAGCGGATAATCGTATGTAGGTTACACTCTTCTAATAACTTTTGCCTGACTCTTTGCTTTACACCATCCCCTGTTAAACTTCCATCTGGTAAAACAATTCCAGCTCGCCCACCTTGT
>JANYCR010000214.1 GCA_025360185.1 Leptospiraceae bacterium | reverse complement strand
TTTTTCAAGGGAAAATTACCATTACCCGTAATTACAATTCAAGCCGGATTTTCCGGAAAAAGAAAATCAAAAGGATGGTTCATAAAAAAAATATGGAATCCTAAAGACAATAATGATTATGAAAATGTAGTTTCGGAAATTAATCTTGGTGCAGAAATTTTAACTTGGAAAGGAAAAAGTGAAACGCCAGAAGTCGCAATAACCTTACTTCATGAAATGATTCACCAATATAATTTTTTAAACGGAATAAAAGACGTTTCTGAAAATGGTATTCACTTAAAAAAAACTTTCGGTACACTCGCTGAAAAATCAGGCTTAGTCGTAGAATATGTAAATGAATTTCCGAGAATTTACACGCCTGATTTAAACAAAGAAGGAATGGACGCTTACAAAAAGGCGAAATTCAACGAAGACCTTTTAAATAAATTCAGAATCTACTACGATGAAAACACACCAGTAAAACTAAAAGGAAATCCAAAAGAAGACGAAGGAAAAGAACAAAAGGAAAAAAAGAAAAAATTGAAAAATCTTTTTTGCCCTGAATGCGACCGTAAATGTTACGTTCCTAATGGCTCGGAAATTGAATTAATATGCAAACAATGCAGTAATGACAAAGGCGAAGAAATTTTTCTTCTAGAAAATATCTAATTAAATATTTGTCGCTCTTATGACGCACTTTATTAATTTTTAAGTGTGTCTTTTTTTTTACTTCTTGAACTTAAATGTTTACTTGTTTATAACTTAAAACTAACTTAAAAACAACTTAAATGCTAACTAAAAGTATATGATAGGAGTAGTTAAAACAGTATTATGACAAGCACAAAAAACCCTGATAAAATCTATATTGGAATCTTAGGACAACTTCAAAAAAAGAAGAATTCAAGTGAAGAAAAAGTAATTTTACGGCTAACTGATGGTTTCCGCGAAATTTTACTTGAAGAAAATTACCCAGCCTTTGAAATTATAAACGAAACGTTCGGGAATCCCGACGAGTTACAATATGAAATTATTGTAAATAAGCAGGTTATAAAAAGAGGAATGGTCAAAGAGAAAAGTTTAATTTCAAAATCTGACAACCAGAATTCTTTTCAAGTCCCAGATTCCACTGGTATAAATTTTCTCATGCAAGCAGTAACTAAGTCGAATGAAATTCTAGCTAGTGCTCAAGAAAAAAATCTCTCGTCTATGTTTACAATGATGCAGACAAACACTAGCTCGATGATGATGAACATGACCGACCAATTTAAACAGTTAATCTCAATGCAAAAAGATTCAAATGAGCACCAAATCAAAATACAAAAAGATGAATTTGAACATAAATTAAAATTGCAAAAAGAAGAATTTGAATTTATCACAAAGAAAAAAGAAGAGCTTGAACGAATAGAAGGAAATGACTCTGTAATCACTTCTTTCTTTTCCAAAATTGGCGACTTGCTGAATAAAATCCCAGAAGAACAAATAAACGCCTTAACCGCTATTGCAATTTCCAAAATCACCGGACAACCTATTGTAGTAAGCAACACTGAAACAGAAATGAAAAACGCTGAATACGCGGACGCTTAAAAATGAGCGAAGATTTTAAAGACGAACTAACAGCGATTACCCGAATCTTAAACGATTTCAACGCCTTAATGAAAGCTGATGCATCGAAATTAATTTTAGCAAGTCCAAAGTATCACAGAATCCAAAGTAATCTTTTAGAACTAAACAAGTCAGTTTTCGGAGAGATTAAAAAAGATTAAAAAAGGGGACAAAATTTAGTCTCTAAAATGCCGCAATAATACACCAAAAATAGTGCTATGTTTTTTAGGGCTTATTTTGCTCTATACGCCCAATCACATACAACCCGCAACAACACCCCTAAAACACCCCTGATTTCAGTACAGCGTTAATTTAAGACCAATTTTCGGACGCTAGTTTCTTCTCTTGAGAAATTCAAAAAGAATTTTTGCTCAGCTTTATTTAAAGTTTATTTAAACCTTTGTTTATAAGATTATTTAATAGGGGGGTAAACTATATGCGCTTTATTCCTTATTTACCACTACTACAGTGGTAACACTGAGAAAAAAAATCTCACGTTTACCAATGGTAACACTGAGAAAAAAAATCTCACGTTTACCACCCCTCAAAAAAATTAATATTTTTTTTAAAAAACATTTGACAAAAATTAAACATATTATACATTGTTTAACAGATTTAACAAAGGAGAAAAGCCTTGAATAATAACGACACAGAAGAAAAACTAAAAGGAGTTAGATTTCCAACAAAATTAATCAAAGAAATTGAAAAAAACCACACAAGCAAAGAAAGATTTAAAAAATTCAATTTTTCTGAATATGTTCGCGAAGCCGTAGAAGAAAAATTCAAAAAAGAAAAAAAATAAAATGACAAATTCAAAGCTAAAATCTACTTTTACCCTGTTTTTAAGGGTAAATTCAAAAGTTTGGTTCAAAATATATTCTTATGAACTAAAAACGAAAATAAACTAGAAATAATGATTGAAACTGAATTCAAATTAGCCGAATCTTTATACAATGAAACGTTTATTAATACTTATTCTTCTGTTTGTTATTAGCTTACAAGGTTATGCAAATGATAAATCACAACTCATCATGAAAGACTTTTTTGATACTGTGGTTAATTGGAGCACTTTGCAAATTTCGCTTAACGTATCGGAAAAATTGCCTAGAGTTATTATTGATAGTGATGATTCTGAGTATGGAAAAGAAAACACTGCATACAATATTTCAGAAGCGAGAAATAAGAGCCTTTTGAAAGCAAAGGAAAAAATCAAGATTCATTTTGTTAGATCTATTGAGTCTTTTAGGATGAATGAGGAATTTACGATTTTAGAGAAGGTAAATAAGGATGAAAAATTCAGAGAGCGGTTTAACGAGTTTTTCCTCAATGAATCAAGTGAGATTAAAGTAAAATATATTCAGGATGAAGTGAGAGTCGAGTCGCTTACCAAATTAATGGGATCGAAAGGACTTTTGAATTATTTAGATGTAGAATATGACCAAGAAAATTTTCCAGAATTCCCTGTAATTCCTGTCTCAGAAGAATATACTGGTTTAATCATTGATGCGCGGCATTTAGAGGCTAATCCATCTTTATTCCCTAAAATTTTAACAGATAAAGGCTTAGAAATTTATTCTGTAAGTCTAGTGAATAAGAACTTTGCAATAGACAATGGTTTTGTAATTTATATGAGTGATCCAATTAAAGCAATGAAACACCCACGTATAGGAGAAAATCCTTATTTGGTTGTAGCAACTAATACAACAGGAAAAAATAAAACACAGTTTAGTATTCCCACAAAAGAAGCGGTAAAAATTGTTGCCAGCAAAGAAACTAGAAAGAATCTAAAAAAATGTAAAGTAATTATTTTACTGCGTAAGCAGCTCTCTTAAAAACTTCCTCTGCTTTTTTAAATTCAGAATTAAATAGATAAGCAAATCCCAAGTCCTTTAATTCTGATTCAGATAGAATTTCCTTTTTTTCAAACTCAGAAATTCGATTGATAACAGATTTAAATTCTTGTTTCTTTTCATCGTAACTGGGTAATTCGCGTTTACCTGGAATTTTACCAAATAAAAATTGCGCTTCCTGGTATTTTCCAAGTGCATTAAGTGAAAGTCCTGCTTTTAGATAAATATCATAATTGCTATCAAGTAGTTTATAAACGGATTTAAAATATTGTATTAATTCAAGATGCTTCTTTAATTGAAAATAGCATTCGATTCTTTCTTTGACAAACTCATTTGGATTACTTCCCTGACGTTTCAAAGACAAATCCATGATAGCGAGGCAATCTTCGTAAGCCTCTGACTCATAAGAAACTTTGACTGCAAAGTTAATGATGATTAGGCACAAAGGCGGATTGTTATTTCCTAAGTATTCCTTGATTTTTTGTAGAGATACAGACTTATTTCCTGAATAATATGCTATATAAGCATTTGCTAATGGAGTAAATACGGATAAACCGGTATTAGAAAGACCAGCAAAATCCTCACCGGATCTAAACCCAAGTTCGTATTTGGCTATAATTGCAAGATGATTTAAAAGTGCGCTTGAAGGATTTTGATTCACTGCATCTACTACATCTTCAAAAGATCCAACTTCAAAACTCTCCCATGTCTCTCTTTCTAAGTTATTTACAGCGTATTTAGTTGATTGTATCATGCTAAAAGTCTCCTATGTCCCTTTAACAATCGGTTAGTTTCTGAAATTGGTTTATAGTTTTTTTTGAATGTGGCTATTTATTGCTAGAAGCAATCAAGCCATAACAAGGTCATATACAGGAATTGATTCATTGAATCCGTCCTTTTATCCTCAGTCGTAAGAATTGGTTTTTTTCCGGTCCTCCTGATCACCCAAAACCTCTTCCACGTATTTCACAATATCCTGATTGGAAAGTGCATTCGACGAAAGTGTATGCAAATACCAAATCTCTGTATGAGTCACCGATTCATTTTCTTTCAAGCGAACAAGTGGACTTAGAGTTTCTAGCTCTACGAATTTTTTATTTATAAATACTTCGACGCGTGCATTCTTGTCTGGGTAAGAACGAGTAGCCGTTATGGAATACTTCTTAATAAAAAGCTGATTGTCTAGAACGTAAGCAGCCCAGAGCCTTTCCCCGCCTACTCCGATTTTTTGCGGTAAATTACTATTTTCCCTTTTTTGCAGTATTATAAATTCTTTTCCCCATAAAAAAGTCGGATCAGTCATATCTGTATAAGCCCATAAATGAATGGAATCCGTTGGAAGTAAATTCTCTGGATGAGTTCCACGAGGCTTTAGCGGCAAAATTGCCTTACCCGCTAGAGGTAAAACGGTAAGCGCCCATGCTGAGACTCTCGTATCTATTTTACTTTTATTGGTCAGTCTATGAACAACGCGGATAGAATTTTCGCCCAATGGATAAATTTCAATTTCTTTTAACAGAGAATTTAATGTATCTAGTTTAGAAATACGAATAGAATCGTTGTTATCCTCAATGCTTACTTCTGAATTTTCAGGCGAATAGGTAAGTTTCTTGTCTTCGGGAGCACGCCAGAGTCTGTGACCACCATAGTTTTGCCAATTAGGAATCTCTGTATTTTGCAATTGGTCTTCTAATACTCTAAATAGATTTGGTTTACCTATCTTAGAAAAATGTAATATTCTTGGACCGATACGAGTTGGAATTACAAATTCTAAATTGCCCATCTTAACTCGCCAGGAATTTGCAAACCCCATAAAATTTTCTTTCTCCACTGAATACTTTTTATTAGCCGCCTGTGCGAGAATCCCGAAGTTTAATAATAAAATTAAAACATATCTCATAATCACTCAAATCCCATTCCTAATTAATTACCTCGACAATATCCTTAAATCCAAAATCCTTGCAATCATGAAACCTTACGAAAAGCCTTTTTACATACTTCTTTTTAGTTGGATGTTTTCCGCTTTTGGTTTTGCAACTATGTTACCATTTCTTTCTATCTTTCTGACCGAAAAATACGCGTTAACCGTATCAGAGGTAGGAATTTTTTTTCTACTAACGGCAGTACTCCGTTCTTTTTTCCAAATTTATAGCGGTGAAATTTCTGATTTAATTGGACGAAAGAATATCATGTCCTACTCGCAGATACTTAGAGCAGTTCTAATATCTATTGCAGTTATTTGTATGAAACTCGAAATGCAATATATGTATGTCGTTTCTTTTTTGGGACTCAGCTATGTATGTGCTTCTATGTTCCAGCCAGTAGCGCAAGCTGCGCTTTCAGATCATTTGCCACTAGATAGTTTTATTCATGGCTTCAGTCGCATTCGTGTCGCTGGAAATTTTTCCTGGATACTGGGACCTATTGTAGCCGGGTACTTAGCAAAGATTTCTTTCGAGACTTTGTTTTTAGTTTCCGGTTTGTTTAGTCTTTTAGGTGCCCTACTTATACAAAGGCAATATATAGACATTGTTAAGCTGAATAATAAAAAAACTCGCCCTGCTATTTTCACAGTTTTACAGGATAAAATATTCATTGTCTTCTGCCTAATTTCATTTTTCCTCTGCATTACCATTTCTCAGATGTTTTCGACTCTTTCTGTATATTTAAGCACGTACAAAAAATTAGACCCAACCACCATTGGTTATATATTTGCCATAAATGGATTTACAGTATTTATATTTCAAATTCCAGTATCACGTTATTTCACAAGTAAAATTAAACCGTTATACGGAATGTCCATTGGCTCACTCTTATATATGTCAGGTTATCTGGGAGCTGGCTATGCTGATTCAATTTATGCGTATGCGGGAATTCTTTTTTGTATTTCCTTTGGCGAAGTATTTGTAATGCCACTGGGTCAAACAAGTGTCGCAAAACTTGCACCCGATAAAATGATTGGTCGATACATGGGATTTTATGCAATGACCGCAGTTGCTGGCTGGTCGGCAGGTCCTTACATCGGTGGAAAAATTCTGGAGTATTTTCATTTCGATTTTATGATTGCCTGGCAGGTGATATCGTTGTTCGCATTCTCTGCTGCTATTGGTTACCTCCTATTGGATATCATTCTAAAAAAGCGAGGTAGTGTAAGAGATATGTAGTCTAGAAAATGAATCAGAAAAAACCAATTGACTACTGAGACGATTCAGCCAACCATTAGGAATGCTTAGACTATTACTTCTTTTCTTAATTCTTTATCTAGTATTTAGATTCATTCGTGGTTTTTTCAAAGGAATTTTTGTAATTACGAATGCCGTAAAACAGCAAAACGAAAATCAGCAAAACCCCAAGAATTATTATAGCTACCAAACAAATGGACGAGAAAAAGACATTTCAGACAGAGCAAGAATTTTAGAGGAAGATAAAAATGCAGAGTAAAAACAGAAAAATATCCGATTTTTAAAGCTAGGAGATACTCTTTTGATACGAATACTTTTTCTAGTTATTCTTGCACTGCTTGTAAATTGTGGTCCTTCGGAGGGGGAATTCGGTTGGGCAACAACCCAGGATGAAAACAAAAGCATACTAGAGCGCGAACTCTATATGGTAACTGATTTTAAAATGACAAGGGTCAATCTCATATTTGCTCCTTCGGATACCATTCATTATATTTATACTTTTTCTCGCCATCCCGGGGAAGGAGTAGAATTCGTAGTAACCCTTGAAAAAGAATCTATGGGATTCGTTGAAATTGATCTCAAGAAAAAAATGCTAGAGGCAGAAACAAGCTCTCTTAAAGATAGGTTTGTTCGTTTAAGTCCTGGCAAATACCGATTACAGGTTGCGTACGATGAAGAAGTAATCGACAGCATTGAATTCGATGTGTTACCCGAAGAGGGCTATTCTTTTGAAAGTCCGGATATAGACAAAGACCGAGAAGAAAAAGACGATATCATAAAGTATTCGCGTTAGACGAAATACATCTTTCATTAGCGGATACAGATAACTCGCCATTGAAAAGTTTTTTCGGTTCCAATAATACTTCTATCTAAGATATTAAAAGAATAGGCAAAATTTTCTGAGACATCCTCTGATGTCCAATATCCTTTTTGTTCCCATGATTTAGTTTCTCCACTAGCCTGTGCCACTGCAAATTCCTGTGCTTTAGGAAGACGCATACCTACACTTTTGCATTTTTCCATTGCATCAGCCCATCCCATCTTCCCCTGTCCTCCGCTCCATCTACTTGACTCTTTTGTTTCTTTTACAGTATTGCTGGTGCTACAAAATGTTACAGAGAACATAATCCCTATTATCCCGAAAGCTAACCTTACCTTTCTCATCGTTACCCTCTAGATAATACTTCTAACTTAATAACTGGCAGTCAATTCTAAAATCTTTTTACTAACTCACCTTAGGCAAAGGAATAAAGTGATGGGCTTTTAAATGAAACAGATAATATTAGATAAATCAATAAACCCAATAGCCTGCGGCATAGCTCGGCTGAAGGTGAGCGTCAAGCGATGGGAGCGCTGGCACTCACCTTGCGTAAGGTGAGTTACTAAGAAGCCTTTTTCATTTGAGTATCTCGATGAAGAATGGGCGACATTCCTTGAATTCTCTTATAAGCCTTTGAAAAAGCAAATGCTGAAGAATAGCCTACTGATCTAGCGACTTCTTCCAGACTTTTACGATCTTCGGCTAATAATCTTTTACCTTTTTCGACCCTGAGCTTTGCCAAATAATCCATCGGCGTGCATCCCAGAGTTTCCCGAAATCGATTAGCAAGGGAGGCACGAGAAATTCCAATTGCGCTAGCAAGAGAATCAAGTGTCCAAGCTTGCGATGAGCGCAAGTGCAATGACTCTAGAGCTTGTAATATCTTTTCATCTTTTAATGCTGATAGCCAACCGGGCGAGTCGCTAGGGTGTGCTTCCATCCAGTGGCGGATAACATAGTATAATAAAATATCTGAGAGCTTTTGTAAAAGTATATCAGAACCAATTCCTCTGTCTAGTTCCTGCGAAATTAAAACAAGCGTAGTCTGCAAGGGATGATGAGTAGGAATTTCCTCTGACTTAATGAGGATAATATCAGGTAGCTCCAAGAAGAAGGGATGCATAGGGGCATTTCCGATTTCATATCTAACGGACAGAAAACTTGTAATCGGATTTTTATTTTCCAATTGAATTTCTGCTATTTCACGAAATTTTTTTATATCCATTGCTTTTTTATTTTCATCAGAGGCAAGCTCATGGTTAAATCCTTTTGCCATAAATAAAATATCGCCTTTAGAAAGCAAAACTGTTTTTGATTTGTAACGAGCAAAACATTTCCCCTGGGTAACAATGTGAAACCCCGCACTTTTGTCACAGGGGAATTTTAATCCCCATGATTTAAAAAAAGAATTTCTAGCGAGTAAGTCTCCCCGCCATCCCGAGTCGTTTATTATTTCAGAAAGAATATCCATTGTCACATTCCAGCATAGAATATCTAAAAGTCTACTACTTTATACGATTGGATATGCATTTTTTATTCTAAGATATTCATATGATGATTAATTTATATCTAAATAAATAGAAATTTGATTTAAAGTAAATGATTAGGAGATATAAATGAAAGTTTTTGTATACGGAGCAAATGGAAGTATTGGAAGTAAGGTAGTTCAAGGACTACTCGAAAAAGGACATGAAGTATTTGCAGGCACAAGGGAACCCGAAAAAGGTAAACAAGCGACTAACCTGCATTGGGTTTTTGCAGATGCACAAAAACCAAATGAAGGTGTAGAAGTTCTAGAGAAAGTAAATGCAGCTTTTTTTATTGCACCACCGGGGCTAACAGACCAGTATGCGATACTAAGTCCCTGGCTCGAAAAAGCTAAGTCAGTTAAGCTAGAAAAATTTGTATTAAATACAGCTATGGGCGTTGAACATGCTCCACCAGAAGCTCCCTTTAGAAAATTAGAATTAGCAGTAGAAAGTTCTGGTCTTAGTTACAATATCATTCGACCTAATTGGTTTATGCAAAATTTTCAGACTTATTGGATTGGTGGAATTTTAAAAGATAAGAAAATTTATTTTCCGGGTGGGGATGCAAAGGTGAGTTTTATCAACGTAGAAGATATTGCGGCTACTGCCGTTACTCTCCTCACAGTTGATACTCATAAGAACAAAGCATTTGCACTCACAGGAAAAGAAGCGATCAACCATACAGAGGTTGCAGCTAAACTTTCCAATGCAACTGGACTATCTATTTCTTATGCGGATATTACTCCAGAGGACTTTAAAAAGGGATTACTGTCTGCCGGTCTGCCGGAAGACTATGCTGACTTCATGAATTATATTGCAGCCTCTTTGAAACAAGGCAATTCTGCTCCAATCATTGATTCAGTTAAACAAATCACCGGCAAAGAGCCAATATCCTTTGATGAGTATGCATCTAAAAATAAAGCAGCTTGGTTAGGATAAATAAAGATTAGCCACATAGCAATTGTATGTCGCGAGAGTCATCGGGTGAATCCGGTGGCTCTTTTCTAATAACTCTTCAATCACTTTCTTAGATTTTAAAATAATTCCAAATGCTAAATTTTTTTCAGTCTTTGAAATCCAATCATTGTATTCTTTTTGCCTCATCGCAAAATCAGAGCCAAGAAAATCAGATACGTATAAAATTTGATCTAAGATAGCAAGTCTCTCTCCACCAAGTGTATGATTTTTCACAGCAGACAGAATTTCTTCATCGGCAAATTGATATTTATCTCTCAAATAGAATACTGCGGAGAAAGGATGATAGGCAGGCTCGGGTAGTAATGAATAATTAAACTGATTGCGACTAAATATTTCTAAATGAAAATCTTTTGTTCTTTGCTTTGTTATATCATGTAGAATTCCGGCAAGATAAGCTTTTCTGGGATATGGATACCCATTCAGCTTAGAAAATTTCTCTGCGAGTTCGGCAACTCGAATAGAATGATCAAAACGGGTATGTGTTACTTCTTCGGGAACGATTTTTACAAAGTATTCAATTTGTTTTTCTAAATCCATATAATTCTTTTTGTTCTATATATTCTAAAACTTTAGACGTGAGATATAAATTCCATTTATCTTGCGGCAAATTACGAATTTCCGATGAACTAGCATGAATTTGTGGATTATCTACAAACAGAATTCGACTAGAAAATTCTTTAAATTCTTCCGGCAAATCACTCTTACTTCCTAAATCTCTGTCAAATACTAAGAGATGAGTCGATTCTAATATTTTTTTATAATCTTTCCATAAATGAAATTTACTAATATTATCCGCACCTATGATAAAATACAGGTCTTCATCCGGGTATTTCGCCTGGATAAATTCAATTGTTTCAATCGTGTAGCTAGTTTGTTTTTTATTTATCTCGACTTCTTCAATACTTGTTTTAAAAAGAGATTTTTCTTGGATTAAAATTGCAAGCATGGCAAGCAAGCTTTCTTCCGTTACACCCTTCGTTTTTTTAAAGGGAGAAATATAATTTGGAACAAGAAGAAGCCTACTACTCTCAGGAAATGATTTCCAAAAATATTCAACAACTCCTAAATGCCCTAAATGAGGGGGGTCAAAACTTCCCCCATAGATACCAATCATTAGCCTCTTACTTGCCCATCTCCGCGCAGGATTGTCTTGGTTGTTGTAAGGTGAACAAGCCCCATAGGACCGCGCACATGCAATTTACCGGTTGAAATTCCTACCTCAGCGCCAAATCCAAATTCGCCTCCATCGTGAAATCTGGTAGAACAATTTACGAATAAAGCGGCTGAATCTAATTGAGATAGAAATTTTTCAATGTTCTTGTGATCTTCCGAAAGAATTGCCTCAGAGTGACCCGAAGAAAATTTCTCAATGAACTCGAACGCTTCTTCAATCGTCGAAACAGTTTTAAAAGACAAACGTAAATCTAAAAATTCAAGCGCGTATTCTTCCTCAGTCGCTTTCTTTGCATCTGGAAATAGTTTTAGAAGCGGCTCATCTAGAAGTATCTCTACTCCTTTGTCTTTGAGTGCAGTTAATAGATCTTTTGTGCGAGGAAAGTCTTTGTGGATGACTACATTTTCTACTGCATTGCAAACACCGGGACGTTGTGTTTTAGCGTTTAATAAGATATTAACCGCTTTATCAAAATCAGCAGTTATATCTACGAAGATATTGCAAACTCCTTTGTCATGTTTGACGACTGGAATTTTAGAATGCTCTGTGACAAAGCTAATAAGCCCTTCTCCGCCTCTAGGAACTACAATATCAATTTCTTTGTCCTTAGTCAAAAGGGAAACGATATGCGATCTATCTGTCTTATCTACAAATATTACCGCGTCCTCTGTAATATTTTTCTTCTTTAAAACATTTCTAAAAATACCAATTAATATCAGGTTAGAATGAATCGCTTCACTCCCTCCGCGCAAAATTGCGATATTCCCCGACTTAAAAGAAAGCGCACCAACATCAATCGTCACATTCGGGCGCGACTCGTAGATAACAAGGACTACCCCCAGAGGAACCCGCTTACTTACAAGCTCAATTCCATTTGGTAAATGCACACCGCGAACAACCTCCCCGATTGGATCGGGAAGAGCAGCAATTTCTAAAACAGAATTAGCTAGCGATTCAATTCTTTTTTCATTTAAAAGTAACCTATCGAGTAAAGCCGGACTTAGATTTTTTTCTTTGCCCGCTGCAATGTCTTTTGCATTTTCGGTAATAATAGAATCCTTATTTTTTAAAATGTCTTCTGCTAATAATTTTAATACATCATTCTTAATGATAGTCTTAAGTGTGCGGATTTCTCGTTTTGCCGCAGAAGCGCGTTTTGCAATATTATCTGTGTATTCTTTTGAATCGCTCATATTAAATTCCTTCTTCGATGTTATAGATTTTTTTTGTAGCAATTGCAATGCTGCGTGTTTCGATATAGGAAGTAATGGATGATAGAATTGTATCAAGCATATTGCGGGTAATACTTAATTGCCCTACTGGAGTTGACTCTAAGAGATGAGACATTGTCTTATAAAAAGAATCTCTCGCAACAAGGCTCGATCCAGTTATCATTTTACTCATTACTTTATCATTCACTTCTAGAAACGCATTATTATCTGTATCAATTCCAGAAAGACATCGAAGAAAATTTTCTTCGTCAGGCACAATCTCTTTTGCTTTGAGTAAATTAAAAATCATTTCAGCCTGAATTCGATTGTTTAAAAAATATTCAATGGCAAGAGCAGGAATCATAAGCCTTCCCTGAAATAGAGAAGCAAAAAAAGAAACCGAAGCAGTTTGAAGCGCTGCAATTTCTACTACAAAATCAGGATTGTCCAAGAGAGGAAAAATTCCTCTGGGCGGGTGTTCAGCCATTTGGTAATAACCACTCGTAAATAAAATAAAATCATTCAGTGATTTAAAAAAGACAACGCTCATGTCTCTGAGTGCATCTGCGTCTGTATTTTCTGGGTTGGCTATTTCTTCCATTTTTTACTACCTATCTCTAGATTTCTAAGAAGGTCAAAAAAATAAACTAGAAAATAATTCTCGCTTGCTTTGTAGGGAATCGAAAAAAGTCTAAATCTGTATGGCAACTATTGACATTAAAAACCCAAAACAAAGACAAATTTCTACCATTGCACTACTTGAGCAAATGGAAAAGCAATACAAGAATATCCCGATGGAGGCAATCTTAAAACAAGATGTGCTTCGAATTGGAATTAATTTTTCTCCTGAATCTCTCACTGGCTCCGAGTTTAAAGCGAAAGATTATTTTATTTTTTCTTTTGATCATATTCCTGTCGCAGATATGGAAAAAGGAATCGCTTATAAAACTCCTGAAGAAATAAAAATATCGGGTGGTCATTTTAATTTATTACCAACAGTAATATCCACACGCAATAATCCCGAGTCTCCTTATGTAGTGCGGCTATTCGAGAATAAACCCTGTCTTTACATAGGAGAAATTAATCTAGGCTCTCTAGAATTTCCTCCTATTCCAAGTTGGTATAAACATAAAACTAAAAGCGGAAAAATTCCGGGAGAGATTGCACCTGTGATTGAGTGGGGATACCTCATTTACCTCACTGTATTTCGCAACTGCCAATACTTCGGAAAAGAAGAAGAGTGCGCCTACTGCGATATTAACCACAACTACCGCCAACAAAAAAATGCAGGCAGACCTTATACCGGCGTAAAAGACATCGAAGACATTATCGAAGTAATGAGTTGGATCGACAAAGAAGATAGCATTGCCAAAGTCTACACCATCACCGGCGGATCGGTGTTAACCACACTTAAGAAAAAAAATGAAGTCGATTTTTATTTAGAATATCCAACCGAAATCGAAAAGCATTTTCCAAACAGGTGGATGGGAAAGTTAGTCGCTCAAGCCTTTGAAAAAGAAGACTGCAAAAAATTCGCAGACGCAGGAATCAAAGTGTATCATCCCAACTATGAAGTATGGGATCCGAACCTATTTGATAAAATCTGTCCGGGTAAAGCTTCCTGGATCGGGCGGGATACATGGATTAGGCGCATTGTTGACTCAGCAGAAGTTTTCGGACCTTCTCATGTAATTCCTAACTTTGTAGGTGGAGTAGAACTTTCCGAGCCTTACGGCTTCGCAACAGTAGCCGAAGCAGTCAAATCAACCGGTGAAGGATTAGATTTTTTCATGTCAAAAGGAATTATGCCCCGCTTCACTGCCTGGTGTCCCGAACCATACACAACTCTCGGAACACAAGCAGGTCCTACACTCGAATATTTCTGTGAACTACTCACAGTCTGGAAAAATACATTTGAAAAATACAATCTTCCAATTCCTCCCGGATACGGCGAGCCAGGTCCCGGCAAAGCGGTATTTTCCGTATCTGCTTTTATGGATGTGATTGGGTATCGGGGTAGGATCTAAAATAATTAATTTACATAAAGAGAAAAAAATATGCCTGCGATTTCTATGTTTTACGGAATAATAATTTACATGTAATTTTATGATAATAAAAAACATAAATTACCTCATATCCATGTTCAATACCAAGAAGACGAAATTATTATTTCCATTCCAGACGGAAACGTTTTAGAAGGAAGCTTAAAGTCGAATAAATTAAAATTAGTATATGCATGGCTGGAAATTCATCAAGAGGAGCTAATGGCAAATTGGGCACTAGCAGTAAAAGGAGAAAGAGTCTTTAACATTGACCCTTTGAAGTAAAAAATGAATCCAAAAGTAATCAAAGTCAGAGCAATTGGTAAATCTTTTTTGTATTTAAAATTCAATAGCGGAGAATCAGGATTATTCGACGTGAAGAATTATTGGAACAGTAGCTTCTTTAGTGAATTACAAGATACAAATTATTTTAAAAGAGTAAAGGTTTGGAATGGAACTGTGCAGTGGCCACATGAGCAGGATTTTGCACCGGAGACATTATATTTAGAATCTAGAAAAAAATAGAGACGATGAAGAATACAGGGAATTTTCTCTCATATTATGTTATTCCAACCATTCCGGTCATCGTGATGCCCGTCG
>JANYCR010000147.1 GCA_025360185.1 Leptospiraceae bacterium | reverse complement strand
ATTCGATCTTCCAAACTTTCATACGAGTATTTTGCACACTAAATCATCCGCTAGTATTATTCTTAATCATTTACAATGGGCAGATACAGCATCATTACAAATGATTAAGAATTTAATGACAGACAATTCTTTACGATATATATATATTATCCTCAGTTATAGAACAAATGAGCAAACTTTAAATAATCCTTTTTTTGATATGATTGATTCTCTTAAAAAAGAAAAAATTTATCCACAGACCATTCGACTAAAGGAATTGAATACTGATGCTATTAATCAATTACTCGCTGAATGTTTTTTTTCCAGTGAGGATAATGTAAAGTATCTCTCTGAATTAATTCAGAATAAAACAGGGGGAAATCCTTTTTTTATAATTGAATTATTAAAAGATTTAGCACGCGAAAAATTAATTTATCCTGACCAAGAAAATGGAAAATGGCAATGGGATCTAGAAGAAATAAAACATACGAAGATTTCTGAAAATATAATTGATCTTCTTCTACTTAAAATTAAAAGATTAGCCCTACCCCTGCAAGAAGCTCTAAAAATGTCTGCCTGCATTGGCTCAAGCTTTGATTTGTGGTTACTCAGCACTATTCGCAAGGAACCCTATTTAAAGACGATTGAATTACTAAAAGAATTGGTTCGTCAAGATTTTATATTTCTTCCAGATAGATCGATTCAGAGATTGAACCAAATTGCCCTGAATGATCTCAAATCCGAGCAAGCAAAGCAGATTATTTACCAATTTCAACATGATAGAATTCAACAGGCTGCATACGAATTATTAGATAAAGAAGAAAATAAAAAACTACAACTTTCTATCGGTCGCATTCTATCCGCTGAAATTTTTTCAGATGAAATTTTATTTGATATTGTCAATCATTTGAATGCGGGATCAGATGAAATTACTGATTTAGAGGAATATAAGAGGCTGATATCGTTATGCCTCAATGCCTCAAAAAAAGCTAAGCTATCTACTGCGTATGAACTATCACTGCAATATCTTATCCATGCACTAAAATATGTTTCTAAGTTTACGGATCCATGGTCAGAGATTTTCGATTTGACCAGGCAGGTTTACAGAAACTTAACAGAATTATATTATTTGAATGTTCAATTTGACGAAATGGAGAAAACTATTTCGGTTCTATTAAAGCATACACATGATTTGTCGGAGGTAATGCATGCTTATCGGCTTCTAATTAATTATTATACAACGATTTCAGAATATGAAAAAGCAATTCATTCTGGCAAAGAAGCATTGCGATATTTTGATATCTATCTCCCGACTGAAGACATTGCTATTCTCTGCGAGGCAGAGCTAAAACAAATAAATCAGTATCTAAGATTACATTCAGTTGAATCCTTGCTTACCGCTCCGGAGATGAAAGAAGAAAAAAAGAAATTAGCATTAACTATTTTATCAACACTGATGCCTGCGGCTTATTTATATAATTCGCAACTTTGGACTTTTATAGTTCTGAAATCAGTAAACTCTATTTTGAAAGATGGGATTTCTGACCAAATATACAGCTTTGCAGGCTTCGGAATTATACTAGGATCAGTCTTTAAAGAATATCGTAAAGGTCATGCATTTGCTCACCTTGCCTTGAAAATTGCAGAAAAATTTGAAAACAAATCAGAAATAACAAAGACAGCAGGAGTAGTGGCTAATTATACTTTGCCATTTAGAGAGCATCTAAAGAATGCAGCGGATTTAAATCGGATATGCTTAGAAGTTGGGAAAGAATCCGGGGAATTTCAACATCTTAGTTACAGTCTAGTATTCAACGTTTTAAATTTGTTCTATACAAGCAAAAATATTTCTAGCATTTTAAATGATGTAATTCCCAAACATATGCTTTTATGTAAGCAGGCAAAGAGTTCACTGGGAAAAGATACAATTAATGCTATGCGCATAATCATACTTGGCATGACAACAAGTCCGGATGATAGAATGGAATTAGAGGTAATAGATGAGTATGCGCAAAAATTTTTAGCAGAGTGGAAAAACAATCATAATTTTATAACTGTCTTCATATTTAAAGTACTTCGAATCATTAATTATTTTATTCAAGGAGAGTATCTAAAGGCATACAATCAAGTAATCCGCGCCAAGGATTATTTAAGCTATGGAACTGGCTCTTATACGAGTTGCGAATATAATTTTTACGAATCGTTAGTTTTATGCGCATTATCCACAACGGCAGAACCTAATGCAAAACAGGATTATTTAAACCAAGTAAGAATAAATCAAAAGCAAATGAAAATATGGAGCAAATCCTGCCCTGAAAATTTTCAACATAAATATCTTTTAGTAGAAGCAGAATTATCCAGACTAAATGGACATTTTTGGCGGGCAAGCAAATTTTATGATGAAGCAATCGAAGAAGCGCATAATCATGAGTTTCTTCATATAGAAGCGATTGCAAATGAATTGTGTGCGAATTTATATTCGAATCTGGGCAAAGCAAAAATTATGAGAAGTTATTTAATGGAAGCCCATTACCTATATAGCAGGTGGGGATCCATTGAAAAAGTAAATCAATTGGAAAATAAATTCGAAGATCTTTTTCCAAAAGCAAATCGTAAAAAGACAAATCAAGATTTGTCCGATCATACTTTAGACCCAAGAGCTAAGTTTTCAAATTCTGTCAGCTTACTGGATTTAAAATCCGTTATCGAAGCATCGCAGGCTCTTGCAGAAGAAATTGTTCTCGAAAAACTTTTAAAAAAAGTTATGCGTATTTTATTTGAGAATGCAGGAGCAGAGAAGGGACTTTTCATAAAAGTTCATGATGAAGAATTTCTAATTCTTGCGAGAGGAAATTCAAATGAAGAAGAAATTGAAGTTTATGATTCCGAAACTCCGATAGAAAAAGTCCTCGTAAATCCAGATCTAGTTCCAAAATCTTTAATTAATTATGTTGGAAGAATCAAAGGTCATATTGTAATTGGGGATGCAAGTAAAGAAGAGTTATTTATCAATGATCCATATCTCAGAAAGTGGAATCCAAAGTCAATTCTATGTTATCCTGTGTTGCGACTTGACCGGTTAATTGGTATAATCTACTTAGAGAATAATTTCACTGTAGATGCATTTACAAAAGAGCGATTAGAGGTACTTAGTATTCTTTCTACACAGATTGCTATTTCCATAGAAAACTCAGAACTATATGCAAATCTAGAAGCAAAAGTAGAAGAAAGAACGGCAAATTTAAATAATGCGCTAAAAGAAGTGCAAATTCTAAAAGAAAAACAAGATGCCGACTATTTTTTAACATCTCTACTCATAGAGCCTCTCGGAAAAAATAATATTCAAAATGATTCGATTAGAATAGATTTTCTAATTGAACAGAAAAAGAAATTTATTTTTAAAAATAAAGAACTAGAAATTGGCGGAGACCTCTGTACTACTGATAGAATTTTCTTAAACCATCGTTCTTATATTGTGGCATTGAATGCAGATGCAATGGGCAAATCCATCCAGGGGGCTGGAGGAATATTGGTATTAGGTTCCGTATTCAAATCTATTTTACAAAGAACACATTCGACCTCACTAAATGAATATCTATTTCCAGAAAAATGGATTAAGAATAGCTTTCTTGAAATGCAAAGAATATTTGAAAGTTTTGATGGGTATATGCTTGTTTCACTAGTTTTAGGCTTACTCGATGAAGAAACTGGTGTTTTATATTTCATAAATGTAGAGCATCCTAAAATTACTTTATTTAGAGATAATAAAGCCAGGTTCATTGAAAAGGTTGGACGTAAATATAGAAAAATGGGGATACATGGTATTAACTCCCCTATTCAGATATCTCTATTCCAAATGCAACCCGGCGACGTAATTATTGTGGGCTCAGATGGTCGCGATGATATAATAATTGACCGAGATGAGAATGGATTAGAAACATTAAACTTTGATGAAGAATTATTTTTAGAATCGGTAGAAGCGGGAAATGGAAATCTAAAAAAGATTTTCGAATGCATAAAGAAAAAGGGAGAGTTAAATGATGATTTGTCTTTACTGCGCCTGAGTTATAAAGAATTTGAGAATCGGAAAAGAGAAGATAAAAATAAGGAA
>JANYCR010000051.1 GCA_025360185.1 Leptospiraceae bacterium | reverse complement strand
TTTAGACATGAATCTGAGGATTTACTCCTTTATTACAAGATTATCAGAACTGATGAGAAAAGACATCCTGAAGATATCAACTGGACTCAGGCTGAATTCAATTTGAGGCTTTCCGGCGTTCTGGCCCCGGCTTATCCGGCCCCAAACTCTGAAGATGCTGAAAGAACTGAATATTCTGCGACTATTGATAACCTACCGGCTTTTCTAGGGTTTTTACTTAAAGTAGTCGGAAAAGGCGGAAACTCAGCTAAGCCACCAAGAGTCGAAAAGCTCAAGGGGATAGCTTTAGATGAGTAATTTAGTCAAAGTGGCCGGAGAAGCTGGTCTATTTAAAGATACCAGGTCCGGCGGAGTTATTATCGACGGAGATGCTCGCAATCGATATAAATTAGAGAGAGAGCGTCAAAAGAGAGAATTAAGCCAACAGGCTCGAATAAATACACTTGAGAAACAAGTGGATGAAATCTTTAAGTTACTCAGGAGCAAATAATGATACCTCAAGTAGACATAAATTCTTTCACAATCGCAACCCAGGCTAATACAATTAACGAAATCGCTAACTTAGAAGGCGATCTTCCTAATCTTATAACCACTGACAAGTCAAATCTTGTAGCTGCGATTAACGAAGTCTCTGGAAGTATCGGGCCTCTTAAAAGGACTCTATTAACCTATGCAATGGCAATGAGCTAAGATGGGTAATTCCTTATTCAAAAATGCAGTTGCTCCGACCACAGGAAATTCTTGGGTCACTCTGTATACGGCTCCAGCCGGACAGGCATCTTTGCTTTTGCAATTGAATGGCTCGGTAACTGGCTCAGGCGGAGTCGTTGGCTCAGCTAGAATTTTTGATGCATCGCAAGGCGTCTTTGGCAATTTAGTCATTGAAGCCGCTATTCCGACAGGCGACACTATTAGGCTGATTGATAAAGCTAAAATTGTCCTAGAAGCCGGAGATTATATCCAAGTTACTTGTAACTCACCCGGACAGACCATCGATTTTGTGGCTTCTTTAATCGAAGACGTAAATGATACTGATGCTGTTTCCCTTGGAACTTACAAAAATGCTGTAGTCCCTGGAGTCGGTAACAGTTTTGTCACTGTCTATCAAGCCCCAGCCGGAAAAGCCAGTTTCGCTCTTCAAATTAATGCCTGTAACCTTGCAAACACAGGTGTTCAGGTTTCAGTCAGAATGTTTGATTTTTCTGCAAGTCTATACGTTTCCCTACTTTCAAACGCAACTGTTCCTATTGCTGATGCAATCCGGCTTATTGATGATTCTAAAATCGTCCTAGAGGCCAATGATCGCATTGAGGCGACTTGTGGGACAGTAGGCCAACAGGTAGATTTAGTCGGCAGTATCATAGAGGATGTTAATCAGCTTTAAATTATGAGCTACATTCGCGGCGCTTTACCATTTTTGCAATATAACCCGAACACTCAGGACGATATAGTTCCTGATGGTGTTTCTTCGACGTTTGAATTATCTCAGGAAGTTCCTGGAGGATATGAAGGAAATGTCACTGTAATCCGAAGACAGCAAAAAAGTGATCCTTTAATTTCAAGTTCTTCGGCATCTTTTGTTTTTGCTTCAGGTGCAAATACCATAACTTGTAGTACAGCTTCAGTTGCGGCTGCAATTTCTGTCCTGAACATAGGAGACATTCTTCATGTCACTGGGGCTTCAAATGGAGCTAATAACGGAGACCTTTTAGTCACCAATGCTGTTTACAATGGGTCAACTATTGTCCTGACTGTTCTAAATCCAGTGGTAAATGAAACAGCAAGCTCTTTGACACTGCTAAGGAAATTTGCTGGCCCATGGGAAACTCTTGAGCCATCCATTGACTATACGATTTCTGGAATTAATGCTCAGCAAGACCGTCTAATTAATTTTTCTGTTACTCCAATTCAACAAGACGTAATTTACGTCATCCATCGCGGAGAGGCCACATATAATTTTGTTCCTACGGAAAAGACAGTCGGGCCAGATCAATTATCTGACAATCTAAGAAATTTCGTTGTTGATATTTTTGCTGCAAACGGTGTTCTAACAAATTTCACCTTAAGTCAAGTGGCTGTTAGTGCCAGAACTTTAGAAGTGTCTATCAATGGCGTTCTAAAATACGGCGATGACACTAATTTGTCATTCACAGGAGACTATGCTCTTCTGCCTGATGGCGTCAC
>JANYCR010000030.1 GCA_025360185.1 Leptospiraceae bacterium | reverse complement strand
CCGAAGGATTCCAAAGACAAATTTCAAATTACCTCGGCAGATCTAATGGAAGATGCAGGACGAAAAGCAATTTCAAAATCTAAGTTAAAGAAAAAAGATATTTCCCTTGTGATAGCAGTATCAACTACATCTCACCGTTATACTACATCTCTCGGAGCAATTGTCGCGGGTCGATTGGGATTAAAATGTGCTTCGTTTGAAATGAAGGCAGGCTGCTCTTCCGGCACATACGCATTAGTCGTAGCAAGTCAATTTGCCCAAGCAACAAAGGGAAACATCCTAATAGTATCCGGTGAAACATTTTCTAGTGTAGCGTCGGGACATTTTTTTTATGCAGCAGGTGATGGCGGAGCAGCGGTAATTCTTAGTTATACTCCAAATAAAAAATCGGGAATCCAGTCTTACTATCTTGATTCAGATGGTTCCTATTCTGATAGGATGGGAGTTCCTGGAATTCTTCCGCCCACGAAAGAGGCGATAAAGAAAAAGGAATATTTTTTTAAAAGCTCGGAGAATCTAAATCCAGTGATAGAAAGTAAATGGAAAGAAATTCCTAAAGTGCTTTACAAAAATGCAAACAGTCTGCCCTCTCAAGTAAAAGCATTTATCCCTCACCAGGTAAACAACCGGCTAATCGAAATTGGTCGCAGGGCAGCTAAAATTTCTCCAGACAAAGTTATAAACAAAGTAAGCCAATACGCCAATTGCGGACAGGCAAGTATTTTGATTGCAATGAGTGACGCAATTCAAGAAAAGCGAATTGTAGATGGTGATTACTTTTTATTATGCGCTGTGGGTGGAGGGCTTGCCTGGGGTGGAATTCTATGGAGATATTAAATGAACCTGACAAAGACTAGAGGAATGAAAAATCCAGGCGTTAGAATTTTAGGAACTGGCAGATTTCTACCGGGAGAGGCTATTACTAATGCAGAGCTTTTAGAAACATTTTCCATTGACACCACTGATAAATGGATAAGAGAAAATTTAGGAATTAAACAAAGACATTTCGCAAAACCAAGCTTAGCCGCAAGTCACTTAGGTTATGAAGCAGCAAAGCTTGCAATTGAAAAAGCAAATATTCATCCAGAAGATTTAGACAGAATTTTATTTTGTAGCTCGACTGCTGACTGGACATCTCCTGCCGCTGCCTCTAATGTGCAAGCACTGCTTGGTGCAAATTGTCCGGCGGAAGATAAGCAAGTTGCCTGCTCTAGTTTTATCTTCGGCTTAGATCACGCAGTGCGGCTAATAGCAACAGGATTGCAGTATGTCTTAGTAATTGGAGCTGATATAAAATCTCGTTTTACAAGAGAGGATGACGTCCGTTTACTTCCAATCTTTGCAGACGGTGCTGGTGCTATAGTTCTAAGTGCTTGTGATAAAAAAGAAGGACTTTTATTTTGTGAGCTATGGACAGACGGATCAAAGGTTAACAACATTATTACCCCGGCAGGAGGAAGTGCTATGCCTGCAAGTATTGATACTGTCAAAAGAAATTTACATTCCGTTCAAATGAATGTAGAAGGAAAAGAAATTTTCAACGATGCGATAGACGCTATGACTAGAATATCTTTGCAGGTTTGTAAAGAAGCAGGAATTTCTTCGAGTGATATAGATTTATTTATACCGCACCAGGCAAACCTTGGAATCATGAAAGCTATAGCGAATAACCTGAATATACCGCTGGATAGAACAATTATTACCATTGCCGAAACGGCAAACATAGTATCAGCAACTTTACCCTATTCATTGGATTTTGCTTACAGGACAAATCGAATCAAGAAAGGAATGCATATTCTACTTGTGACGGCAGGGGCAGGCTATTCAGCAGGGGCTGCAATTTATAAGGAAATATGAATCCTGATTTTTTAAAAAATTTTTCCTTAGATGGTAAAAAAGCACTCGTTCTAGGTGCAAGCAAAGGAATCGGACGAGCTTCGTCTTTATCTTTATCTAATCAAGGGGCTAGTATTTTTGCAGTCGCAAGGGGAAAATTAGAATTATCCACATTGATAAATTCATTACCATCTAATGATAATTCTTATTTAGCGACTGATTTATCCAAGGACGAAAATATTTCTAAACTTATCGAGGCAATTACAAATTGGGGATTACCGGATGTAATCGTTGCAAATCTTTATATTAGAACTCCCTCAGAAAAACTTGCTACTAAGAAAAGTAATTCTACCGAATTTATACTAGATGATTTAAAATATTTATTAAAATTAATTCCTGTCTGCATCCCAACACAACGAGAAAAAAAATTTGGAAGATGGATTGGAATTAGTTCAATGACTGCTCATATTGGTGGACCAGGACAATCAACCTACTCTATTAAAAAAACTGCATTAGAATCTGTATTAAAGAATCTTGCAATAGAAGAAGGAAAATTTGGAATTACGGCTAATATCATTTCTCCCGGAATCGTCCTTACGCCAGGGGCAACTGAAAATTACCCACAAGAGCTACTTACTACATTTTCTAAAATGAACGTAATCGGTCGTGCAGGGACTTCGGAGGAAATAGCTCATGCAATTTCATTTCTGGCAAGCCCACTTGCCTCTTATATCACCGGGGTAAACCTCCCAGTATGCGGTGGGTATGATCTCGGTTGGGGAATTAACTATGCACTTGAAGGAAAATTTAACCTATGAACACAATTTA
>JANYCR010000001.1 GCA_025360185.1 Leptospiraceae bacterium | reverse complement strand
TAAGAACGGAGAAGCTCGTGGGGGAACCTTCGATAAAGCGAAACAATACTATGGACCGAGTTCCATGACCGGGGCGCAACAACAATTTAACTATAATGCAACTGAGTCCAATCATCTTGTATTTGGAATGCAAGTAGACCGGTTCATAAGACAGTCAATTAGTGATGCGGTTGGATCTGTCGGAGTAGGTGGTGTGTCACTCGGAAAAAGACAGAATACAAATTCAAATGTAGTAGAGTCTACATGGGAGGGTGGTAAACAGTCTGTAGCCACAGTATTTTACTCAACTACTATTGCCGGGTATATTCAAGATGAACAAAAGTTCTTGAACGATAGACTTTCTTTTACGTTAGGTGTGCGTCATGATGAGGACTCGGATTATAGAAAGATATTGACTAGAAGAGCGGCTATTATTGGTAAACCGGTCGGCTGGTACAATGTGAAATTTCTATACGGGGAAGCATTTAAAGCGCCCACAGTATTTCAGTTGTATGATTCATTTAGAGGAAATACAGCCTTGAAACCCCAAAAGATCCAAACCTATGAAGTGGAAAATTCTTTTTTCATTAACAAAATGACAACTCTTAAAGCGGGTTATTTCATTAGTCTACTAGATGGTCAAATCGCGGAAGGAAAAAATCCAGACCCAAATGCCCCTAGCGCGAGAAGCTCTATTTTTCAGAACTATAAACCTACTCATATCTATGGATTTACATTTGAAGGAGATATGGCAATTACAAATGAAATTAAACTATTCGGAAATTATACAATTACAAGAGACAGGGATGTTAAGACAGATATAAACGTACAGGCAAATGGACAAGGTAGTATAACATCTATTAGCCCTGTGTATGATGGAAAAGAAGTAGATAATATTGCAGAGAGAAAGGGTAACTTGGGAGTAAACTTTCTATTCTTTAAAAAATTAAATCTAAACTTGCGAATGAACTGGGTAGGTAGAAGAAAAGCACCCGTTACGAATAGATACTTTCAGCCCTATGATCCAAATTTTATCGCTAAGCCATATCCGTATGAAACGGAAGGCAAGCCCGATGGATACATGTCCGGTTACACTTTATTAAACGCTACGA
Organism: Leptospiraceae bacterium; assembly: GCA_025360185.1. Classification (GTDB taxonomy): domain Bacteria; phylum Spirochaetota; class Leptospiria; order Leptospirales; family Leptospiraceae; genus UBA2033. The sequence continues at coordinate 4,622 of JANYCR010000001.1, read as the reverse complement.
TTACTTACAGAGATATCTGGGGCATAGACGGCTTGGAATTACAAGTAATCGGAAGAAATATTCTAAATAAAGCATATGCTGGAATGGGTAGGCAGAATGGAAATGCGACTCGTCCTATCGACGCGGCACAGCCTACGATTAGTAATCCCGAAGGCTTTGTAAGTCCCTATCACCCGCAGCCAGGGCGGGAGTTGTTCTTGCAAATTGCTTATAGCTTTTAAAACTAAAATAATCTTTACTTCCATATCACTCACTCCTTCCAGTCTTCATGCTTTAACGGTAAACGATTCAACTCTTCCTTAATCAATCGCCAGTTCGGAAGCGACTTATCGAGATAAGCCACAAATCTATCGTTGTGTTTTTTTTCTAGTAGATGAACCATTTCATGGAGGACGATATAATCCAGACAACGCGGAGGTTTTTTGGCTAGTTCGAGGTTAATCCAAATTCTCCCCGCTTTATCGCTACAAGTTCCCCATTTGGTTTTCATTTTTTTAATTCCAAAGTCTTTTACTTTGATATTTAAAATTGATTCCCATTTCTCTATGAGAATAGAAATATCTTTTCGTAGTTCTTTTCGATACCATTCTTCAATGACTTCTTGAATCTTCTCTTTAGAGGAATTAGGTCTTATATAAACATCCATTTTTTTTACTCGAAGGATTACTTGTGGAGGAGAGTTTTCTTTTATTAAGTTTAATAAATAACGTTCCCCTTTGTAGTAGTGATTTTCTAGGTTTAAAAATTCCCTTGGTGTTTCTCTTTCTTGTTTTAAAATTTTTGTTTGTTGCTTTTTAATCCAACTTAATTTAGAAATTGCAAATACTCGGATTGTATTTAGCTCATGTTTTAGTGGAGCGGATATTCTAACTTTACCGCTTGGTGGATAAACACTCAAATGGATATTCTTAATATCCTTTTGTTCCACTTCAATAGATAAATTTCCGACTTCAATTGTTTTCATTTTAATAATTCACCTTGCACAAGGTGAACTAACTGTGCAAACCGGGATGTGCATGTATTGCTGCCTAATGCTGTCAACTTAAAGAAATTCAAATGGTAGGACAGGCATCCTTGCCTGTCCAAGAAACAGGCAGGGATGCCTGTCCTACTATTAATTGGATTTATTAGCTCCTTTGTCTTTTCTGATGCTCCAAAATTGTCTTTCATTTTTTTCATAAGGTCTGTTAGTACTCTGGTTGATTTACAATGATATCAAAGATACGTTTTACTTCATTTTCATCTTTCAAAATCTCAAACATCTTTCCTTGGATAATTCTTTCTTTTGCAGGATTACCGCGAAAGCCATCTTGAATCACACTACGAACAGCACTATCAATTTCTAAAGCTAGTTTTTCATCCTTGTTTAAATTATTATACAAAGCTACTTTGCCAGGTGTATTTAAAGAAGAAGGTGTATTGTCTGATTTTCCAGAATTTATTTTATCAATGATCTTCTTTATTCCCTCTAAGTATTTTTCATAGTTGATAGCGTCCGTTTTTCTTTCTTTAATTAGAGTATCTAGAAGTAGCGACAACTTCTTATAAAACTCTGGGTCTATCGCATAATCCTTAATAATCTTACTGCGAACATTATTTTCAATAGACTCAGCAACAGCAGCTTTATTCTTTTGAATGCTAGTCGGTAATGTCTTTACAGCGTCATGAATTCCTAAAATTTTAATTACTTCTAAAAGAGATTTATTATCAAACTTGGAAACAACCTTAGAGTCTTCTGCTTTAGTCGTTCTATTTGCTCTTGTGTATAACCTGCGTCTTCTAGTTCATTGGAAATATTTACAAACGACCTTACAAAGTTTGCTACGCTGGAATATAAAGTTGTTCGAAGATGTTCTCTTTCTTTTAGATTTTCTGGAATCTCTGTATTGCCACAAAAATATTGAATACATTCCATTGTCTCTTTGGGTGGAGTTACAGGAACTAATAAAGTCTCCATTGCTTCTACTGCATTATCGAGTCTTTCTTTTCCAATGGTTAATCTGTCTTTAACGTCAATGCTTTCTTCTTTTCCTGTGAGTGTTTCATCTAAATCAGAGGTATATACTGATATTGCGCCCTTTACTTTTCGGAATAAATCCTTGTAATCCACAATATATCCAAAGTCTTTATCTTCTCCGTCTAGTCTGTTCGTTCTACAAATCGCCTGAAATAATCCATGGTCTTGTAATGAACGATCCAAATACAAATAAGAACAAGGCGGAGCATCAAAGCCAGTTAGAAGTTTATCAACAACGATTAGTAATTTCATATTGATAGCTTCTTTCCGAAAGAGTTTCTTTGCATTATCCTCATATACTTCTGTGCTTTTCCACTTACGATTATCCCCTTTAATATCTCCGTTTATAATATCTATATAGATATTATAAATCCATTGCTTTTCTGTTTCTGTATTTGCCCCTGTGTCTTCTGTCACTAAATCTTTCGAGTTAGGATCGTAGGAAGTAATGAGAGCAACTTTATTTTTCAATTCCGTTTCTTGAAAGAGTTTGTAATAACGGCAAGCGGTATAAATACTAGATGCGACTAAGATGGCATTGCCTCTTTCAGAACTTAATCTTGGTTTTGTGGAAAAATCAAACACAATATCTTGCACAATCTTATCAATTCTAGGTTTAGAGCTAAAAATATTTTGGATTGTTCCCCATGTTTTTTTAAGGAGAGCTTTTTTGTAGTCATTCAAACCTTTTGTTTTCGCATCAAACCATTGGTCTACTTTATCCTGTGCATTTAATTTTTGGTCGATGTCTCTCGCTTCATAAACTAAATCTAATACTACTTTATCTTCTACTGCTTCATTGAATTTATAAGTGTGGATATACGGCGATTTGCTGATAGGGGAAACGCCAAAGACTTCAAGGCTTGTTTTTTTATCTTTTCGAAGTAAGGGTGTGCCAGTAAAACCTATAAAGACAGCATCTTTTAAAACTGCTTTCATAGCATCGTGTAAATCTCCTCCTTGCGTACGATGGCATTCGTCTATGAATACAAAAATTTCTCCGTGTGTAATAGGTGGATTCTTTTTTAATTCCGCGATGAAATCTTTCATGTCTAAATCTTTTTTTCCAAATTTATGAATGAGAGAACAAAGGACTCTAGGCTTTGGACCAGAAAGTCGATTCATTAAATCAAGTCCGCTTTTAGTTCTAACAATCTTTTCATTCGAATCATTGAAAACTCTTTCAATTTGTTTATCCAATTCATCCCTATCTGTAATGATGACAACTCTCGCGTGGGGGTTATATTCGAGTATCCACTTGGCAAGAAGAACCATGACAATACTCTTTCCACTTCCCTGCGTATGCCAGATGATTCCACCGTGTTTAACCTTGACATGCTCTTGAGCTGCTTTGATTCCAAAGTATTGATGCACTCGCGGCAACTTCTTCATACCGGAATCAAATACGATAAAATCATACATGAGTTCTATAATTCTTTCTTTGTTACATATTTTTAGTAAGTATTTATCTAAAGACAAACGACTATTATCTGCAACGTCTTCTTTCCATTCCAGAAAGTATTTTTCACCTGTTCCAATCGTTCCATAACGAAGTCCTTCTGTATCAGAGCCAGCAAACACAAATTGAATGGTACTAAAGAATAACTGTATATATTTCTCTTGTTGGTTTGTAATATTTTGACGTATCCCTTCACCAATAGAAACAGTCGAGCGTTTGAGTTCTAGAACTCCAATGGCAATTCCATTGATATATAGAACAATATCAGGTCGTTTTTCTTTATTTCCTTTGATGGTAACTTCTTCGGCTATCGCAAAATGATTCTTAGCCGGCTCTTTCCAATTAATAAGATAAACCGTTTCGTAATTATCCGCAACATTCTCTTTTACTTTCACTCCATAGCGAAGCTTTTCATAAACTGCTTTATTGCGTTGATACAAGGACTCACTATTTTCTGTAGCTACTTTTTCTAATTCCATGATAGAAGAATGAATCAAAACTTCTTTGACTCCACTCTTTCTAAGATAGTTTTCTAGATAATCAGCGTCTATATTACTATTACCCTCTCGCTCTTTCCAGTTTCCAAGGTATTCATAACCCAATTCATCCTTGAATAATTTGATGACTCTATCTTGTGTAGCTCTTTCGTTTTGTCCGACTGTCATACTTTCTCCATAAAGCGACAGGCAGGGATGCCTGTCCTCCGTTGTTCGTTTTTTTTAAATTGTAACAGGTCAAATCTTTTTTTCTAAAAAAACTTGACGTAAAAGGGGGGCTTTGTAAACTTTTTATATGCGTTAGCACTCTAAGGTTAGGAGTGCTAAAAAGGAGAGCTGAGATGGAGATGACACCTAGACATAGAATGATTCTAAAAGTCTTAATAGACGACTTCGTTTCAGACAATAAGCCTGTAGGCTCTAAGACTTTATCAGAGAAATATGATATAGGGCTTTCTCCAGCAACGGTTCGTAATGTATTCCGGGACTTGGAAGACGCGGGGTATATTAATTCCCGTCATCATTCGGGAGGCAGAGTGCCGACAGAGCGAGGATATCGGATTTATGTAGATAACCTAATTTCTTTGTATGAGTTAAGTTTGAAGGAAAAGCAGCGAATCCAAGAAGAATATCTTAAAAACGAATTCAA
>JANYCR010000561.1 GCA_025360185.1 Leptospiraceae bacterium | reverse complement strand
CAGATGGAAAAATTCCTGATCTAAATATGAAAATTCCTCATCTCATGGCAAACCTTTGTGCAGTCACAAGACCGGGTCATTTCGAAGGAGTGCTTCTCGTGATTGCGAATTTATTTAACTCAGTCGAGCCAGACATTGCTTTTTTTGGAAAGAAAGACTACCAGCAATATTTAATTATAAGAGAATTTGCCCGCGCTACTGGATTTGCAATAGAAGTCGTTGGGGTCGAAACGATTCGAGAAGCAGATGGTCTTGCCATGAGTTCGAGAAATGCGAGGCTTTCTAATGAGGATAGAGAAGCGGCAAATTTAATTTCGCGTGCATTCAAGCTTTGTAAGGAATATATTTTTGCTAGAGGAAGAGATCCTAAAAAGGTAAGAGGAATTTTTTCTGAGGTAGTCTTGACGTCCGCTAAAATGCGAATTGATTATATAGAAATTTTAAATGCAAAAGACCTAAGCCCGCTTGAAGAATTAACAGGCGAAGTGCTAATTGCAGTTGCAATCTTTTGTGGTGACGTGCGGCTGATTGATAATATTCGGTTGACATTAGTTTAAGTATTCGTAAGCTTCCGCATATGGAGATAATCATGGAATGTATTTTAAATCCCGGTGTTCCCTGCGATAGCATAATGAACTATGCCTATGTAATCTGGTTTGCTCTTGGTATTGTTTTAATCGTGCTAGAATTTTTTATTCCTGGCGTTTTTATTGTATTCTTTGGGATCGGTGCGTTAGTCGCTGGAGGGTTTCATTACTTATTCAATTTTGGAATCGGCATTCAGCTTACCATTTGGATCGCATCCTCGTTTGCAGTTTTACTTTTCGGTGCCAAATTTCTAAAAGATTTATTTCCCTCTGATCAGTCTTACGAGCCTACGATGATAGAGAATGTTAACGGTCGAATTGTTTCCGTTATTAAAAATGTGCATGTAGGAAAAAAAGGTGGTCGAATTTCCTTTCAAGGTACAGACTGGGATGCAATTTCTACTGACTCAGAAATTCCTAAAGGAAGTCTAGCTAAAATCGTTATGCGCGATAATCTAACCTATCATATTGCGACTGCGTCAGACGGAGAAATGCAAGCTCATTTGAATTCAATTAAGAAAGTAGAAGAGGAAGATTGATTTGCCGTTATTACTTATTCGTCTTTTATTAGCTGTAGGAATTTTTTTAGTTTTACTGTATTTTCTTACAATTGTAATGGTTCCAGAAAATTCTTTTTTCATCCAAGAGCGGCTAGGTCGTTTTAGCCGGACTCTTATGCCGGGATTTTATTTTCAAATTCCAATCCTAGACAGAATTGCTTTTAAGTTTAGCCGAAAAGAACAGGTTTTAGAAATTAAGGATGTACTTTGTCAGACTTTGGATGGGATTCCTGTTTTGATAGACTCTATTTTTATTTTCCAAATCCAAGATCCAGTGAAAGCTGCCTACGAATCAGAAAATTTTCTTACTGGAATTCTATTAGAAATACAAAGCAATATATTAAAAGAAATCCAAAACCATGGGTCAGATGAAATACTTGCACGCAGGTATGGAATGAATCAGAGTATCGTGAAGCATACAGGTGAAACTGCCAAAAATCTAGGACTCAAAATCATCCGGTTTGAAATCCAACAAATGAAACGAGATGTTAAAATCACTTGACGCTAATCTATAAATTAGTTGAAATGAAATCAGAATTGAAAATATATAAAACTTTTACTTTCTAAATTTAGGAGATACAATGGGCGTTACATTTACTGTATTTTTTATCATTGCGATCATCATTGTCTACAAGACATTTATAATCGTTCCAGAGCAATATGCTTTTATTAAAGAGCGTTGGGGTAAATACCAAGATCCACCACTCAAGCCAGGCTTTCATTTCTTAGTTCCAGTCATGGACAGAATTCACTACGAGCATAGTCTAAAAGAGATAGCGTATGACGTTCCTCCACAGGAATGCATTACTAAGGATAACGTCTCTGTTGAAGTCGATGGAATTTTATACATTAAAATTCTAGATCCTGCAAAGACTTCTTACGGTATTGACAACTACTTATTAGCCACCACTCAACTTGCAAAGACTACCCTGCGATCTGAAATTGGTAAATTAAATCTAGATGACACCTTCTCAGAAAGAGAAGCAATCAATCAAAATGTTGTAAGACAAGTTGATCATGCTACCGATGCTTGGGGAATAAAAGTTACCCGCTATGAAATTAAAAACATCACTCCGCCCAAGCAAGTTCTACATTCAATGGAACAGCAAATGCGTGCAGAGAGAGAAAAGCGTGCAGAAATTACAATTTCCGAAGGGGAGAAGGCTGCTCGTATTAACCGCTCCCTTGGAGAAAGAAAAGAAGCAATCAACATCTCTGAAGGGGAAAAGCAAAAGCGTATCAACGAAGCAGAAGGACGCGCGAGCGAAATTGAAATGATTGCAACTGCGACTGCAACTGGTATTCAAGCTGTAGCGGAGGCAATTGCGAAGAAAGGCGGGGATGATGCAGTAGACTTGCAGATAACCCAGGGTTACCTCGAATCCTTTGGTAAAATACTTACAGCCTCAAAAACTACAATACTTCCTTCGAATATGGCAAATATAGTAGGGGCGTTTGAAGGCTTATCGAAAGTAACCGGATCTTTTCCGGTTGGAAATACAAACGTAACTAAGGGAGATAAAAAATAATGGATATAGTAATAACAGTATTTTGGGTTGTATTTTCTCTTTATCTTGCTTTTCAATTTATTCGTTCGGTTCGAGTCGTTGCAGCTCAAGAAATTCTAATCGTCGAACGATTGGGACGATACCATCAGACACTCAATGCCGGACTTCATTTTTTAATTCCTTTTGTGGATAAGGTTACTTATGCGCATACTTTAAAAGAGCAAGCTATTGAAGTGCAACCGCAGATTTGTATCACCAAAGATAACGTGCAAGTAAAAGTTGATGGAGTATTGTATCTAAAAATTCTAGATGCACAAAAAGCAAGTTATGGTATCGAAGACTATCGATTTGCCGCTATTCAATTAGCACAGACTACAATGCGAGCAGTGATTGGAACTCTCGAACTTGACAAGACATTTGAAGCACGTGATTCCATTAATCACAGAATCGTAGAAGTTGTAGATAATGCAGCCGAGTCGTGGGGAATTCAGGTTAACCGCTATGAGATTCAAAACTTGAGTCCACCTAAGACAGTTTTAGAAGCAATGGAAAAACAAAAGACTGCAGAGTTAAATAAGAAAGCAGAAATTTCTCTTTCCGAAGGCGATAGAGATTCTAAGATCAATCGTTCTGAAGGTTTAAAACAAGAAGCTGTGAACAAATCGGAAGGGGAAAAACAAAAGAGAATCAACGAAGCTGAAGGTCGTGCTAAAGAAATTGAATCCATCGCTCTTGCAACTGCAAAAGGTATAGAGTCAGTAGCCCAGGCGATTACATCTTCGAAAGGTAAAGATGCAGTGAAGCTTCAAATTGTGCAAAGTTTCATTAAAGAATTTGCTCATCTAGCAAAACCAAATACAGAAATCGTATTACCAATGGATTTAACCAATATTGAGTCCATTACAAATTCTGTTACAAAAATTATAGATTCTGAAAAAAGGTAAACAATAAATGGCTCTATCTGCTGATCAAATTGTAGAATTGCAAAAACTCCAGAAGCTTTTAACTCTTCTGGATAGAACGTTAGCCGCAGCTAAAAATGATGAGCAGAAGAAGCGAGTTACAAAGGATATTCAAAAATATAAAGCAAAGATTCTAGCTATTTCACCTGACGGTATTCCGGATAATATTCATAATGCGGTAAATCTAAAGTCAACAAGTTCTTCCTCTGCTAATTCGTCCGCAGAAAATATCAATTCGAATATGAATGTATTGTCGAATATCGCTATAATGAAAATTTCTCCTCATTCTCATGATGCCGAGATCAACTTGATTGCAACATTGATTAATGTAATGGAAACAGAATATATTCCGGTTCTAGGTGATTCACATACTAAGTTTGATTTCTCGCATGCAACGGAAAGAGACACTGTCATCAAGCATCTTGAAAATATTCGGCGCACGATGAAAGTCTTAACTGAGACAATTGAAGAGTATGCGCTTTCGGAAAAGCAGGATTTTAAAGAGCAATTAGGGAGAATGAAGAATAAGCAATCTAGAATTTTTATTTCCGAAGCAGGGGAATTGTTTAAAGCATTTCGTGATTTCTTAGAAAAAGTAGAAACTGACATGGAAATGGGGGGAGTTGTAGTCATGAATTTAGGAGAAAAAATTCATTTTAATTCTAGATTTGAACGGGCAACGATTTTGGAAGGAAAAGATGTTGGTTATTGTCTGCGTCAATTCTTAGAATTTACGCGAGCTGCAATGGAGAGCGTAAATATCCCAACGTTTAAGAAATAATTTTGAAGAATATCTTTATCACAGAAGGAGATCCAACTGGCATTTCCTATGAAATATTTGATGGGGCGATTGATTTGCTTCAGAAAAAATCAAATCGCTTTCGGTTTATTTTTATTTCGAGTCAAAACAAGATTAGCTCCAAATACGAAAAGAATTTTACAATAGTAGAATCAAATGCAAGCCTGGAAAAAGTGCTTTTTGTAAAAACAAACCCAAAGATTATTTTTTATAAGAATAGCATTTTAAATAAAAAAGAAGAAAAAGAAATCAAGATAGGTAAGCCGTCTACTATTAGCGGTAAAGTGGCCTACGTCTCTCTTCTTACAGGTATTGCTTTACAAAAAATACTCTGTGGGGATATTATCACTTTGCCGCTTAGCAAAGAGTGGGTGATTAAATCCGGAGTCAAAGATTTCAAAGGACATACAGAGGTATTTGCCAGCGAGTATGAGAGAAAGACTTTTATGCTAATGCATGGAAATAGACTCAAAGTAATTCCACTTACCACTCATATTCCCTTAAAAGATGTGAGTCATGCCTTACGTAAACTACAAATCCTTCCCTTAATAAAAGCGATTCAAAATTCTAAACTTCTAAAGTCTCCTAAGATTGCAGTTTGTGGTCTTAATCCCCATGCGGGCGAGAACGGAAAAATCGGCAGGGAAGAAATTGAAATCATAGAGCCTTTTATTAAAGAAATGCGCCGTCACGATCTAAATGTGGAAGGACCTATTTCTGCGGATTCTCTATTCATCCCCTCTATTTCTAAGAACTTTGATTTAATTTTTGCCTGTTACCATGACCAGGGACTTATTCCTTTTAAGTCGATGGAAGGTAAAAATGGAATTAATATTACACTTGGACTTGATTTTCTAAGAGTATCTCCCGATCATGGAACTGCATTTGATATTGCAGGAAAAAATTTAGCTGACCCAGGAAGTCTTATACAATGCATAAAGGTATTAACTAGGCATGACATTCATTGACCAAATTACACTCCCTATATTTATTCTCTGGATAATAGGTCTTATTCTCTCTTTCTTTAGAAAAGATTTAGACTTTCTCTGGAAGGCATTCTTTCTTTTAATCTTTATGTTCTATGTAATTCAATTTCACGAGGAATTGTTTGCCGCCTTCTACCGTTTCAAATACAATTATGCGAAGGAAATTGTAAATTGGATCTATGGTATGGGAAAGGCAACTTACTATTTTCTCCTAATCTCCTGGCCTTTGAGTCTAATCCGCATTTACTACAGCGCGACCGGTTATTTAAGTGAGCTTACGATTCGCATTCAAGTTATCATCACTGTCGCTTATTGGTTTTCCTTTTATCTCTATACTTTATTTCAAATTAAAATAGATAATTTTCTTTTGAATACTCTCGTTCATTTTTTACGGTTCAATTAATTACGTTCCTTATTTTTTAAGATTAGGTTAAAAGGTAAATAAAAATGAAAAAGCGATGGCGGTATTATATTGATAGGGAATTTCAAAACCAGTTTGTATTTAAGTTTTCAATGATCATTGTCTTGAGTGCTTTTTTAACGCTTGGGTCATTGTGGTTAATAAAAGAGAAATCTTATAGTCTATTACCGGAAAATGCTTCCGTATTAGTTCAGGTGGATACGGAAAAGGGAGTTCCTTTATCTTTTCAGGAAGGAAAGCCAAGTCTGGATGAAGAGAATGGTCAATTGTTCTTCCCTCTAAAGGTAATTGATGGTAAGCCCCCAAAATTATATAGTGCGTTTGATTTGTATTTTATGCCTATACTAGCAACTAGTTTTTTAAATGTAATCATTGTTAGTTTATTTAGTATTTTCTTTTCTCACAAGATGGCAGGACCTATTAAACGAATTAAAAATACACTCGAAGCGCATAATAACCATAAACCAGTTAATGTTATTAAATTAAGAAAAGGAGATTTCTTCCAGGATTTGGCAGAATTAATCAACAAGGCATTATTTAAAAAATCGGACAAAGATAAATGAAAAA
>JANYCR010000552.1 GCA_025360185.1 Leptospiraceae bacterium | reverse complement strand
TTTTTCATTTTCATAAAAATTTCCATTGGGTTAAGGTCCTGTGACGCAGCGTAGTGGAAATGCACTAGTTTTTGCTTCTTGAACATAAAAGTTTCCTAAAGAATTTATTACAAGTATCGAAAAAAAAATGTTAACTTTGCTCGTTGAAGTAGCTGCTCCATAAGTTCCGGGAAAATAAGTAGGGTTATGAGGCGGAGACTGATAAGTTACATCAACAATACTTTGTAACTCTCTAGCATTAGGAACCCTCCAAGATTTTCCTCCTAAATTTAATGATGAACATGCAGTTGATTGGGTATTCCATGTATAGGTATTTACAGTTCCTATCGTGCAGCTACTTCCTGATAGCCCTAGAGCACATTTTGTCCAAGTAAGACCAGTTGTAACGTCTACAATAGTTTGATCACCATTATCGAGATATGTTTTTGTAAGTGCGTTACTAGAGGATACACAACGATATGCCATGCTAACACCTGTGTCACTTTTTGTTTTTGACCAAGACTCCGTAAGTGGAATATTATTTACGTTGGAAAAAACTACAAAATGAAACTTGTTTGTATCTTGTAAGCTAGTATCAGATGATGCATAGTACCCATCGTATGAGCTTGGAAAAGCAGTATTGTATGCAGCAGGACTTGCATTTCCAAAATTATAAATTGAAAATAATTCATTTAGTGTAGGTAGCCTCCAATTTGTGATACCTGCAAATCCACTCCCTGGATTTAAAGTAGAACAATCTGATACCATTGTATTCCAACTTCGATTGGTAATTTGTCCACCACAAGTATTACCACCTGATCCAAAACTACATGCCACCCAAACTAACCCCGTATTATTATCAATCGTTATATAATCACTCGGATAACCAGCATTTGTCGTAGGTCCGGTAAAACTTGCAGTAACCCCTGCTTGAATTTCTCCGTCCTGTCCCGTGCCTGCACAACTAATTCCATTTCCTGAAATATCATAACACGTTGTCTGCCCTGTCTTTGTAAGTTGTCCTCCATATTTATAAACATTTACAACCCGTAAAGTATTCGCCAATAGAGTAGTAGTCGCTGTTACATTCGACGCAATCGGTGGAGTCAGTGCACCTAGATTTGATGTATAACTTACACTTTGCGGAGTATTGTAATTAGCCGAATTGAAGACGAGTGTAGTTGAGCCAATAGTCAAAACAGAATTAGAAGAATTCAGTGTAATCGTGCGCGGTATACCGGGATTACCCGAAAGTGTAACTGTAAAAGAAGAATTCGCGAGATCTCCCATACTTGTAGGTAGATTGGTAAATAGTATCTTCGTTCCAGTTGCGATTAACAAAGTATTGCCGCTTGCTGCCGTGTAGCCTGTTGCAGTCGCACCAAGTGTTACATTGATAGAATCATCATAGGGAGTCGTATTATTCGTGAGTAAGTTGACAGTCTTAGGTAACGAATAGCCAGCAGGAGTGAATACAAGCAGTGATGGACTAAGAGTAATTCGAGGGTCAGAGCTTGTAAGAGCTACAGTCAGATTTGCAGTCGGTTGCTTGTCTAATACAACTTGCATCGTTCCAGATTGTCCTTCTATGATTTGTGCTGTGATATTGCTAAACGTAATATTCCCCGGAACTGTATTCGTAGTTGTAAAATCTATCGTCCCTGATTTTATCCCGCTCGCGCCTGCGGATAATGTAACTGTTCCGCTTGCCCATGTTGGTGAGGCTATCGCGGTTACGGTAACGGTCTGGGGGGTATTCCAATTAGTCGATGTAAAGTTTAATGTATTTGGACTAGCACTCAATTGGCTCGCATCAGAAAATTGTAAATTGACTGTCCTATCCACAGTGGGATTTCCTGAAAGGCTAACTTGGATTACCTGCGATCCTGCTCCATTTGTAAATGTATTTCCAATGCTTGGTGTGAATACTGGTGATATATCCCCGTCTATGATTTGCAATGGAAACTGTAAATTAGTAAGCCCACTCCCACTAAGTTTCAAATAGATATTATCAGTCGCAGAATCTGCGTCTACAAGGGAAGTAATCACAATATCTTGCTCGGTAGAATAATTTGAAGCGGTAAATGTAAACGTGGACGGTTTTGCAGACAATCGACTTGGATCAGAAGAACTAATGGCAATCGTTGTATTTTGCGTAACAGGGTTTCCACCTAGCTTGACTCGAAGGGTAAATATTTTTCCTTCTTCCATAGAATCAGGAACGTTATACGCTAGAATCCTTTGTGTGTTTGTCGCAGAAATATTTACTGTGTAATTTTTCTTTTCGCCCAGGCTAGATGTGAGGGTAACAACGGATATTCCGTTTTCTGACTTATCATCTAGCACTGCCTTGAAAGTAATTGCTTGGCGGATGTTGTATTTTTCAGGGGCAAATGTGAGTTTAGCGCTTGTGCTACCATTCACTGTAAGAATGGTTGATGAACTCGCAATTTCTACATCCACGTTTGCACTCGGAATACTCGTGAGGATAATGCCAACCTCTACTTCCTCTCCTTTTTTTAAATCAGGAATAGAGCGATCTAATTGAATCGCTGCACTAGAAGTTGTCCTAATTCCTAACAGTCCTAATATCCAAAGGCTAATCCCATTTTGCCCACTCGGCTTGTTCAAAAAGAGAACGCCACAGTTGGTAAGTAGACAAATTAAGAATATCAAAAATATTATTTTGCAAACTTTCATCATTTTCTCCTACGGTCCTGTGACACAGCGCAACGGTGGAGAATAATAGCTGCCGTACCCATCAAATCCATTCTTATTAAATTGGTTTGTGCCCGTATATGATCCATAGAATGAACCAACATCACCCCAAAAAACTTCTGATGCAGAGGGTTTACTTGGTCGAGAGGTTGATGTCATTGTTATATAATAAGAGCCTGGAAAATACGTTGCATTATGCGCCGGAGAATTAACACTATAATCCGCAATGCTAGCCATTTCTATTGAGTTTGGAACTCTCCATGATTTTCCGACAAGAGTAAGAGAACTACATGCAGAAAACATAGTATTCCAAGTATAAGCATTTCTAGTTCCTGTTGCACAATTGGCACCTGAAGTTCCAAGCAAACATTTTGTCCAAGTTAATCCAGTCGTTAAATCTAATACAGTTTCATCCCCATTATCTATAAAAGATTTAGTAATTAAAGGTCCCCCAGCGACGCATCGATAAAACATGCCAACTGAACCTGGATTTTTAGACAATCCATTCTGAATAGTAATTCCTACGTCACCGCCAAACATTGATCCAAAAGTCATCCCCCATGCTTTAGACATATCTAAAGAATAAGAATCACTTGCCCAATAGCTTGGGGAAGTACAACAATTTGCCGCAAAGGTATTCGGGAAATTAGCTGTATAGGTCATAGGATTCATATTGGAATAATTTATTATTGTAAAAAGTTCTCTCATTGATGGGAGTCTCCAATCGGTTCTCCCTGCAAAACCATTGCCTGAATTTGTTGAATTCATTTGAGTTGAACAATCAGACATTGCAGTAAACCAACTCGGATTTCCTGTTGCAAAAGTCCCACCAGAACAATCAGAACCATACTTTCCCCAACTGCAACTCTGCCACACCAACCCTGTATTATTATCAATCGTCACGTAATCACCCGGATAACCGGCATTTGTCGTTGGTCCGGTAAAACTTGCAGTAACCCCTGCTTGAATCTCTCCGTCCTGTCCCGTACCTGCACAACTAATTCCATTTCCTGAAATATCATAGCATGTAGTCTGACCTGTCTTAGTAAGCATTCCTCCATATTTATAAACATTCACAACCCGTAAAGTATTCGCCAAAAGAGTAGTAATCGCTGTGACATTCGACGCGATAGGCGGTGTCAACGCCCCTAAATTCGAAGTATAACTTACAGACTGCGGAGTATTATAATTAGCCGAATTGAAGACAAGTGTAGTTGAGCCAATAGTTAAAACAGAATTAGACGAGTTCAGTGTAATCGTTCGAGGTATACCAGGATTACCCGAAAGTGCAACTGTAAAGGAAGAATTCGCAAGATCTCCCATACTTGTAGGTAGATTGGTAAATAGTATCTTTGTTCCAGTTGCGATTAACAAAGTATTGCCACTTGCGGTTGTATAACCAGTAGCAGTCGCACCAATCGTTACATTGATGGAATTGTCATAGGGAGTCGTATTATTCGTGAGTAAATTAACAGTCTTAGGTATCGAATAGCCAGCGGGTGTAAATACAAGAAGTGATGGACTAAGAGTAATTCGAGGGTCAGAGCTTGTAAGAGTCACAGTTAAATTTGCAGTTGGTTGTTTATCTAAAACTACTTGCATCGTGCCGGACTGACCTTCTATGATTTGAGCTGTGATATTACTAAACGTAATATTCCCAGGAACTGTATTCGTTGTTGTAAAATCTATCGTCCCCGATTTTATCCCGCTTGCACTTGCGGATAATGTAACTGTTCCGCTTGCCCAGGTTGGAGAAGCTATCGCGGTTACGGTAACGGTCTGCGGTACATTCCAATTAGTCGATGTAAAGTTTAATGTATTTGGACTAGCACTCAATTGGCTCGCATCAGAAAATTGTAAATTGACTGCCCTATCCACAGTTGGATTTCCTGAAAGGCTAACTTGGATTACCTGTGAGCCTACTCCATTTGTAAAAGTATTTCCTACACTCGGAGTGAATACTGGTGATATATCTCCATCTATGATTTGCAATGGAAATTGTAAACCCGTAAGTCCACTCCCACTAAGTTTTAAATAAATATTATCAGTCGCAGAATCTGCGTCTACAAGTGAAGTAATTACAATATCCTGCTCAGTAGAATAATTCGAAGAAGTAAATGTAAACGTGGACGGTGTTGCAGACAATCGACTTGGATCAGAGGAGCTAATGGTAATCGGTGTATTTTGTGTAACTGGGTTTCCACCTAGCTTGACTCGAAGGGTAAACGATTTTCCCTCTTCCATAGAATCTGGAACGTTATACGCCAAAATCCTTTGCGCGTTTGTCGCAGAAATATTTACCGTGTAGTTTTTCTTTTCTTCAAGACTTGATTTGAGGGTAACAACGGATATCCCATTCTCAGTCTTATCATCGAGTGGAGCTTTTAAAGTAAATGTCTGTCGGATATTATATTTTTCAGGGGCAAATGTCAGTTTAGCGCTTGTGCTTTCATTCACAGTTAGAATTGATACAGAACTACTAATAACCACTTCTACAGTCCCGCCTGGCTGACTAGAAAGAGTTACTCCAATCTCAACATCCTCTCCTTTTTTCAAATCAGGAATCGAACGATCCAATTGAATCGTTGGGTTAGAAGTTGTTCTAATTCCTAACAGCCCTATTAGCCAAAGGCTAATCCCATTTTGCCCGCCGGTAGAATTTTTCATAAACAAAACGCCGCAATTGGAAAACAGCGAAAGTAAAAGAATGATTATTTTTTTCTGCATGGCAAAATCTCCCTATACAAAGAATTGAGTCAAATGCGGATGAAAATTTTGAAAATAAACAAATGAAGTGCAAAAAATTAGTGGGAGTATTTACAAGTTTCATTAACTGTATACACCAATGTTTGCGTTAATTTACCAAGCTCTAGAAATTTTGTAAAAAGTCAAGTTTTTTTTACTATCATTCTAAAATGGAAGATTACAAATTGATGATAAGTCGTTTTAATTTATCTCTTTTTGAATAGCGAGCACTCTTTCTAGAGAAACTTCTAACATTTCTGCAATTTCTTGTGGAGTCAGCTTTCCTTTTCTAAGCGCATTTCGAATTGTAATATCTTCCTTTTCCAGCTTTCCTTTTTCCATTCCTTCGTGAAAGGATGTATCGACTACCGCTTTTAAATCGCGATATCGTTTTAAACTTTGATCGTATTGTTCCTTTTCCTTTTCATTAAAATTGGCAAATTCAGCTTTACGGAATCCTTCTATAAATACTTCTTCATTTAAGATGTTAGGAATATCAATAAAACTCTGTAAATTTTTTAAGAAGTAAAGCCATTTATCAAAATGCGTTAGTAGCTCTTCTTCCTTCTTTTTAAAATTAGGCATCTCAATAAATAGAAACGCTAATTTATCATAAAAAATATTACAGTATTGATCTTTTAGTTGCACATTACTTATGTAATCCGCTTTAGCAATCGTTGATGAATTTTTTTCGAAAACAAAATCGAGAATCGCAATACAATACACCGGACTGAGTTCAAAATTCCAATCCCCTTTTTCTGCTTGCTCTTTGATTGGAAACGTTGAATAAAAAACTGTTCGGTCTTTAAAGAAATCTATCTTTGCCTTCTGCATTTCCACGATAAATTTAGAGCCATTTTCAGATTCACAATATATATCAAACACAGCACTTCTTTCGGATTTTATTTCTGGCAAATTTTCTGTGCGCTTAAGAGATAACTCTTTTATCCTATGAATAGGCGGAAGAAGTTCGTTTAAAAAATCCTTCAGTAGATTTTTACTTCCCTCTTCTCCAAATAATTTTTTAAAGCCAAAGTCGGTATAAGGATTAATATATCTTGACATAATGATTTAAACTATACAAAGCAACATTTACAGTCAAGCAGAATTAAGTCTATTTTAGTTTACAATAATGTAATTAAATTTCTAAAACCCACCAAGTCCAAATCGAATCATATAAAGCTTACCTGTCGTCGCATCGGCAAATACTAATATGGCGCGATTGTTTACAGTATCAATTCCTGCATCGAAATTAGGAACAGAGCTATCTGGATCTGCAATTGCTTGTCCGCCGCCTCTAGATACATCTGCTTCCGTACAATTACTTCCAGTTTCGTCACAGTGATGGAGATAAGGGATTTTAGATCTAAGACCGTTATACGTAATAATTAAAATTTTTCGATTTACGCTGTCCCATAAAAGTTTTGGATGATAGCTCGGATAAGGAGAAGTAGGCGCTATTTGTTTATAAGTACAAAGACTCGCCGTCATATTTCGATCGCAAAACATCAAACTCGGATTACCCGCTCCACCACGGTTTCCACTATAGTCAAAGGTAGAAATAATAAGTCGATTATTAATCGTATCAATTTCTAAATCGGGAGTATAACCAAAGTATGCCAGTGGAGTGGTCATTAAATCCTGCACAGTGCTTCCGGCAGTTGTAGATACAAAACCTCTCGGAAGAAAAGCCTGTGTATTATCCGCTCCGAATTCACCTGTTACCACACCGAGTATTTTTGCATTTGCTGAATCATAACGAAATCCTCTAGAGCCAAAAATATTTTGCACCTGAGTGCTTTGGACAGCAAACGTGATATACGGAGAAGCAGTGCAAGCTGTCAGGTCCAAACTATTGCATTCAATTCCAAGTGTTGTATTAGTACCGGTGTCTATAAAAAGTATTCTTCCCGTTGAAGTCAGCATTGCATGAGAATGCGTGGGCGTAAACCCCAAACCATATGTAATGCTTGCGGAGCTAACAGCAGTTGCATCATCACCGTCAACTTTCATCGCCCGCGTAGTTCCTGTGCCGGAAAAATCATAAAACACTGTGTAAAGAGACCTGGAAGAAGAATCGTACGTGACAAATGGTCCGTAACCGGCATTAGCCGTATAGGAAGCGGAAAAATTAGTGTAGCTGCTACAATTCGTTCCATTTAAACTATCGCATCTGTAAATAGCTGGACGATTGCCATTAGCCCCATTGCGTGCTGCCACATAAAAACGATTATTCGCAGAATCAATATAAAGAGATGGATTTTTGCCAGAATTATTTGCTTGCCCGAGAGATAAATTAACTAACGCATAATCATTATCTATAATACTCAAACTATAATTCGTTACCTCTCCATCTGATGTTCCCGCAATTGTATAAGTCCGGTTGTCATTATATATATCATTCATAGTAACTAAAATTGTTTGCTCGATATTATAATTATTGGGAGTAAAACTAAGAGTAGCCGGTGAAATAGAAATGGCTGAGGTAGAATTAGAGCTAAAGATTACTGTTACATTCGACTGAGGCTTTTTCCTGAGTGTTATTTTAAAACTTCCAGTGGTCTCTTCTGCTAGTGAAGTCACACCGGAGAAATTTAACTTTCTAGAAAATTTATAATTACCAGAAATTACAAAGCGAGAAGAAGAAACCCCCGGTGCAGAAAAATTAATCCCTATATCAATCGGAGAAATTTTATCAGAAGCAAGAAGTGTAAATGTAATATTTTGATCGACATTATAATTTTCAGGGGTAAATTTTAATTGTGCATTAGAAAGACTATTTACTTGCAAAAGATTATTCTCGGGGCTAATGGTCATTATAGTCTCAGAGTCAATCTTCTGACCTAACTTCACCTGAACTGTAATCGTTGCTTCTTCATCAATCGAAGAGGGAAGATTAGAAACGATAATCGCAATTGATGTTCTTTGTTTAAATCCAATCAGAATTCCGCCCGCACCTTCGAGTGGATTATTGAGCGTTGCCTGCTTGCAGGAAAAAACAAGCAGGAATATCATCGTAAATATATTCAGTCTAATCATAGTCAGTCACATTCCTTTGTAGTTTAATAAAGTTAACCGCTCCAAGCCCAATGGCGGTTTGATAGCCGGTGAGGCTTCCTTCTCCAAGCGCGTAATTGTTAATTGCCGTTCCGAAGCAGTTAATCCCGTCAGAATCTAATACAATACACCCATGATAATAGCCCAAGGAAGCATCTACTATTTTATAAGTTGGAGTAAAGTTTATTAGATGCGAACTAACAGCATTAGCCGCAAAGTATTCCGGGTTTGGAAATAGAATAGATCCAGCTTGACCGTAAGTATTATCCCCAAAGCAAGCCATTGTCCCATCTGTAAATAAAGCACAGGTCGAAGCGTAACCTGTAACCATTTTAGAAATGGTTTTTCCTGCAATACTGATAGCCGGGTAGAGTGCTGCTTCAAAAACATTTTGACCCATCGCGGGAACTGCCGTTCCTACTTCGCCTAACTTCCCGTCGCCCCAACATTTTCCTGTTCCATCATTTAACGTCACACAAATAAAATTTCCAATCGAGCTAATGGAAGTTGGGAGAATTGCACCTACGTTCAAATTTAAAAAACCAAGCCCTACTGAATCTGTTTGCGGTCCGCCGGGGTCAGGGGTTACTCCACATTGTCCGATGTTGCAAAGTCCCCAACATTTGACTTTACCCGACGTAGTAAGCGCACAGGAATGAATTGGACCGATTGCCAGTTCTTTTACTAAATCAGAAGCAAAATTTAGAGAGGGACTTTGAAAAATAGAAGTTCTATCGTCTAAGTCAGGATCACCTAGTCCGGTAAACCCATACCCGAGTTGCCCGCTTTTATTGCCGCCCCAGCATTTGTATTTTCCAGATACGGTCACAACACAAGTATGCGCTATATTTGCTTTTATATCTATAATTGTTTCACCAATATTCAGAGGAGAAATATAAAATGGATCAGTCATAGTCACAAGACTTCCCTGTCCTAAAACTCCACTGAGTCCGGTTCCCCAACACTTAACACTGCCAGAGAGAAGCAAAGCACAAGTATGCCCTACTCCTACTGCCAGCTTTAGAGCCGGTTCATTCAGCCGTATGTCATTAGCCGCAGATATAGTAGTAATAGAATTAAAATCCCCCGTCCCGAGCTGACCAAAAATATTGGAGCCAAAGCATCGCACTTTACCGGAAGGAAGTAAGACACAATTATGAAACAAGTTCGAATAGATTTTAGAATTTCTTGTGACAAAATTAAATACATAGGGCGACGTGATAACGTTACCCGACATATCTTGAAGCGGACTCATGACTGTGACAGTAATCGTTCCAAGTGGAAGCGGTGAACTGGGAGTAAACTTTACATTATTACCGGTTACGCTATAAGTTCCGGCAATCGTAGTCGCTCCTTGCTTGACTGTAAAACTTCCAGCAGTCGCACTGGCTGGTAAAATTAACTCATCGAAATTCACTTGAATCGGATCGTTAATCGAATGCCCGGGGACAGTAAGACCTGTTGCGGTTCCGTCTGTCATTGTAACCGGAGGGGTAATACTTGTTAGCTCAGGAATTCGAGACACTACTTGCGGTCCTGTAGTATCCGAGACAGTCGTAAATGTAAATATATAATCCGCAGACATTGTATTTTGAGACGTATCCGAAACCGCTTGCTTAATAGTAACTGTATAGGTGGTTCCATAATCCCAGGCAGGCTGTGGGGTAATAATGCCATTAGCCACATTGGAATAGACTGTGATAGAAGCATTTCCACTAAAACTAGTCACGATGACATTAGAAGTAGTAAATGTTGTAGCGTTTACTTGCTTGTTAAACGCTATATTCAAAGTAGAGCCTACGTTATAATTCAGAAATCCATTCACAGGAGTCGTGGCAATGACTGAAAGCGGACTTGCGTTAGGCGAAAGCTCAGTAGTAAAATCATAAGTAAACCCGGAAGGAAATTCATTTCCCGAACTGTCTTTTATCCCATTCCCCAGACTCACCGTATACTTGGTATTATACGCTAGACTAGCACTCGGGGTAAACTGCAAAACTTCCTTGTCCCAGGTAACTGCCCCATTCACAGCATTCGAGCTAGAATCTAGAACTGTAATTGCAGAACTAATCGGAACAACTTCTTCTGTGAAGCTAATGATGATTTTCTGCGAGACTGGAATATTTGTACTACTTAACGCCGGAATTACCGTGAGTATAGCAGGCGATGTTCTATCTACTGCGTTTACAGTTTGACTCGAAGCAACCGATCTCGGCAGACCAAAGAGTAAAGAATATTTTCCAAGTCCATCGCCCGCTGTCTTGGGGTGAATAAAGAGTAACCCGCAGTTAGTGAAGAGGAAGAGAAGTAGTGCAGCAATTTGTCGTATAACGTTCTTCATTGTAAATATTTTAACACCCGATTGTTAGTTGCATCGACTACGTAAAGATAGATATTTCCATTAAGAGCTATGCCATCTGGAAAATTAAGACTATTCGCTGAAATTCCCCCGTTATTGATTGTGCTAGATGAAAAGCTTCCATTTTGTCCATAGACTCTAGTTGCTGTTGTGCTACTTGATGGGTAATACAAGAGTCGATTATTATGTGCATCGGATACATATAAATTATCTCCAGAATCGATGGCAATTGAATGCGGACTAAATAGATTATTCGCTGAGAGTGTTCCAGAAGAGCAACTCCCATTATTATTGGAAACATTACATGTAAAACTTCCAAATTGACCATAAACTCTCGTTGCGGTAGTGCTACCAGACGGGTAAAATAAAATTCTACTATTAGTATGATCGCATATATAAAGATTATTACTTGCATCCAACGCAAGCGATGTTGGAACATTAAGGCTATTAGCTGTTAATCCCCCATTGTTTGCACTTCCTGTTGTAAAACTTCCATTTTGTCCATAAACTCTCGTTGCAGTAGTACTACCGGATGGATAAAATAAAACTCTATGATTACTACTGTCACTAACATATAAATTATTACTCGAATCAATAAGGATTGCATAGGGATAATTAAGACTACTAGCAGATATACCTCCGTTATTCGCTACATTTAATGTATAATTTCCACCCTGTCCATAGACAACCGTTGGAAATGTAGAGCCGCTAGGATAAAACAAAACTCTGTGATTAGCTTCATCAGTCATATATGCATTTCCACTTGAATCCAATCTTATTCCTGCTGGATTATATAGATTATCCGCAGACACAGAGCTAGCAACACAGCTTCCATTATTATTAATAACACCGCATGTAAAACTTCCAAATTGACCATAGACTCGTGTTGCCGTTGTTGTTCCGACCGGATAAAACAACCCTCTATTGTTAGCAATATCCAGAGCATAAAGATTTCCCATTAAATCTGTTGTCACTGAAATTGGATTATTCAAACTATCCGCACTCACACCCCCGTTATTCGCAACGTTAGTCGTAAAACTTCCGAACTGCCCATAGACATCAATCGCAGTAGTCCCGCTTCGAATCGTGATCGTAGTAGAAGCGCTTCCATTGACGTTAGACGCGGTAATCGTATAAACCACGGATGCTGCTGTAAGAATCGGAACTCCAGATATAGCGCAAGTAGTAGCGGATAAAGTTAAACCGCCCGGAAGAGCAGGACTTGCCACACAACTAGTAGGATTTCCTACTATAGTAGGAGTAATAGTCGTTATCCCCGTTCCCGAATAAAACGTATACGGACTTCCAGTGTAGGAAATGCTAGTAGGAGGGTCGAGAATTACAGAAATTCCAATCGTGGTCGATGTATTTCCACTCGTGTTGCTCGCCGTTATCGTATAACTAGTATTACCCGATAAAACAGTAGGCGTTCCAGTGATTGCGCAGTTCAGCGGATTGATACTAAGCCCGGTCGGTAAAGTCGGGGCAGAAACACAATTAGTAGGTGTTCCTACCATCGTAGGGGTAATCGTCGTCATCCCCACATTTTGACTGAGTGTATAGGGACTTCCTGAATAGACAAGACTCGAAGGAGGAGCAACGATAACCGCTACAGAAATCACAGTAGTCGTACTGCCCGCGGCGTTAGTTGCCGTGATTGTGTAGTTTGTAGCTGCTTGGATTACACTTGGTGTTCCTGAAATAACGCAGGACGTAGAAATAGAAAGTCCTGCGGGTAATGTAGGTAAGCTTGAACAAGATGTTGGAGTTCCGGTTATTGTTGGTGTAAGTCCAGCAATGGTAAGACTTTGTGTCATTGAAAACGGATTTCCAGCATAACTAAATCCAGAAAGCGCAATTGGATTTACCGTTATATACAGAGTAGCCGTTGTGCTTCCGTAGGCATTCGAAGCTGTGATTATATAGGTCGTAAGTGGCTTTGCTGTAAGTGGAGTTCCCGAAAGAGAGCAATTCGTATTATCCAGTAAAATTCCATTTGGTAAAGAGGGAGAGGCAGTGCAGCTCGTAATCGTTCCTATATACGTTGGAGTTATTGTCGTCACAGCAGTGTTTACGGTATATGACAAGTTTGTGATCGAATAGGTAAGACTTCCAGGCGGAATATCTTTTACTTCTATTGAAATCGTAACCGAGTTCGTTCCCGTACTCGCTGTCGCTGTGATTGTATAGTTCGTTCCTCCTTGTAATGCAGTCGGTGTTCCGGAAATCACACAATTACTTGGATTAAGACCTAGCCCTGTCGGCAAATCAGGACTTGCCGCGCAAGAACTAGCAGAGCTAGATAAACTCGGCGTCACCGTGAGCGCCAAATTCTTAGTAAACGAATAACTGCTCGACCCATATTGCAATACTAGCGAAGTTGACGTACTATTCGTCGATGTCGATGTTGCTCGATTTTGCGAATTACTGGCTAATCCCAGTAAGCCGAAGAGAGCATTTTTATTATTCGACGGTTGTGGGTGAATGAAGAGTAGCCCGCAGTTAGTGAAGAGGAGGATAAGACCTATCCCCCAACTTTTTACTAGAGGATAGGTCATAGATCCACCTAAGCTTCTAAAGAGTCTATTTATTCTATTTCTAACGATCCAGTTCATATTTTTCTATTCCCACTAATATTGTGAGAAACAACAAATCTGATTTTGCAACTCAAATTTGGTTTTAGAGAGATTTTTTTTGCGTTAGTTGGAATGAATCAAGAAATTATTCAATATCATCTTTTCGTTTTCGCCAATCATCCGGTTTACGCCTTGTATGCCAGATAGCAAGAATCCAAACAACGGGTGCCTTAAAGATATAGAAAATATGATAGGGGAATTTCGAAAGTCCAGTCCAGCGCACTCCGTCTTCATCCACAGAAAAGGATTCAGGTTTTTTTAAAATTTCTATTAATTTCAAATCAACTTGATTTAAGAATTGATCACCTGAATTTTTACGATTATTCTGGTGCCAATCATAAGAAGCATTAAGTTCTTTTTCAGCCTCTGGATGTAAGATTAATTTTTTTTCCAATTCTTTCTTCTATACCTTTGATTGCATCTTCCCATGATACCCCAATTTCAGGGTTAGATTCTATTTCCGAGATTCTTCTTTTGAGTTCGCTCTTTTCTGAAACGGAAACAGGCATCTTGCAATAGGTGAGAAATTTTTCCTTCTCTTTTTCGTGTGCGGCTATTTCTAAGTATTCGCCAAATTCTATAAGAATAGATTTTTCTGATTCGGGGAGAAGGGATAAAACTTCTTCTTCGAGTGATTTTTTTAATTTGTCTCTAACTCGTAATTCAATTTCATAATTATGAAGTAATACGGAAAAATTTTCATATAAAGATTTATAATAAAAAAATT
>JANYCR010000526.1 GCA_025360185.1 Leptospiraceae bacterium | reverse complement strand
GAATGAAATGGCTCATCAAAGGAGCACACAGCATTCTTAAATTGCGTGAAAAAGTCTACGAAGGTTCATGGGCAAGCATTTGGAACAACAGACATTTAAACTTTTCCTACGAATGACAGGTTGACCCAAAGTAAAGTTTAGAAAAGAAATTTCTATTTATAAGCAAGCCAAATTAGTCGCCAATCAAAACAATAAGACTTTAAGCGATTTTAAGAAAGCCGAAAAAAAAATATTGAGTATTTTAAGTAAAATTAAAATTGTTAGAGAGACAGGTTTACATGAATAAAGCGGAAAAAGAAAAACTGAAAAAACAAGTAGAGGATTTATTAGAACATTCGGAAGGATTAAGTCAGTATCGAATATATGCAGGAATACCTGATATCGAAAAGGTTACGAGTGCAGACAACTTTGAACAATTATTGAAAGAATGGGTAAAAGATGACGACTCAGTAATAACAAACGATGAGAATAATGGTCTATATATTCATGAAAGTAATATAGAAAAGATTCATGAATCAGCATACTACAAGGTTGTGGTTGAATGGTTAAGCAAAAGTTTAAATATCGAAAGCAAATACCTAAATCATCTGACGGCAAGCAGATCTACAAAGGGCATTCATAAATGGAGATTTCCAGATATTGTCGGGATTAGAAAAACAAATTATCAGGACGGTATATTGAAGGTAGCCAATCTGACTGGGCAAAAATATTTTCCTGAAATTGCGAGCTTTGAAGTCAAAAAAGATTTATCTAAGGGAAAAATGCGTGACTACTTCTTTGAATGTCTTTCTAATTCAGGTTGGGCTAATCGTCGTTATGTGGTTGTAGTATCTGACCTACAACAAGCTTCTAAGATAGAAGACGAAGTAATTTCAGAATTTAGAAAACTTTCCTTGCGCTATCATGTTGGACTCATACAAATTAAAACTATCAATACGAATCTTTCCTATGAAAAGGAAGGCTCTTCCATATTGGTTGAATGCCCTCGTCAAGATTTAGATTTGGAAATTATGAACGATCTTTGTGCTAGCCTACCAGAGTTTAAAGATTGGTTGGAGAGTTTAGAGGAAGTTAAATAAAACATGTTCTTAACGAGTAACATAGAATAGTCGCAAATGATTGAAGGAAAAATGAATAATAATATAGATAGCTTCTTAAAAAGACTTTCTACATTAAAGAAAGAGGAGACAATATTTTCTGAGAAAATAAAATACTTCGAAGGAACAAGAGAGGAAAAAGACGATAGCCTTAGTTTAAATAATCCTATAAATAGAGAGTTGAAGAATTATGATTATTTTATAAATAATTGGGATTTAAAAAATGATGAGCAGCTAATCTATTTCAATGAATACTGTAGTGTCAATCGACGACATTATATTTTCCCTGTATTTGGCAGTGAGTTTATAAAGTATCAAGAAGATTATTATATTCATTCGTATATTAAAACGAAGAGTCCAAAGATTTGTGAATACTTTCGAGAAAATCCAAGTGAGATTTATGAACCTCAATTTTATAAATATCCAAAGTCGTGGAAATCTGTTTTTAGAGAATTACCTCCTGATAAAAATTCTATTTATAGAAATTTCAGAAATGATTTTTCAATGTTTGTAGAATTCAGATTAAAAGAGCTTTATTACTCAAAAAAACTCTCCTATTATCAAAGAGAAAGATTTTGTAAAATTAGGAATCTTGCCTTTAAAGAATCTGAATTTGGGAGAAGTTATACTATTGGAGGAGATGGACTTATTGAATTTGAAGCACTTGAATTTTACTTGGATATTCATCCGCATGAAATGGATTGTTTTAAGAGAATAGGTACTGATTTGGAAGTAAAGAATTCATTAAAAGACTTAAGAGTATTGTTAGATTTTTTAGGATTCATTCCAGATAAAAATACAAGTATCTATAAAATTTATAGATCAATGCCTAGGGCAAAGTTTTATGAGTTTATTAAATATGCAAAAAAAGTTTATTATCCAGTCCGTTATGCATCGATATACGGTGAATGGCTGAAAGCAGTAATTGAATCTGGTTTCTTAGGTCAGCGTGGAATCTTAAAGGGTAAGTTTGGGTACAAGGTTATTTCAAAAGATGGTCATCTTTGTAATAGTTTAGCAGAAAAAATAATAGATGATTGGTTATTTGAAAATAATATTGAACATGAAAAAGAACCAAAATACCCCAAAGCAGTTATTGATTTTCTAGGATCAAATATAAGAGCTGATTGGAAAATAGGGGAATACTTTATAGAATATTTTGGACTTCATTTAGAGAGCAACTATGCAGAAAAAATGAATAGAAAAATTAATGCATGCAATATTTTTAAAATTAAACTCATAAGCTTATTTCCTGGCGATGAGTATCTATTGAATGAACGAATTAAAAGCATTCTTCTATCTCATAATTGAATAAGACAATCTCTGATTATTAATATCTAAATTTTTTAAAGGAAGACAATGTTAAACATACACTTTTATGACGTACCTATTTATAAAAAATCAGAGAAGGATTTTATTAAAGAGAGAACAAAAAAAAATAATAAAAAATTGAAACAATACAAAGGATACATTGAAAACTTAAATACAAAAGCCCATTTGCAAGGTAAATCAATATTAGACTTAAATAAGTATTTAAAAGAATATGAACTGGATCAGTTAAGAATTGAAGGTGGTTGGTTATACAATCAAATAAGGCATTGGCTGTATGTATATTTTGACGGCAATAGAATGAAGGGAGTAATTTATGAAAAAACAAATGGAAAATTCAAAAAATCATTGTCAAAACTTTTTGAAATACAGTTGCTTTATAAGATCAGAAAACACAGCCAACAAGAACTTGCTATAGTCTTGACAAAAGAAATAGAAGAAAAATTTTATTCTAAATATTCAAAGAAGGCCAATTATATTTATTTGGATATGTTCAGAAATATTTTAACCTTTCTTGATATTAAGAGTTATTTAAAAACAATATCTTCGGGTATGCAAAAAGATTCAAACTGAATGCAAGACTAGTTATTGGAAGATCATGCATATCGTTACAATTACGCAAGTGATGGACGTTACAATGGAATTGATTTAACGAATTTAAAAAATATATCCGATTTAATGAATGACAAGATTGCTAGAAGATTTTGGAAAGAGTTTGGAACTACTTTACGAAATTGCAAATTTGATTTGACTTTAGGGAGTAAATCAAATCAAACTTTGGAAGAGTATTTGATTGATAGATATAGTAAAGAAAGATTACTAATGGAGCGATAAAATGGAACGAATGACACCGGAACAATTGAAGGAATTATTTAAAGGTAGCAATCTTCGAACTCTTAAGATTCCACGGGATGCAAGGAATGGAGCCGAAGAATTAGAATTAACCGAGGAAGATGACGAGATTCTTGATAGAATTTGGGATGAACGTGGTAGACGGGAAAGAGAAGAAAAAATGAAGGAACAAGAGAAGAAGTAAATTCTTTCTACCTAATAGGTGCGAATAACTTTGATTAGCCTTTTACTAATCGGTCACGCTTACGCTATTCGATACGATTGCGGATAATTGTTACTAAGTAGGAATCTTATTGAAATATCGCAATTACTCAGTGATCGGACTTTACTTACGGGTAATAATGATTCTTCTCTAAACAAGAATTTCTAACAAGAACAAAATCCTGCCAATCCTTTAATCCTGAAAATCCTGATTTAGACAGTGAGTATTCTAAATAGTTTTAAATAATCTTGAACTATTAGAGCTTTGTTATGATTATTATTTGCTTTTGGGTTATCATTCTCATTTATATCCGATGACTCCTGCAACAATAACTCATCATCCGAGTGGATAATTAATATTTCTTTATACCTTTCCGTATCATCAAACATTTGTCCTGCGACTTTTTTTAATAAGCTACCATGCTTTGCATAATCAATATCAATGTCTTTATCCAGTGGCGGAATGCGAGTGAGCACAAACGTATATTGAATTGTTCTATTGAATAAATTTCGAGAAGGGTCTTGGATTGAATTGAGTAATTGCTTACAGCCGAATAGATTTTCAGGATTGTTTACTGCAAGAAGAGTTACATGGTCTGCGAGCAAACTAATTGTTATCCCCGCTATTTCAGTAATTCCTGTTCTGGAATCGATTAATAAAAAATCTGGATTTAATTCATTCTTTATTCTTTCCTTAAAATCTAGTAAAAATAAGATTCCATCATCTTTATAAAGTAAATCTGCCCAATTGATATTCGATAGATTAGACCAGTAGGTTTTATTGTGAATATCACCAGCAGGAATTAATTGAATTGGCTCTCCGTCCTTTATAGTCGGTGGGAGGGTAATCACCATATCCTGCAAGTGTTCGGGACGCTCTTTGGTTTGCACGTATTCATAAATATAATCTACAATGCCTTTTCGATTGTGTAAATCTACTTTCGGAAATTTGTAATGCACACCCGGAGCTTCTAAGTCAAAATCTAAAATACAAACTTTTTTCCCAAACTCAGACAGGCGCATAGCAATATTAGCTAAAGCTAATGTTCTACCTACACCGCCTTTATAAGAATAAAAAGTTACTGTTTTCATTATTGATTAGCAAGTCGTAAAAGTTTATTGTTTTTAGAAAGGAATTGACTGATCAAAGAAAGCTTTCCACCTACATCTTCATTTTTTGATAAGTCTTTAAATTTATTTGCTTTGGCTTTGGTGATGAAAGCAATTTGATTTATACAGGTTTCGTTTAATTTTAGGAATTGAGCTTTTAAAGTTTGATTTTTTTTAATAAATGGATTTCTAAATAAGATTATTTCAGTGATTTCCTTTAAGTTTTCCAATTGAGAGACAGGTAATTCGAGAACTTTAAGTTCATATTTTTCAACAATTTGAAATAATGGACGCTCTGGAATGAACGAATATATTTCATCCGACTCATTGGTATTGGAATACACTGCCGTGTCGCTTTGATTCTTTTTGGTATTAATGAATGTAATTGCATCATCTTCATTAGCGAAAATTTTAGATTCAGGTAAAAATCCCCTTTTGCTAATAGCTTCCTGCAATTTATTTTGTGATATAGATTCTTTATCATTAATAGAACTGTACGGAGGTTTTAACAACGAAATTCCATTCTTATTCTCTAAAATAATCCAATAATCAATTGGATCAAATGCGATTAACTTAATCATAAATACTCCAATGTAATATTTTTATTCGTGATCTCTTTTAATACTCTGACTAACGAGATATTTCCGCTTTTATTTTCTTTTGTGGCTACGTTAGAGTCAACCATTTTAATAAAGACTTCATTTTCAATGGCAATCTTTGAAACCATATCCAAGGTCAACTTGCAGTCTATAATAGTTTCCATATATTCTGAATCACAATCATTTACTAATCCATTGTATTCCTTTACGGATAATTTTGAATAGTCTTGATCTTTGTTTTTCAAAACAACAAGTGGAATTGCATTCTCAAAATTAGATAAGTCATTTTTTAATTTATCTAATAGCAATTCTTTTTCCTTGCTAAAATATCTGTATTTACCATTAGGTTCTTTGCTTAGGCTATTGTATTTTATTAAGACAGAAGAATCTATCTCTTTCGATTTCAGATAAATACAGAAATCACCCCAGAATTTAGTTCCAATATTGCCTGAGTTCAAAGCTCCATATTTGAAATCGGTTCCATTATCAAAAGATGAATCAAAAGAGAATCTATAGAAAAACAATGGGTTGCTTTTTTCCAGTTGGTCGTAATCATGTGAAAAAATTTCGTAAATATTTTTATAATTTCCTTCTTGCAAGAAATGAAATAATGCACCTAATCGAAAATTGATAGAAACAGAAAGATTTGAGTTTAAGTGTTTAGTGAAATTTTCTATGTATTCCGAAAATTCATAGTCACCAAGAAAAGCATTATACTTATCAATTAAATAAGGAATATTTTCATTTGCTAAGTTTCTAATATTTTCCATAGAGAGTCCATTTTTCATTTTTATCAAAACCTGTCTAACAATTATACAGAAAATTTGATAGTTTGGAATCTCTTTAAAGAAAGAATCCTTATAAGAATTTGCTTTTTACTATTCAGGCACTTCAATACAATTGCGGCTAATAAGAACTGTTTACAACAGAGGACACCGACAAAAAACGATCTAGATTTAAGTTTTAAATACTATCGTATCTTCTATAGGTGTTCATCGTCTTTCTCGGGGTAATCAGTTAAATCTCAACCCTTCGGTGGAAGCGGTCCCAGTTTCTCAAGCAAAAGTTTATTTACAGAACCTGGATCAGCTTTGCCTTTACTTTCTTTCATGATAGCACCGACGAGAGAGCCAAGAGCGCGGTCTTTTCCTTTGCGGTAATCTTCGATTGCCTGTGGATTCTTTTCCAGGATAAGATCAACTAGCCGCTCAATTTCCTTATCGTCTTTAACAACGCTTAGCCCCTCGGACTGAACAATTTCTTCTGGTGACTTTGGAGTAGTAAGCATTTTTTCGAAAACGTCTTTTGCGATTTTACCGGAAATCTTTCCGTCTACGATTAACTTTACTAATCCGCCGATTCGTTTTGGATCGACAGCGAATTCAGAAATGGAAATGTTTTCTTTGTTTACAATACCGAGTATTTCATCTTTAACCCAGTTAGAAGTTCTCTTGGCATCGCCGGAATATTTCAGTGCTTCTTCGTAGTAGTTTGCGATTTCTCTTTCTGCGGTTAATACCTCTGCGTCGTACGGCGGAAGCCCGAGAGAGTCTTCGAATCTTTTTTTCTTTGCTGCGGGTAATTCTGGTAATTTGCTTCTGAGGGTATCTACATCTTCTTGTTTTAGAACGATAGTTGGTAGATCCGGATCTGGGAAATAACGGTAGTCATGCGCCATTTCTTTACTTCTCATTGCAACCGTTTTTAATAATACAGCATCCCATTGTTTGGTTTGTTGTTGGAAAGTTAGACCTCTTGCATATTGATCCTTTTGCCATTCAACTTCATAGTCAATTGCCTGTCTTATAGCCTTAAATGAATTTAGATTTTTAATTTCAACTCTCGTGCGAAATTCTTTTTCTCCACGGGGACGAATAGATACGTTTGCATCACATCTTAATGAGCCTTCTTCCATATTACAATCAGAAACTTCAATATAACGTAGAATTGATTTGAGTGTAGTTAAATAGTGATAAGCCTCTTCGCTAGATCTTAGCTCTGGCTCGGATACGATTTCGATTAAGGGAGTGCCTGCACGGTTTAAGTCCACATAAGACGCGTTAACCGATGGATCAGCAGAGTGCATGAGTTTACCGGCATCTTCTTCGATATGAATGCGTGTGAGGTGAATCACTGTTGGCTCTGTTTTACCTTTGAGGGTAAATGAGATTTGCCCACCTAGGCAAATTGGTTTGTCGTACTGCGAAATTTGATAGCCCTTTGGTAAATCAGGATAGAAATAATTTTTTCGGTCAAATTTAGTAAATAAAGAAATATTACAACCAAGTGCGAGACCGGCTTGAATTGCTTTTTGGAGTGCCTGCTCATTTAGCACAGGAAGTGCGCCCGGAAGACCATAACATACAGTAGAGACCTGCGTGTTCGGTGAGCTACCGAATACGGTAGGGCTTGGTGCAAATACCTTTGTAGTCGTGTTTAACTGTGCGTGAACTTCGAGTCCAATAATTGTTTCGTAATCTATCATACATTCTACAAATTTTGAAAGTTGATTTTTAGCAATTCTAAAACTTTTCCAAATAATAACCTGCGATATCTTTAAAAGAAAAATTTACCTTGTGGTTTTTGTCCAAGTCTGCACCGATAGAAAGTAATTTATCTATAGAAACTCTGTTCGTATCAGTCGAGCCGACTATAATTAAATTCCCTGCACGGTTTTTTTGGAAGAAGTAGACTTGGGGAAATTCTGCTTGGATTGTTCTAATATCCTCTTGCATTTTCTCGTGGTTGTTAATATTAAATACTACAATTCCATTTTTTTTAAGTCTTGTTTTTAGTTTTTGTAGAAAAGTAGGGGCTTTGAATTTATTTGCCACACCAGTAGAGTCTGTTTCGGAGGAAGGTTTTAAAAATGCATCCATGTAAATTACATCATAATTTTTTCCTGGTAGACTAATGAAATTAACCGCATCATCTGTGATGATTCGAGTCGATGGATGTGGCTTTAAATAAAAATATTTTTTGGCGACGTCTACAATTGCAGAATCAATTTCTACCGCATCAATATTTACATAAGGAAAATAATAATTTAAAAAATGCACCATTCCGCCACCACCTAGCCCGATGAGAAGTGTATCCTTATGATCTTTATTAATTAAGAGTGAGGCAAACATCGTTTGTGTGTAGAGTAAAAAAAGATTTTGCGGATAGTTGGTATCTATCGTTGATTCAAGTGCTTCGTCCCCATTATCTCTCACAAAATAAAGCTGTCTCAGTGTTCCGTAGTCAGCTACTTTGATGTGCGAATACTTTGACTTTACCTCTGCTACAACTTCCTCTGAAACCGAAAACTTTTCTTGTTTTTTTTCTGGTTGCTTTGCTTTACTTTCATTTTCCGAGCATAAAATTGTGAATGCGATGAGCAAAATGCTCAGTGATAGTACAGGTTTTTTAAACAATTTCGAATCCTCTATTAGTCAAGCTATAGAGACTTATTCGCTGGTAAATCTTTTAATGCTTGCTTTAATTAAACGAAGTATGTTATATTGCAAAGAAATGATAGACCTTTCTTACTTTATCCATCTTTCAAATAATAAAACTAGCTTCCTTTTGAAAGTAATGGATATATTTATAGAGGAAACTCCAAATGACTTGGCTGAACTTCAAAAGAATTTTCAGGAAGGAAATTATAGAAAAGTAAAAGAAATTTGCCATAAGCTAAAAGGGCTTTTTAAAAGTTATAATATGAAAGAACTTACCTCTTATACAATCGAACTAGAAGCAAATGCCAAAGCAGAAAATTTCTCAGAGGAAAGTAAGGAACTTTTGCGGAAAATCCAAGAGACTTATAATACTTTGCGCATTGAGATGGTCGAACTGAAGACTAAATATAAAGCTTAATTTTGGTTTATTTTTTCATATAGCATAATTCCATTTTTCTCTTTCTTTAAAGCATAAGAATGATTTGCCGTTACAAGCAATATCATTTTTTCAATTCTTTCTTTGTCTACATATGGAGTGATTCCTCTTCTTTTATCTAATAGCAAATAGTCTTTATCTAAATTTTTTTCATGTAGGGGAAATAGTGGATTAGCCCTTGGTATAAAAGCCCCAAGGTCAAATTGTGCTGCAATTGTTTTTTCTATCGGGATATCTTTTACTATTTCTTCAATGTCAGTAACTCTAGCTGCATCTGTTGGAATCTTTGCATAAGGAAACATTTTGTCACCTGAACTAGAATACAAAGAGAGAGCGATAGAGAATAAAAGGGCAGTTTTAGTATATTGTTTATACTTAGATTCTTGCAGTCGCTGAATAGAAAATAGTAATCCCAAAATAAAGAAAGGTGCTACAGTGTAAGAGTAATAATTATAAAGTGTATTGTACCAAGCTCTATTTGAAATGAAGTGAAGTGTTAAAAGAGGAAGGCTAATTATGATTATACTCGGATAAATAAGAATTAAAGGACTAAAAGAAAAAAGGAATTCCTTTAAAATTTTCCATTTAGAAAAAAATGCCTCGAGGACTTGTATCGGACTGGAAAATAAATTTATTAAAATTTCTGAATAAGAATTTCCCCAGTGGCTCCAGTCTTTAAGCCAATCAATATGTGTAGATTTGTCGAATTGATTTTGAAAAAAAACAGGAACAAAGAAGAAGTATAGTAAAGAAGTTACAATAAGCCATGCCGCATAACGCCATTTTCTTTGAGATAAAAAAAATAATCCTAGGCAAGCCGTATAGATTGCGATATCTTCTTTTAATAAAAGCAATGCGAGAATTGAAAAAAAAGAAATATATATCTTATGAAAGTCTATTCCGATGAAGAAAATTAGAAAAAAGAAAATAGTTAGTAGTTCAAAATGATAAGAGAAGAAAAGTCGATGTACGTTTATATTTACTGCAAGTAAAATCATTATAAGATAAAATATATTTCCCCTAATATTTCTTCGAATCAGTAATATACCAAATAAAATATAGGATAATAACACAAAGAATAACAATCCGTATGCGTAACCGAGCCTAAACTTTGAAAGGAGCATAAAAGGTGCGAGTATTAAGATGCAAGGAGAAAAATGGTGTGAGAGGTAATTTCCAGTAACCGCTTTTCCATAATGATGAGTTCTAAAAAAATCTCCCGAAAGAGAGTTGTTTAGAATTTCTGCAATCGCGATAAAGTCATAATCAACTAAAAAGAAAGAATTCAAATGCTGAAACAGAGTTTGGAGATAAACAAAGCTAATTAGAGAGAGTAAAAGAAAAGTAAATCTAATTTCAGGTTTAATTTGCGTATAGGTTTTTGGAATAATTTGTTCCTGGTTTTCTTTTTTTTCTAATGTTGAAAAAATAAAAAGAGATAGAAATACGAAGGAAAAAATTTTTGTCCAACCTCTCGGATCTTCTATGCCTCCTAGTATTGGAATGATGAAAAATCCTGCCAAAAAAAAATGAATTAGAAAATTGGGAAAATGACGCATTACTCGCAATAAACTTCGATAGGATGTTTTTTGTTGACTACTTTTTTCATTTTAAACATGATACAAAAGAATTAGAATAATTATAAATATTCTAAAAAAACTGGTAAGACGCAGCTGAAAAACCAGTGACAAGAATCTATTTTTTTTGGTATGAAAAGATATTGTCCGTAACGTTTTAAATATTTTATAGGTAAACTTACATCATGACTCTAAGAGAAAAAGAAAAAATCTTACTTCAAAAAATCAAGGCAGGGGACAAATACGCATATATGGAATTGGTTACCCCTTTTAGGGAAAGACTATTTCGAAAAGCAAAATCAATGGTGAAAGATGATGATGATGCCGATGATATTGTGCAAGATGCTTTGATCGCTGGATATAAATCTATTGTTAATTTTCGCGCTGAGGCTGGAGTATATACCTGGCTCTATAGAATTGTTATAAATAAATCAAAAGATCTCTTGACAAAACGAAAAAGAATGATAGAAAAATCAATCGATGATAATGAACAACAATTTGTAGATGATAGACCAGGTTTTGAAAAAAAATTAGAACTCTCAGATGAGTCTTCCTATCTAATAAAAAAGATAAATCAATTAGATAGTATTTACAAAGAAGTTATCGATCTACGATACTTCGAAGAAATGTCTTACGCAGATATTGCTGAACTTCTAGAATGTAACGTAGGAACCGTAAAGAGTCGACTCTTTAAGGCTAAAGAAATTTTAAAACATATGATATTGCAAGACGAGAGAGGAGAAGTTAAAATTGGTCCATAAATCAGCTTTATTAAATTGGCTAAAAACAAAAATCGACGGAATTTCTAGAGAAGATGAATCAGATCACGTGCATGTAGAGTGCAGCTTGATTCGATGCATCTCAGAATATAGAAATAAAGAATTATCCCAAATTAATTTAGATAAAGATTTTAATACAAGGCTTATGAATCGCTTAGAGCATGTAGATTTAGAGGTTGTCGAAACCTATCCAGATGGTACAAAGCGAAGATTTAAAATGCCTTTGGTTTTATCTACTGGATTTGCATTTGCAGTTGTTGTAATTACTGTAAGCGTTTTTAATTCGGATAATCCTAGCGATCCTTCCTTCAACAAGATTCCGGCTCATGTTACCCCGATAGATTTAAAATCCAATTCTTATCCTGATATGAGTGCAGAACAAAAAGCCCTATTACAAGAATTAAAGAAGAATCCTGAAAATATTCGTCTTTTAGAAAAATTGGAGACTTATTATTCCGAAAATGGGAAAAAGGAACAAGCTACAGAAATTCATTCAATGCTAGAGACCGTTTCAAAAAAGTATTAGGGCGAATCTCGGGAATTTTGAAATTTTCATAGGCTTCGTTCGGAATTCAACAGAAATATTGTTAGAAATAGTTTATTTCACTTCTATTTCTAGACAAAGATTCTAGTATGGCAGTATTTAATGCTTGCAAGTTAAGAATAGCATAAAAGAATACCTTTCTAATCCTTATGGCTGAACCAAATTCTAAAAGTAATAACGAAAAAACGGTAGCTCCTCCCAATATTCCTACAAAGAATAGTGCGCCCGATAAGACTGTTTTGGTTAAAACTCCACAGTCTATGAATAGCCTTTCTGCGACAGCTCGGTCCCTAATGGATGAGCTAAGAGATAGGCATAAAGGAAAAGATCGCCCGGGATCAAAACCACTTCATCCGACAGAGCTTATTACTTTAGATCGAATTACGGAACATCTTCATAAATACAGTAACTTAAGCGAACAAGCAAAATCTGTAACTGCCGTTGACCAAGCATTAAAGCAATTATCAGACATAGATAATGGTGGACGAGAAAGAATGGCGTATCTATATCCGTTTTTAATAAAAAATGGCGTCAAAGTCTTAGCAAAAATCGCAATTGTTTCACCGCAATATACCCATGAGATTAATGTAAAGAATTATCGAGAAGCATGCTTTGATTATTCCAAAGCAATGGTAGATTTAATTTTATCAAACCGAGCTAAGCGTATTAAAGAAATTGATGAAAATAATCCTGGCAATTTCCTATTTCAAAAGAATAAATCGGGAGCAAGTTGGCTTTATCCGATGAACTGCTCTCTGGAGGCAGAGATTGGTCTTTTGATAAAAGGCGGTTTTAAGCCTTACGTTTATATACCAATTAAAGATTTCGTTGATGATTTTATTGAATATGGAAATGAAAAAGGTTTGCTTGAGCAGGTAATGCCTGGTTACCACTTAATTATTGACGAAATAGAATTAAAAGAAGATGGAACATATCTTCGTCCACCTGAAATAGTAAATCATTATCGCGCACAGGCGGATGGATTAGAAAAGTTTGCAATGGAGCAACTTCGTAAGCTTGCAGAAGAAGGGGGCTTAAGTGATATCAAGTATAAGCTCAATGAGTTTAAAAGGGAACATATAGATCTTGCACCAGATGGGAGACGTCAAGGGCGAGATAAAGTTAAAATTCTAATTGATATCATCAAATCATTTCCATTTGAAAAATTTAATTCTGAATTTTCAAAATCTGTTCAGAATACCTGCAACCTTTCTGTTCGAATTGTAGAAAAATTTATGAGCGATATGAATAATCTAATTGATCGCAAATATTCTTCTATCTATAATAAGCTTACCAAATCTCTGGAAAAGTTAGTGACTGAGCACACAAAAACAGAGCTTACTTTGCTTTCTCTAGATTTGAATCAAGAAGTGGAACGAGCTGGCATCAAAGAACCTGAAAAAATTAAAAATTTTACAGAGCGTTTACGTAAAGACATTACCAATATCTTTGGAACCTACTCTCCAAAAGATGATAGCGGCAAATCAGTATTTTACGCAGTCGATCAAAGCTATATGGCTAGCGTTTTACATAAATTAGCCTCTCTCGCTATTTCCAATCCGGAAAATAAAAAAGAATTAGAATATGCAAAAATTATCAATCAAGAATTGATAATGCAAAAAAACCCAAAACTCAATACGAATATAAAAGAAGATCATATTAATAAATTAACAAGTGATATGAACTCTCTCGAGCAACAAGAAAGAGAGCGAATCAAGCGAGAAGCTTTTCAACATAAGTTTAACTTGCCAGTGGGGCTAATCGTATTTATCTTCCTAATGACAATTTTTGTAATGATTTCCTTTGTTGAAGCAAGCCTTGGAACTATTTTCTTTGGACTTTTGATTAGTGCAATTGCAGGTTTAGCAGCGGCAGTTTATTTTC
The DNA here is from genome assembly GCA_025360185.1 of Leptospiraceae bacterium. Classification (GTDB taxonomy): domain Bacteria; phylum Spirochaetota; class Leptospiria; order Leptospirales; family Leptospiraceae; genus UBA2033. Next base: position 2,371 of record JANYCR010000526.1, on the reverse strand, counting down.
GCAAAAAAGATAAAGCTTTGGATAAGAAAGGTCAGGGCAAATCGGGAGTATTCGGTAACGAGATGGGTTCTGATACTATGATGCAGAAGGCAATCGAGGAAGATGTTAAGAGTAAGGACGAAAAAACAAGCATCATTGCCAAGGCTGCTGTCCAATATGTTTTTCCTAAGAAATATAATACTATTGATGAAAAATTATATGATATTAATTTACTTAGGACTAAGATTCAAAGTAACTTAGACGATATAAAGAGAGCTGTTCCTATTCTTGCGAAGGAAACGGATAACCAGAAAGTAGCCGCTACTGTGGAATATTCCTTGATGACTAATAGCGTAGTAATTGCTATTCCTGCCGACGTAGTGCCTAAAGGCAAACCCGCTTCGGTTATTATCAATAAAGAGGATTTTAAATCTCCCTTAATGCGAAACCAAATGTCTGAACACTATCGGGCAGTTGCAGAAAAGCATAAATATGACCCGGCTTTAGTTAAATACTACACGTTCTTAATCAATACAATCGAAGTAGAATACTATAAATTTTTAAATAGAAAAATTGCTTAAACTAGAATTTTTTATTTGGTTCTAGCTTGAGTCTGTCCCTATGAATATCTTTTGTGAGTGGCTTCTTTTGAGTAGCCGCTTTCTCGTTTATTTGAGTTTTCTTTGCTGGAATTTTCTGAATTGGTAATGCTTTCTTCTTTGTCATTACAGGAATTACCGGTGCAGGCTTTGCATTTATTTCGGAAGTGATTTTCAAATCTTCTAAGTGCTTTGGATCTAAAATTTGCTCTGAGCTATGAAAGGTAATCATGTTTTTAATTTCTGAAATAGAATTCTTATCTAGAGGTAAAATATTATTTTGCGCTAAATTCTCTTCGTTACCAATATGAATTTGAAAATTTTTCTCAAGAATTAAATCGCTGACACCACTAGCGTTTTTTATATTAGCATTTCCATTCAATGCAATGAGTTTTGTCGAGCAGGTATTTTTTTCACATACGGAATCTTTCGATTTATTTTTATTTGGATATATTTCTGCAAGAAGAATGCTTCCATTTGTATCCGCATTAGCATTCGGGGTGAGTATAGTAAATTCTTCTTTACTTTCTATTTTTGTTACAACTAAGACTTTTCCTTCATTAACAGAGATACTTGTTACGGTATCACCGTTAGTAGTAAGAAGATTGGTGACGGAAATTTTAGAGTTACTTCCTATCTTGATATAATGATCTATCCCGAGTAATAATTCAGCAGAGCCGTTTGCACCCGTTTCAATTAAATCTTCTTTTTCTAATTCTATATCGCTCTGAATCGAAACCTTTACATTATTTCTGAGTATAGTTACATCGCCTTCAAACCAATTCAATTTAAGTAGAAGTATATCCGTTCTTTTTTCTGATGCGATATTTTTCTCAGCCTGATTTTTTTTGAAATTACAAAATGAAAGGAATAAAATTAAAATTAGAATCAATAGTTTCATACAATGCCTCTGATGTTTCCACATATCGTATTAGATACTATTCCTACAATAAAAAAACTTGTCTCAAAAGGCATTCAATGTAATGTTTCCTAAATGACTGTGCGAGTAAAAATCTGCGGGATTAAGACTATCTATTCGGCAATGGTAACTTTAGAAGCAGGCGCTGATTTTATCGGACTTAATTTTTCTCCTGTGAGTAAACGTAGCATTGACTTAAAAATGGGAGTAGGAATATTTAACGCACTAAAGAAGAATCAAAATTCTGTATCTGTAGTTGGATTATTTTATCAAAATGAAATTTTGGAAATAAGAAAAATTTTAGAAGAAATTCCATTTGACTTTGTTCAATTTGTAACCCATGATAGCACATTGAGTTGGAATTTGCTTAAAGGATTACATAAAAATTTGATTCCCCAAATTTCTGTGAAAGAACCGATTGACGATGAGGCTTTTAAAGTCTATGATACTGAACTTTTAATTCTAGATAGTTATAAAGAAGGATTGGGTGGCGGAAGTGGAAATGTATTCGAATGGGAAAATGCCAGGGCAGTAAAGAGAGAATACTTATTAGCCGGTGGACTAAACCCATCGAATGTAGAAAAAGCAATTAGCGTATTACAACCATTTGGCGTAGATGTAGCCTCGGGCGTTGAGTCAAGTCCCGGCGAAAAAGATATTAAATTGATACAAGAATTTATAAAAAATGCAAAAAGAATCTGACCCATTAACAACACCTGCAATGAAACAATTTGCAGAAATAAAATCAAAACACCCAGACGGAATTTTATTTTTTCGGATGGGAGATTTTTATGAGATGTTCATGGAAGATGCAATTACTGCATCGGCTATTTTAGATATTGCGCTCACCAAAAGACAAAACCAAATTCCAATG
>JANYCR010000523.1 GCA_025360185.1 Leptospiraceae bacterium | reverse complement strand
ACTCTGAATGGATTTCAAAAGATACTCTTCACCGATTCTTGCATGATTTGTCCAGTGGCTAACAGCACAAGCATAGACCATTAGAGTTCTACATTGAACAGATTTGAAATTATGTTTACTAGCGAGGTTAATAGCTAGTTTCCCCCATTCATATCCAGTAGTAAAATCTCCAAGCCCTGAACCCTGGATCATTCCGAATACAATAAAAGCAAATGGGGATACCGGTGATATGCCTTTACGGATACTTAGATTTACCATTTTCATTACTAGGACGGGAAATAGTAAAGGCTTTGAAAGATAGGAAGGTGCGATGCATACATTCAGTAGTCGCATAATAGCAGAATCCTCTTCACTCGACATCAGAGGTAAATCAAGAAATGCGCTAGCAGGTCTTCTTCCAATATTAATTTTTGCCTTGATAATTTCCGGAACTGTAGAAAGTTCACTTGGATTTTTTGGGAGAGATACCTTTAAAAGTCTCAACGCATCAGTAGCAAGAAGGAGAGACTCTTGCATCTTGAGTTGCCTGGTATAGAGAGAAGATTTCAATTCAAATACACTTATCTTATCCAAATTATTCTTAGCATTTCGCAAGACCAAATCAAAGGTAGCCTCTGCCATTTCAAAGTTAGTAGAAAGATACTCTGTCTGTGCTTTTGCAGAATAAACTGCAAGCGTTTTCTTATACTCATTCGTCCAGGGATTTTCCGGTAGTAAGGAAACTGCTACAGTATAAAAATCAAATGCCGCGTCATAAGCAGAAGAGGCTAATGATTTATTACCCGCTAAAATATTTAAATCTAACAGTTGATTTTTTTCTTCTGCTTTTAAATGATAAATTCCCTGGTTTAGTTGATTTACTATGGTAAATACAAATTCATCTATTTCGTCTTCGGAGACTAAATTCAAATAGGTCCTTCCTATGAGATAATGATTCTTAGCCTTTTCTTCGTTACTGATTAATGTGTAAGTAGCCTCTCTAATCTTATCGTGGGTAAAGGTAACTTCATTTTTCTTGACAATCAAAAAGCCTTCATTGGAAATAGTGGTTAACAAGGCGTTAATCTCATCAGGCTCTTTGCCAGAGACCATAAAAAAAATATCGATGTTAAAAGAATCTCCAATGCAAGCAGCTAATTTTAAAATTTCCGCCTGCGAAAAATTTAACTCTTTTACTTTTTCTACAAGAAGATCGATTACATTTTCAGAAATTTTTCCTTCCTGGATTTTTGTAATATCCCATGTCCAAGTCCCCTCTCTATAAGTAATTAAATCTTTATCATGCAAATTCTTAAACATTTCGTTTACAAAAAATGGATTTCCTTTTGTCTTCGCGTGTAATATCTCCGCTAACTCTCTCGTTATTTTTTTATCAGTATGAAGAGTGTCAGATACTAAATGATTAACATCATTAACAGAAAGTGGCTCTAAAATAATGGACTTAGCACCTATTCCATTCGTATTCAAATGCTCTAGCATAACCGAAAATGGATCGGTCGGTAATATCTCGTTATCCCTAAAAGAAATTAGGAATAATAGAAATTTCATTTCCGGGTTAGCCAGTATTGTTTCTATCAGATGAATACTCGGAGTATCAGCCCATTGTAAGTCATCTAGAAAAATAGCAATTGGATGCTTCTTACTACAAAACGCTTTGATGAAACTTTGAAAAACTAGCTGAAACCGATTTTGTGATTCAGTAAAAGGAAGACCGGCTACTTCTGGTTGTTCGCCAATAAGAGTTTCTAACTCGGGAATTATATCTATTATGATTTGTCCATTGGAGCCAACTGCTTCTTGTAAATTTTCTTTCCACACAAGAATTGATTCCTGGTTTTCTGTCAATATTTGCTGAAGTAATGTTTGAAAGGCGTTAGCTATTGCATAATAGGGAATTCTCCGCTTGAACTGATCATATTTCCCCGAGGCAAAATATCCTTTGTATTCAAGGATTGGTTTATTTATTTCATTGATTAATAATGATTTGCCGATACCCGACCTTCCTGAAATTAGGAGTAAAGGCGCGATTAATCGCGTCTCTACATTACCCTCTGTTACATGCTTAAATGCTTTTAGAATTTGAACAATTTCTTTTGACCTACCGTATAACTTTTCTGGAATTTGAAATCGTGTAGAAAAATCATGCGTTGCAATCCGGAACCTCACCCCAGATTCTGTTGGAGTTGGATAATCCGAATAAGCCTCCCCTCTCCTAGCAGGAGAGGGGACTTTATCCATTAAATCCTTCAAGGGGTTTAAATTAGGGGTGAGGTTCAAACACCACTCCAAATCATAAACAAGTCCAGCAGAACTCTGGTATCTGTCTTCTGGATTTTTTTCGAGAAGTTTCATGACTATATCAGAAATGATTTTAGGAGTTCCATATTTATCGAATGGGGATACTGGTAATTTGGCGATATGGGCATGAACTAACTCCATCGGGTCGGAAGAAATAAAAGGCAACTCTCCTGTTAATAGTTGGTAGAAAGTAACGCCTAATGAGTAGTAATCGGTGCGATAGTCTACTGTTCGATTCATTCGCCCAGTCTGCTCGGGAGATATATAAGCTAACGTTCCTTCTAGAGAGCTATTAAGCGGCATAAAAGAATTTTGTTTAATTAGAAAGCTCGCCGAACCAAAATCAATGATTTGCAACTCCTTGTTTTTTTCGTTTAATACTATATTATGCGCTTTAATATCTCGATGAACGATTTTCGCATTATGGATATTACCCAGTGCTTTGGCAGATGCTAGCATTATCTCTAAACTTTCGGTTAACGTTAGTTTTTTTGATTGTAGTATTCTATTAAGGTCAGATCCACCGATGTCTTCTAGAATAATTGCTAATCCAAATTTATGTTTTTCTAGACTAATGACTTGAATTATACCGGGGCTATGGAGTTTTTCTAAAATTTCGTATTCATGCTTAAACTCATTAACCGCTACAGGATCAGGGTATTCACTTCGAAGAGTTTTAATGATTACGGGTTTTCCAAATTTCTCCCTGCGATAGACGGCTGTTTTCTCACTGGTATAGATTTCGTCATTTGTTTCCAACTCATCCATTCGATACATCGTGATACTCCTGTGTTTTCACATTAGATTTTATCATTTCTCAATAGTAAAGACAAGATGTCTAGCTATTTCCATATATTTCCTAGAGAATTGAATTATACTAAGCGCCAAAAGAAATTACTATTGGCGTTCGGTATTTACAGATAGGTTTGCTCTTAGAGCTTCTATTTTGCGTGATGAAAAATTTGAGCAAAATAACAAACAAGCCCTCGAATTACTAGAAAGTCTAGCGCAGGATAATTTTTCTTGACATTCCTCAGATAATAATAGATTTTTAATTCTGTAAAGGAAACTCAGACTAAATTGGATAGCATTAAGAATTCTTATTTTGAAACAATGTTAAAGCGTTATGCGTCAGATACTCCCTGCGTGCAGGCTGTTTTTGTGGTAAATGATGATATACTTCTAGAATATGGAAAAGATATTCAATCTAGATCTATTATTTTACAAATGATTGAGGATCTAAAAAAATTTGATTTATTAGCGACTTTACTTGCAGGAAAAATTCGATTCAGTAAAGTAAAAACAATCGAGAAAGAAAACCAAAAATATGACATCTATACCTACTCCATCGAAAAGAATAAAAGTATATTTAGATCTATATTTCTAATTCAAGTAGATAAAATTCCAATC
>JANYCR010000519.1 GCA_025360185.1 Leptospiraceae bacterium | reverse complement strand
GCTGACTCTGGTTGCACATATTTTACTGGGTCATAAATATTTGCGTGACATCGCCTGCTACAAAGATGATGAAATGGTTAAACGTTTCATGAATTTAAATCAATTACCGGATATTTCAACCATCAGTCGTAATCTAAAAACGGCTCAATGCAGATTCGTGTGGGTAAAAATCACCCATATCTTGGCAAAAATGCCGTTAGAATCTTTAGCCGTAAATATTCTTCATCGCGATACCCATATGCTCTGCGTTGGATAACGCGAACTTTATTATTGAGACCTTCAACAAAACCTAGTTTAACTTTGTTGTCAGGGTGACAGTAGGAAATAATTCCATACCAATGCTTATCAAGCATATTTGCAAATTTCTCAAATGGTTTCAAACGTTGCCACTTTAGTTGTTGTTTCCAATTTTCAAAAAATTTCTTTGCCCAGGTTTCACTTCGATAATCCCATAATTGAGCGAATTCTTCTTTAAGCAAATAGGCTGTTTGTATCCTTTTATTTACAGATAACAATTTTTTCAGTGACTCACGCCCCTCCATTGTCAAGTTCTCCTGGTGGGAAAGTAATGTGTAACGTTGTCCTTTAATAAAACGGCGCTCTTCATTTGTTACCCGTTTATATTCTTCACGTCTTACTGTATCCATTGCTTCTGATAGATGGCTTAATATATTAAATTTATCAAAAATAATTCTTGCTTGCGGCGCATGTTTTTTAGTTGAATTGCGGAAGGCTGTCCACATATCCATCACTGCCAAGCGTATTTTCTTCGCTTTTTTAGCGCCTAATTCAACAAAAAATTTATCCATGTCAATTTCTTTTCGACCCTCACCTCCAACCCAGATAGGGCGACCTCGCTCTAAATCGCTCACTATAATTCTATAATTATGTCCTTTACGAATCGATATTTCATCAATGCCAATGACACATGGGTCAGGGCTTGGCGTCTTGCTTAACCATTTTTGCATGTACAGCTTATCAAGATCTTTTACTGTATGCTCATGTAAGTGCAGCGTTGAAGCTACAGCTTTATTTGTCATGTCACGACATAGCTTGCCAACCTGATCTACCATACGTTGCGTATAACGTGAATTCTTTGCCAACCAATTTAGCTTTTCGATATGAACCCCTTTGCATTGCTTGCAAAACACTCGCCTTCTTTCGTAGCGAACATAAATCCGGTAACCTGCTGCCTCTATGTCACGGGACTCACATATTTTTTTATCATAATAACTTTTATTTCGTTTTCCGCAGGATGAGCAATCTGCTGTTTTTTTTCCCTGACAAGCACAATAACTCGCGATATTGGATCGCCAAACTTACCTTCAAGTTTATTGCATGCCTTGAAACCTGGAAACGAAAATAGCTCTCGCAGCGTCTTATTTTTCTTCATTATAACAGCCTTAATTATTTTGATGGTCTTATTTTACCATGAAAAATCCAATTTTCCTTATAAAAATAGACGTTTACTACTACTAACTACTAAAAGTTACCCACACGAATCTGCATTGAGCCCATTAAAAAGAACAACTCATTTTTAGACCGTGATTGGTATATTTCATCAAATCCTTAAAAGCCAGGGTCAGGCAAGGACAATTTTACCTGATCATAATTGTGCATATTGCTGCCTGGCATGGCTACCATGAATTTACTAAACAAAAAAATGTATATGATTTTTGGGATTTAAATATCACAGGTACGTTTAATGTTTTCCAAGCTGCGCTTGAAAATAAAATTAACAATATTATCTTTATCTCCAGCGAAAGCGTTGCAGATAGAAATAGCCACTATGGCTGGTCAAAAATCATGAGTGAACAAATTTCTCAGCACTATGCTGAGACACATCATCTCAATGTGATAACATTACGACCGCGTGCTTTTATTCCTTATTGGAATAAAACTGTTTATTCATCATTTATCGAATGGGTAAAATGGTACTGGAAAGGCGCTGTGCATATTAATGATGTTGCAGAAGCCGTTATAAAATCAATTGATTTGTTAAATCGGCAGTTATTAGAACAGCATTTAATTCTTCCAGTAGATGGCGCTTATGAATATAAGGAGAATGACCTGTCAAATTGGGATGCAGAAGGTCCCGGTTCGACTTTTAAAAAATATTATGTTAATTATTATAATTTAGCAATCGAATCAGGACTTCAACCTGAACAAAAACCTACTATGCAAGATATTACTGCCACTAAAAAATGGTTAGGATATATGCCGCAATATAGTATGCTAACGCTATTAAAAGAGCTT
>JANYCR010000510.1 GCA_025360185.1 Leptospiraceae bacterium | reverse complement strand
CTTCGCAAACCCAACATATACAAAGAATCGTATTGTGTAATGGAGTAAGTATTACACTCGACATCCGTGTCGAGGCTGGTTTTAGTAGAAGGCATTAGTCAGACTTTTTAGAAGTACACAAGTCCAAAACAGCAACTAACTTCGCGTGATCTGCTGCGGTAACGGACTATGTTCGGATCCTGTCCGTCACCTTGCTCCAAGTCGGCTTAGTTGTATTAGCCACACTTGATAGTATTTTTGTCAGACTTACGCAAGTCCAGTGCCTTCACTACTGTCACAAAACTTGCAAGAGGGGATAAGCAAGTTTATGCGCAATCCGTTCAGTCACAGGACTTGCTAGTAATAGTACGACTCGGAGACATGACTTTGAAACTCAAAAGGTGCTAGCGCACTTTCGAGTTTCAAAGTCACGTCGGATACCCTTAACGTTAGGCGAAACAACTTAGAAACTATTAAAATCAAGATTTCTTGAGAAGAAACTAGAAAAATTTGACTTGCCATAAATATACCTTCACCTATAATTTACAAACTATTATCATGATTGTAACAAAAGGAGAAACATACTATGAAAAATGAATTATCATATGGAAACAAAGAAGAAGCAATAAATTCCGCTAGCTTAGGTGTATTTACATTCTTTGCTGGAATTTTGTGCCAATTTTCTTCTAACAAAAATCTTCAATCTTTCGGGAAGACATTGGCAATTGGTGGTGGTTTAGCTACGCTAGCAGAGCTGTCAAACTCAACACAAGAGATATATAGCCAAGAGCAAAAACCATCCTTACCAACTATTTGGAAAAGTAAATATAAATGGAATGATGTATTACAGGTTAAAGTTAGCGATCCTATTTTTAAATCAGTTTATAAGTTCATAACTTTTGAAAATTTATGGAAAAGCTTAGCTCCTAGTCATTTTGCAAATTATTATAATCTATCACAAAATAATAAATTAATAATTGATTGCGGTGATTTAATAATTAGAGGATTACTTGATTTTGCCTATCAGTATGAACTTCCCGTACATTTTTATGATGACTATAAAGCCGAGAATGATCCTGAATTTGATAATAATAATGGTTTTTTTATAAAGAATAAAAAAATACAAATATTAAATACTTATAAAGATTTTAGAAGTGCAATCGAATTAAATTATGGATCAGCAGATATTTTTCACAATAATAGAATATTAAAAGATATACCTCTAAAAAACATGCAAGTTGGAGATATACTTTCCTATAAGTATCCTGGAGTTGGCTGGTATCATGCACAAATGGTAGTAGCACTGGATAATGAAAATGTCATGATCTACCAAGGAAATTTAACAGAGCATGGAGGCGATCCTACACCAGTAGAAAAGAGAATTTACAAAATAAAAGATATAGAAAGCAAAGAAATAGGGAGACGTTTTTTTGTCTTAGGTGTGACACCGGATGAAATAAAAGTAAGAAGATGGAGATTCTCATACTTTGATAGTTTTTTCAGAAAATGAATTAAATTTTCTGTTAATTGGAGTTATCCTTTTTTCAGCAATGCTTTACTCAATTTTGATTTCATTTTATTTGAGTAAAAACAATTTTCTCCAATTGCAAATTATTTCAAAACATATTTTTAGATTCTCAGCCCTATATGTTTTAATATTTGTTTTATATAAACGTTGCTAGGAAATCACATTTCACCTTGAAAATATTCAGGAAATTTGATTTGAAATTTTTGAGAAGTCCTTATTAAAAAAACATATTGATGCAAATAAAATGAGAGGATGGAGATTTTCATACTTTGATAATTTTTTCAAGAAGTGATTTACTTTTTTCATTACTATGGGCATTTCTTTTGTCTACAATGCTATATTCGCTGTTAATATCTTTTTATATAAGTAAAAATGATTATTCTAAGCTGCAAACTATTGCAAAGTATACTTTTAGATTATCACTTCTGTATGTGTTAATATTTATTTTATATAAAAGGTGCTAGGTGTTCTGAGTCTCTTCGATAAAACTCTAAGTCGCATCACCTAACTGCGAGTATCCACTTTGAGAGCGAACTATATCGGAAGCTGTCCACTCTCTCGCTCCAAGCCGACTAAGTTGTATTAGTCAAACTTTGTAGTATTTTGTTGAACTTATGCAAGTCCAGTGCCTTCGTTCCGGTCACAAACCTTGCACACTTCGATACGCTAATAGGAATTAGCTACTCAGTGACCGGAAGAGCAAGTTTTGCGCCCTACACTCAGTCACGGGACTTGCTAGTAGTTGGTCGGCTTGGAGACATGACTTTAAAACTCAAAAGGTGCTACCGCACTTTCGAGTTTAAAAGTCACGTCGGATACTCTTAACGTTAGGCGAAAGAATTTCAGCCAACTTTTCAAAAGATTTAAAAAAGGTAAAAAAGAGAGGGATTTGCTTCATTTGAGACATAAATTCTATGTTTACAAATTTTCGGACTAAGTTAATCTAGCCTCATGAAAGGGAAAAAAAGAGATAATTTTGAGATTTATCTAGGTGATTGTTTGCCAACTTTAGAGAAATTTCCTAGCAATTCAATAGATTTAATAATAACATCCCCTCCCTACGCCGACCGAAGGATTAAAACTTATGGCGGAACAAAACCTGAGGAATATGTAGACTGGTTTTTGCCCATTGGAGAACAATTACTCAGAGTTCTAAAGCCGACAGGTACTTTTATTTTGAACATCAAAGAAAAAGCTGAGAATGGAGAAAGGCATACTTATGTTCTGGAATTAATTCTCGCTTTAAGAAAAATCGGTTGGTTGTGGACGGAAGAATTTATTTGGCATAAAAAAAATTCTTACCCCGGAAAGTGGCCAAATAGATTTAGAGATTCATGGGAAAGATTACTTCAATTTAACAAAGATAGAAAATTTAATATGTATCAAGAAGCCGTAATGGTTCCAGTTGGCGATTGGTCAAAAAATAGATTAAGAAATTTAAGTGACACTGATAAAATACGTGATAACGCGAAAAATGGAAGTGGATTCGGAAAAAATATTTCCAATTGGGTTGCACGAGATAAAGTTTATCCAAATAATGTTTTACATCTTGCCACAGAGTGTAATAACAAAAACCACAGTGCAGCATTTCCCGAAGCATTGCCTGAATGGTTTATAAATTTATAAGAAGATTACTTTATGAGTTATGAAGCTAACATGCTCAAAGATTTGAGAATGCCATCGAAAGATGAAGTAAAAAAAATTTTACTCATATCACTTTTTAATCATGAAGGAACTATAAAGGAATTTAATTCAAATCAGGAAATTGTCGAAGAGTTAGCTAGTCAATTTAATCTAAATGAGTCTCAGCGAAATGCCTATTTAGAAACTATTTACAGAAAAGAAAATCGCGTTAAAAAATCTTCACTATGGCACCGATTATTATTTCGAGCGGCAGATTCATTAGCTCAAGAAAAACTTATCTCTCGCCCTTCTGAAACTTTTTCATTGACAAACAAAAAAGAATGGATGCTTACAGAATTAGGAATTAACAAAGCACTAAAAATTCAAAATATTTCTACTGTAAAAAAAGAATTTCTCCCTACAAAATCCTACGAAGTACAAAAAGTAATTAAAAAGTTGAAAGAATCTCCTCGACCGGTTTCAAATTATAATCCTGTAGATAATAGTAAGTTGCCGATTAAAACAGTTACTAGAGAAGCTAAAATTAGAAGTAGAGGATTTAGATTAGCAATTATTGAAGCATATGATAAGAAATGTGCTGTCTGCAATTTAAAAATACAATCACCAAATAATTTGCTTTGGGAAGTTGAGGCGGCGCATATTGTGCCGCATAGTTTGCGAGGTAAAGATGATATTTGGAATGGAATCGCATTATGCAGATTACACCATTGGGCATTTGATGTCGGCTGGTTTTCTATCGCAGATAATTACTCAGTAATTTTATCCAATAAAGTTAAGTCTTTGCCGTCCAGTAATTCCAAAATAAGTGATTTTGATATTTTAAAAAATTTTGAAAATAAAAAAATTCACTTACCTAAGGATAATGAATTTTATCCACATAAAAATGCCATTGTTTGGCATAGAGAGAATATTCTTTTTAATGAGGAGAAATAAATGAAAAATAATAGCATTAACACTGATAGAATAATTTATGAATTGTCAGTTCAAGATATTCTAACCGTTATTGAAGAGGAAGATTTAGATATAGATTTACAAGTAGAAGATATCGATTTAATCGAAGAAAAAGTAGCTGAGTATATTGATTGGCACGCAGCAATAAGTAATGCTTTAGCAGACTTGAAAAATAATCCTATAAAAACTGCATAAGTAAAAAAATATGTAGAAGAAAATATTGGAAGTTTTCACGCAAAGCGCTTGCGTAGTTTAGAAAAACTTAAACTTAAAACTATTCTCCAAAGAAAAAATCCTTACCTCTATAAAGCCAAAAATATATTAACCTTTCAAGACCTTGTAAAAAATATTTTAGATGCTCATTTATCTTCGCAAGAAGAAGGTTTATTTGGAGAATTCTTAGAAGGACTAGCAATATATATTTGTTCCAAAGTTTACAATGGAAGGAAATCATCCGCAGAAGGAATTGATTTAGAATTTGAGAAAGACAAAATAAAATATATTGTTTCGATTAAATCAGGTCCAAATTGGGGTAACAGTAGCCAAATAAAAAAGATGAAAGACCAATTTCAAAAGGCTAAGAAAACACTTGGAACTAATACTGCAAAAGTAAATATTGTTGCCGTAAATGGTTGTTGTTATGGGAGAGATAAAAAGCCGGATAAAGGCGAATACCTCAAATTATGCGGTCAGAGTTTTTGGGAATTTATTTCAGGTAAATCCAATTTATACAAAGAAATTATTGAACCGTTAGGTCACAAAGCAAAAGAGCAGAACGAAGATTTTCTAAAAGCATATTCGCAGATTTTGAATATCTTTAGTAATCAACTAGCAAATGAATTCTCTATAGAGGGAAACATTGATTGGAATAAAATAGTTCAACACAATTCCTCTATGAATTTGGGCTGAAATTCCTTCGCCTAACTGCGAGTATCCACTTCGAGAGTGGACTAAATCGGAAGCTGTCCACTCTCTCGCTCCAAGCCGGCATAGTTGTATTAGTCAAACTTTGCAGTATATTTGTTAAACTTACGCAAGTCCAGTGCCTTCGTTCCAGTCACAAAACTTGCAAGAGAATAATGCAAGTTTTGCGCCCTACACTCAGTCACGGGACTTGCTAGTAGTTGGTCGGCTTGGAGACATGACTTTGAAACTCAAAAGGTGCTACCGCACTT
>JANYCR010000484.1 GCA_025360185.1 Leptospiraceae bacterium | reverse complement strand
GTGGATATGATTTTTAAAAATAAATTTATAATTTTTCTAATCCTATCAGTTCAAACATGCACAGGAACATATTATGGGATTGATGGACCGGATGTTATTTCCAGAAATGATGCAGTGGCTAAGATTAATGATGCGTATCTTGTAAAGTTTGCTGCTTGCGGATTCACTTCAACTAATGTTGCGCTAATTGTAAAAAGGTTTTCCGTGAGTGACAGAAAAAATTTAGACGGAGCTTATTACGCCACAAAGGATGTGGATTCTTGCGTAAATAATATTCATTTTGTAAACTGCTCCGATGCAGTCACGTTTACATGTAATCTTTCACCTAAAGATTTTTTCGGTGGCGGTGGACTTTTTCAAGGAGGGTTTTAAAAAGTATAACTAAAGCCTCCCCAAAAGGTTCTCCTTTCGACTGCCGGCGTTCCATCTGATACTTCTTTTCCACCAGAGTTACTAATCATCGGATATAGATTTCCGGCAGCGAATAAGTTTTTGATCATAAAATAGAATTCCATATTTTCCATAAATTTAAAATTAAAGCCAAGGTTTGCTAGATGATTTCCTTCTACTCTTTGATTTGTAGGGGAATACCAAGAAGGATAAAATAAATAAGTAAAAGATATTGTTAGCTTATCAACGGGGTAAAATAAGGTATGCCACCGACTAACATTGCTTGGATAGCCCCTGAATTGACGATTGTTTTGGTCGCTCGTTAAATAAACACTATCTGTTTGTCCGGGTGAAGCACTTAAAAGTTTTACGATTGATTGGCTGAAGGTAGAAGAAATCATTCTTGTCTTATAATTAATTGATATCTCTGCTCCGCCTTGTCTGATTTCGCCAGGATTATTTTTATAGAACCAATAACCATTCCAGTTGCCGGGAACGTCATTACCAAGTCTTGGCATATTACAACCATTCGGACCTGGAACGGTTGCAGTTGGTGCTCCTGGTTTATCGCAATATAAAACGCCAACATCAATTACTTTCTCAACTTTATTAAAAAATAAAATATTTTCAAGAGAGAGATTGGAAGTAAAACTGTAATTAGTCGCAAATTCAAAGCTGCGCATTTTTTCCGGTTTAGTTTTTGGGACATCTTTATAATAACTCGTTGGAAATCCTTGTGAATCGAATGAATTTGGAATATTCGATGCTTGAATGTAGGGAAAATTCTGAATACGCAAATGTCCATCTCCTTCGAATCCGCCTGCATAAGACACCCCTACTACTCCTCGAAAACCTTCTTGATAAGAAAATCGAAATCGTAAATCCTTTGTCATTCCATAAAGAGCACCAATACGAGGAGCAACATTACTTCCCCAATAGGGATGTTTATCATATCTAAATGCTCCGAAAATATCAACTTTGTCTGAGAGCTTATAAAAATCTTCCATGAAAAAACTTCTCACAGAAATGCTTCCTGGGTATACATACCGATTTCTTTCATTCGGACTTTTTCCGTTGTTATCAAGTAATAGAGCATTATCCGCAACGTTTTGTGAATAATTTAGAATGAAGTTATTTCCATCTGAGTTTACCTGTCCCATATCGTATTTTCTGTATTCTACACCAATAGCAGCATTATTATTTTTTATTAATTCATTTAGACCAAGAATGATTGAACCACCGTAGCGGTATTCGCGCGTTCCTCCAAGTGCTAATCCTTTTTGGCTTCTGAGGAAAATATCATCCACTGTGTAATAGTTTTTAAATTTTAGAGATATCTTATCACTAACATCATAGGTGTAAGTACTCGTCCCACTTTTTATTGTATTTTGTAACCGATTTCTATCGCGGTAAAAATTATATAAGTCTCGTGTTTGGTTTGTGTAAAAGCCAGTGAGTTCTAGATTTTTATAATTAATTACTCCTGTAACAACATCGCTGTCGGATCGTTTTAATCTTGCTCCACTCGTTGCTACGTTTCGACGAGTAACAACGGAATTGAATCCACCTGATGGATCGGGCGTATATGTATCAAACATCCGGACAGAATCACCGTATTTTGTTTTAATATCCGAGGTTGGGACTAATGTTGTTAATCCTCTTTGATAGTCATAGTAACCTTCTTGACCTGAAAGAGTTTGCGATTTAGCCCAGCCTTCACTTCGTATTTCTTGACCATTGTACCTAGCCGTAGACATTTGAAAGAAAGTTTTTAAATCTGGATTTTCTTTGCCACTTCCCCCTGCTTGTAGTGTTCCAGTAGAATAATTGTTTTGTCCCATTGATCCCGAAATAGTTGTCCCATTTGTAGTGTTTCCATTCTTGGTGATAATGTTGATTACCCCCAAAAGTGCTCCCTGTCCTAAAGTAACTGACCCAGGACCGCGAATTACTTCTATTCTCTCAATGTAATCCATGTTCATTCCATTAATGATTGAATCAGGCGGACCCCAAAACCATTCTGTATTCATATTATGGCCATTGATAAGAAGAAGCACTTTCGCGTTATTATCCGAAGCAAATCCACGAAAGCCCGCAATCGTGTCATCTTGATCTTCTACTGTAAAAAATCCTGGGACGTATGTGGTTAACACCTCGTTAACTGTTCTTGCTCCACTCATTTTAATCTGCTCTTTAGTAATAACAGATACGGACACTGGCTGTTTTTTTGCATCTTTAATAACGTTAGACGCTACAGATACTGTTTCTTTTTCTGCTAGAATTTTAAACACGTCGGCTGATGCACTCGCAACATTTTCTTCTGCAATTGGAAATTTTAGGTCTTTGTCTTTGCCGAGTGATGTTGAAGTGATTGCTTCATTTATGTTATCTCGTCTTTCAGACCTCTTTGTATTAGTGCGAATACGAATTGTAATTTTCTTCTTAAACTCTTCTACAGAGTAATCTATAGATTTTTTTGATTCATTTGGATCTAATGTTACATCTTCTATACCTGATAATTCATCAGTAACGTTTAAAGCATCAATCATAAACCCAGAATCAGGATTATATATTTGTGAATAGATATTTACTCCATCAGGCTCATTCAATTTATAAAGACCATCTACAATAAATTTTGCTCCATTTGCTTTCGCTATTGCGATTGTTGTTTTTAAATCTGAGTTTAATCCTCTAACTTCAAAGCCATTTGCCTTAAAACTCTCCTCTAGATTTTTATATATTTTATTTGAGACAGATTCGGACTTTGCGGACTTGTAAGCATTAAAATGCATTAAGTAAATAATCTTTGAATTGCTTTGATTTTCCTGGGACGAAATCGTCGATGTGAAAAAAATGAAAATTCCTATTAAAATAGCCTTCATCGAAAAACCTCTTGATTATAACTGAATACCGAATTTATGTCGTGAATTAACTTTCTAAATATCAAACGAATATATATTAAATTAGAAAAATAGTTTTTAGCTTTTTACGATTTTCAGTAATGAGGCAAGTTTGTATTATGCGAAACATAACCTATTGAAAATGTATCTTTTACTTATTTGAATAATAGATAAGTTACTAAGGGAGATGTCAAATAGAATAAAGAATTTAATTATAAGATTTTATTTTTTTATTACAAAATTAATTTACATTTTAATATTGTGGATATTCTATATTACCCTTAATGATATTGAATAACTATTGAAGTTAGTTATTCATTGTTATAAAAAGGATTATTGGTTCTCGAGTTTTTTTCTTAGAACAATCATTGCATCTCTTTTCTTGTAGGAAAGTCTAAGATATTCTAATGCTTCTTTGTTATTTGGAACGACAAGAAGAGCATTTTCAAATATCTCAATAGAAGAGTTGTAATTTCTATCATTATAATGACTTATTCCAGTATCAATATAGGATTTCATATTTGAGCTTTCGAAGCTTCGAATTGCATTAAGGTCAGATGTGGCTTGTGCGTTTGAAGGGAGAGTTCTTAATGCAGAATTAAACATTTTTATTGCTTCAAATGGCTTTCCTCTTTTTGCAAAATCTGCACCTTGCATTCTTTCTTGTTCACTCTGTGCAAGTAGACTAGCTTGAATTCCATCTTTTGCGGAAGCAATGCTTGGATTTATAGAAAGTACTTTTTGATAATCTGCCCTAGCTTGTGCGTAATTTTTATTTTTAAAATGTGTATCTGCACTGTTTAATAATTCTCTAGTTTTTGTTCCCGACAATTTTTCTAAGATGAGTTGTTGAAAAGAAAATGCTGATTTATTTCCAGGGTCTCTTTTTAAAATTGCTTCGAAAACAATTTTGGCAGAGTTTAATTTCCCTTCGTTGATTAAATTAACGCCTACATCGAATAGCTTCGTAAGCTTTGCCCTTTCAACAATGGCAGGCGGTATAGCAACACCCGACTCTTGTGCATATTTTTCATTTAGAAAAAAGGAAGATTGGTCTGGAAGGAGAACACGTTCATCACTACAGGTAGATGTTTTCATGCTAATTCGATTTGCCATTTGCCCCGTTAATACTCCGATCTTACTATAGTCGGGGCTAATGCCAAACGTAGCTCCAACTTTTACAAGAGCAGGAAAGCTAGTCATGAGTATAATATTATTTTTTTTTGAAAATTCGGAGAGAGCTTCAAATTCTACATTCGAATATAATGGATCATTCACCATAAAGAACGCGTCTGTTTTTCCTTTGAGTTCCTCTAAGGCTGATTTGAATTCTTTCTTGTCAGCAAGTTTTTTACGATTGTAAATTAGTTTGTACTTTAAATCCGTATATTCCCCTTCTCCAGCAGAATATTCGCCATCATTAGTAGTATAAAATGCAGATACTGATTTTGCGTTAGGTTTAATATCTTTAAGGGCTTGAAAAAATTCTCCAATGCTGATATCCATACTCACACCGCATAGATTACCACCATCAATACCAAGAGATTTCGGAGAATTAACCATTGAAAATACGATAGGCGTCTTCTTTAGATTTTCTTTGGCTACTTTTGTTGCTGCCGGACCGATCGTGATGAATAACGGTGCATCAGCGTCATCAATCGCTTTAAAATAACTAGCAATATCCGGCTGCTCTGCCGTAATAATATCCAAGTAGGAAATTTTTAGCTCTCCTTCAAATACAGATTGGATGCCATACAGCCCTTGCTCATAAATTCTATTATCCGAAGAAAGTAAAACTTCAATCGGTTTATTTGCGTAAATTGAATGAGTTAGAAATACAGCTAGAAAAATGATCTTATTCAATTTTTTCATAGTTTTTAAATCCTTCGTTTATATTCATTTTGACTAAATAAGTTTGTTTGCCATTTTTTCTAAGCGTTGGAGATTAATTTCAGCAGGCTTAAAGTCTCTTTTGATTTCTAAACTTTTTGACCAAGCATTCTTAGCTTTTAGGTAAAGACCTTGCTTAAAATAAATTCCGCCTAGATTATTATGTGCATGGTAATTGAGTGGATCGGTTTTTAAAGCTCTATCGTAAAATAGAATGGCTTGATCAAGCCTGTTTAAAAAGGAATGGCAGTTAGCTATTTTTAAGAGAAATCTAGAATTCTCTGCGTTCTCTTCGTCGAGGAGTTGTTCATAAAGGACTAAGGCAGTTTGGTATTCTTTACTCTTATATTTTTCTTCAGCTTGTTCCAATAGATGTTCATTTTCTACTTTCAGCTTTTCCCAAACAGACAATGTTTTAGAAGGACTTACCTGTGAAGCTTTATCAATGGCTGCTTCACGAATGGTTTCATATAGAAGAGTTGCTTGCGTATTTTCTGGATCAATGTTTAACGCTCGTTTTATCATGATTTCAGCTCGATTATAAACTCTGAGTCCAAAATATATAGAGGCTAGATTCATCAGATTTAAAAAATGCTTTTGGTCTCTTAGGTATAATCTTTCTGCGATATCAGCAGCTAAGTTTAATTTGCCGTAAACACGATAGGTGTTTGACAATGCGTAAAGATATTCATTGTCACTTGGGTTTAAGGTAAGGTATTGTTCGAAGCATTCGATTGCTTTTGGAAAGTCTCCTTTTTGAAAATACACTTTACCGAGTAGCTTTAACATACCAGGAAAATCACTGTAATCCTTTAGAAAGCGTTCTACTTTTTTGATTGCGTCATCTGCATTACCTTCTTCCATTAATTCCATACCTGCCATAACCGATTCGGTTACTTGATAAGGTATTTCTTTCGGGTGATTGGATTCAAGATAAGCTTCATTGAAGGAAATCCGAAGAAGGGAAAAATCATCCATTAGAGATCCCGTTTGTTTTACTCTCTGCGCGATAACTGGAAGCTTTCCGTCACCTTCTTCTACTCTCAAAAGAAATTGCTGCTCATCTTCTTGAATGAATTCTGTTCCGTCTTGGTTGTGTAAAATTAAATCATCCCGTCCGTCTGAACCTGTAATTACAACGTCTCCAGGCATAAGTTGAAACATTCTAACGTACAACTGATCTTCTTGGTCTGGAGTTCCAATTTTTCTAAGTGATAGTTCCTGTTCTAAAAAGGAAGCTTTTCCATCGCGATATAAAACAGTCCATGGATGTTCCGCATTAATATAATATAATACACCGGTCGCATTATCAACCAATCCGAGGCAAATAGAAATATACATTGATCCTTCAAAGGAAAGAAATACATTATGCAAATCCAAAAATCTTTCTTTCAGCCAAATTTCTGGGTAAGTGTTTTGAAATTTTTCAATTTTAGACCTAATCAGACCCGCATTAAAAACCACTCCTAAAACTAAAGCACCCCCTGCACCCTGAATGGATTTACCCATGGCATCGCCATTGATGAATACAGTATATTCTTTTCCATTTAACAGAATTGTATCTGTAATGCAAATATCTCCACCGATTTGGGCATTCCATTTTCGAAATGAGAATTTCTTTTTCTGTTCAATAAAAAATTCTGTTTTTACTGTTGAACTATAGTTATTGTTGGGTTGTAATGGACTTAATAAAATGGAGGTTAAATAATAGTCACCGTCTTGAGCGACTTTGAGAGCCTGCACTTCTTGTAAGGTTCTATTGAGTTCTTCTGTTCTCTGTGCAACTTTTAATTCAAGATTTTGTGTAAAGTCTTGAATCTGCGAAGTCATTTGATTAAAACTTTTTGCAAGTTGTCCCAGTTCGTCCGTCCCAGATAATTTAATTCTATGGTTGAGATCCCCACTACCAATTTTTTGTGCGCCTTCTGAAAGTTTTTGAATAGGCTTTGAAAAGAAAATAGCTGCATAGGCTGCAATTATTATCCCAACTATAAATAGAATGCCTGCAACTCCTATAATAGTTGTTCTGATTTGCACAACAGGCTCATAAACTTTTTTCTTATCAAATTCGAAAACAGCAATGCCTACTTTTCTAATATTCTTTGTCTCGAATTCGGTAATGAAAATAGGATAAGAAAAGCGAAGAATAACTTGATTGGAGTCCGATGTTACCTCTTTCATTTCTAGTTTTTCTATTTTTTTAAAGTAGTTTTTATCAATATCAGAAACTTGTTTTTCAACGCGCTTTTCATGCAAATCAGCTACATATTTTCCATCAACATTTACAACATATGATTCAAGTAATCCAGTAATATTACTATCTTTTAAACGCTTAATAGAAGTCCTAGTGGTATCATAGGTTTCGTTCATTAAAAGTTCTTCAGTTGCAAGGTTAGAAATATTTTGAGCAAGGTTGCTACAAACTTCAAAGGTTTTATTTAAGACTACAGCTTGATTGCGATACAATACGATTAATGAAAGTGGGAGAACGCTGATTAAAACGACTCCACAAATTAAAATAATCATCTTCGTTCTAATCTTTACATTTTGATTAAAATTTTCTAAAAATGCTAACTGGTTCATACGTTCTTCTCTTTATTTAGTTAAGTTCAAAACTTATTCCGCATAATCTTGGATATACGAAATGTTTTTTTGATTAATATTTTCATGCTTTATTTTGGCTTTCCTAAGAGTTGAGGTATTTTTAGCATTAAAAGATCAGGTACTTTTATTTTTTCGGAACACTTAATTACAAAAATCGCATTTCTTTCTCATTAAAGTCAACAAAAATATTCTTTAGTTTGATTTTGTTATTTTTTTTTCACTATTCCCTTGGGTAAATGCAAATATTACATTGGAAATAAATTTTTTCCTCTTTTTTAGCAAGCGGGTAACTTTGCTTTCCCTCTTTTATGCTAAGTTTAAATCTCAAATTATACTTAAGTATATTTGCAAAAATATTTTTCGAACATTAATTTAAAACAATATCTGCCAAAGCATTGATAAAGCCTTGATAAGTGCCATGAGCAGGAACTCTATAATATTCTTGTATACCGCTTTCGATTGCAATATCTTTTAATTGAACACCGATTTCTTCCAAAGTCTCCAGATGGTCGCTAACAAAGCTAATTGGGAATATAGCGACCCTTTTATACCCGTCTCTGCCAAGGCTTTTTAGCATATCAATTGTATTTGGCTCCGTCCACTTGGAAGGACCTACCCTACTTTGAAAAGATAAAAAGGTCTTTCCTTTAAATCCAGATTTACTCAATAGATTATTTAAACTTATTATATTTTCTTCGATTTCTTTTCTGTATATATCTCCCTTTTGAATTAAACGCATAGGAATTCCGTGCGCTGAATAGAGAATTGTTATATTTTCCCAGTCCGGGATTTCAGATTTTGTATCTAAGTGAAGAAAGTCTTCTCGTTTTAAATTTCCTTTAAAATAATCTAGGATTAAACTCCTCGTTGCCTCCAGGAATTTTGGATGCCTATGAAATGGAGCAATAAATCCGGCTCTATTCAATGGACAAATTCCACCTTTCTTTGCGCCACAGTGCTTTCCGCAAGATCCGCTCTGTGAATTTGCTGGACATTGACCGCTTAATGATTCTAAAATTTTTGCAATACTCATAGTAGTTGATCTAGAGAAATGTGGAAATAAAGGTAAAATGATATTATCCGGTGAAGGAACTAAATCTTCTTTGGGTAAATCTCTAAGATTTGGATAGCCGCATGCCATAGCGATTTGGACTTTCCAATCTTTTTTCGTTTTTTGCTTAAGACAATCTTCTAGTGCAGCAGCTTGCTTTTCCGTCTCTTCCACTAAAGGAGAGCCACCACCAAAACCCATGGAAGCGTATGTATGTGCCACTTTAGGAGCACGCTTTTGCGCAATAAACCGAGCTAAACGAATTCTAATAAATTCGGGAAGTGGTAAATCAAATACGAGTGGGTCACAGAATAAATCTAACAAAAATTGCTCAATTTCATCCGCGTTTCTTGGACCACCAAGATTTATTAAGGTTACTTTCATAAATATACTTGGAAAATTGAATGCGCTTCATGTAAAGTTGTTTCATAAAGAAAAAATACTTGCTAAAACTATTTGGGGACGCTTAAGTAATTCGATACGCGACTTTTTATTATATATGATCTTTTTTAATCGCGCACTCAGTGACCAAGCTTTTTAAAACCTACTTCAAACAAGTTTGGTCACTGAGTGAATTTATTGCGAATGCAGTAAATTTGTATCGAAGTGCCCTACTCCACTAAACTGGAACGTAAAGATTTGCTCCTTTGTCTTTAAATTCTTCTGCCTTCTCTAGCATCCCTTTTTCAAGAGCGTCAGCTTCTGAGTAGCCGTTCTTTTCCGCAAATTCTCGTACATCTTGGGTTAGCTTCATAGAGCAAAAATGAGGTCCACACATTGAACAAAAATGTGCCTCTTTCATTCTTTCTTGCGGAAGAGTTTCATCGTGAAATTTCCTAGCAGTTTCTGGATCTAGGGATAAATTAAATTGATCTTCCCATCTAAATTCAAACCGAGCCTTACTAAGAAAATCATCTCTTAGTCTTGCCCCAGGATGACCCTTTGCCAAATCGGCAGCATGAGCTGCTATCTTATATGTGATTACTCCTGTTTTCACATCATCTTTGTTCGGTAATCCTAAATGCTCTTTTGGTGTAACATAACAAAGCATAGCCGTTCCCATCCATCCAATCATAGCTGCACCAATTCCAGATGTAATATGGTCATAGCCTGGAGCTATGTCAGTAACTAGAGGTCCTAAAGTATAAAATGGAGCTTCATGACA
>JANYCR010000470.1 GCA_025360185.1 Leptospiraceae bacterium | reverse complement strand
TACATATCATTGCCCCCTGGCGCACTTGGGAATTTAAAGGACGAACTGATTTAATCGAATACGCAAAGAAAAAAGGAATTCCAGTTCCGGTTACTGCCGCTAAGCCGTATTCGATGGATAGAAATTTGCTGCATCTTTCTTTTGAAGGTGGAATATTAGAAGATCCTTATAAAGAACCCGACCCTGAAATGTTTTTACTTTCTGTATCTCCTGAAAGAGCTCCCGATTCTCCAACTTACTTAGAACTAGATTTCGAAGAAGGAAATTGCGTAGCGGTTAATGGCAAACGTATGAATCCTTTAGAAGTAATGGAATTTCTTAATAAAGTAGGTGGCGAAAATGGAGTCGGTCGTGTTGACATCGTAGAAAATCGCTTAGTCGGAATTAAATCCCGTGGTGTTTACGAAACACCGGGTGGAACGATTTTGCATATCGCACATCGTGATTTGGAATCTATTACGATTGATAGAGATACTCAACACCAAAAAGATGATTTATCTACCAGTTTTGCTCGATTAATTTATAACGGACATTGGTTTTCTAATCAAATGAAAGCAATGCGAGCTTACATAGCAGAAACGCAGCGTTATGTGACAGGAACTGTAAAAGTAAAACTCTACAAAGGCAACTGCACAGTAGCCGGTAGAAAATCTTCCGTTTCTCTCTACAGCCACGAAATGGCAACTTTCGAGAAAGAAGAATTATACAATCAATTTGATGCGGAAGGATTTATAAATATCTATGGACTTCCAACCAAAGAAACAGCACGGCTTAGAAAATAAGTATGAGAAAACTCGCTATTTACCCCGGCGCATTTGACCCAATGACGAATGGGCATATTGACATTGCTAAACGTGCCCTTAGTCTATTCGATCAAGTAATTATTGCAGTTGCAACGAATTCCAAAAAGCAGTCTCTCTTTACTATAGACGAGAGGCTAGATTTGATTCACCGTGTTATAGACGACCTTGGAATTGATAAGGATAGGTTAGAAGTGGCAACTTTTAGCGGGCTCACTGTAGATTTTTGTGAGGAGAGAGGAGCCAGTGCAATCATTAGAGGCTTACGCGCAGTAACCGATTTCGACTACGAATATGCAATTTCTCTAATGAATAAAAAACTAGCTCCTGATTTAGAAACAGTATTTTTTATGGCATCGGGAGAAAACTCTTTCGTATCCTCAAGCATAGTAAAAGAAGTAGCAAGACACGGTCGAAGTGTCGCAAGTCATGTGCATGAATTCATAAATGAAGCATTATTGAATAAATTTAAAGAATTAAAGTAAAAGAGGAAAACAAATGTCTAGAACATTTATTATGATTAAACCGGACGCAGTCCGAAACAGACACGCAGGCGAAATTATCGCTCGCATCGAAAAAGAAGGATTTAAAATTCTTGGAATGAAATACGTTAAGCTCGCAGAAAACGATGCAAAAGAATTTTATAAAGTTCATGCTGCTCGTCCTTTCTATGGTGAGTTATGCCGTGATATGTCCGCAGGACCGATCGTTGTTGCAGCACTTGAAAGAGAAAATGCAGTTCTTCACTGGAGAGAAGTAATCGGTGCAACAGATCCTAAAGAAGCCGCTCCTGGGACAATCCGCGCAATGTATGCTGAAAGCAAAGGTGCTAACTCTGTTCATGGTTCTGATTCTGATGAGAACGCAAACTCTGAAATTACCTTTTTCTTCAAAGGGTTTGAACTGGTTTAACCTAACCCCGATTTTTTATTTGTTGTATTGTATGACCGATAAAACCCCCTTCCCTATCAGGGAAGGGGCGACTTATTAGGATTCTACAAATAGTAAAAGTCGGGGGTTAGGTCAAGAAGACCTTTCGATCATGGAAAACTTTCTAACTTTATTCAACGACCGAAAGCAAAAGTTTGAAACTTTTTTCCACGAGATAATATTTAAAGAGCTCCAAAAAAAATTTCATCCACTGCTCGCCGAAGCTTCCATTTATAGTTTAAATGCAGGCGGAAAACGGGTCCGCCCAATACTTGCAATATCTGCTTTTCTAAGTTCGAATTCAAACGATATAGCGGATAACGTTTTATATATCGCATCTGCTTTAGAGTGTATTCATACGTATTCGCTCATACATGATGATCTTCCGGCAATGGATAACGATGATTATCGCCGTGGTGTTTTGACTTGTCATAAAAAATTCTCGGAGTCCACTGCTATTCTTGCAGGTGATGCCTTGAACACTTTCGGATTTTATCTAGTATCTAAAATTGTGGCAAATGATAATTATTTACATCATGATATTTTAGAGCTTCTACACGAGGGAGCTGGTGGACCGGGAATGGTTTCCGGTCAAATTGAAGACTTACAACTAGAAAATAATCCAAATTTATTCAGCGAAGAAACATTAGCCTCTATACATAAAAAGAAAACGGGAGCCTTGATTGTATCTTCTCTTTTAATTGGAAATAGGCTTTCAGATAATTGGAAGCTAAAAGAAACTGCGTTTCGACTTTATGGAGAAAAAGTTGGTCTATTATTCCAAATCACAGATGATATTCTGGATGAGGAAAGTTCTTTTGAAGAATTAGGAAAAACTCCAGGAAAAGATGCGGCAAATGGAAAGTTGACTTACCCATCTCTTTATGGAATGGAAAAAACAAAACGATTACGCGATGAAATCAAGCAAGAACTAATCTCGATTGCACAAACCTTAGAAGACTCTAATTCTATTTTCTTTAAAAAATTACCGGTTTACATTGCAGAAAGAAAAAATTAGACTCGATTCACTTCTTGTAGAGCGCGGGCTCTGTGATGACACAGCGCGGGCACTTTCTCTTATCCTCTCAGGATCAGTTATTGTAAATGGGCAAAAAATTACAAAGGCTGGCTATAAGTATTCTAGAAATGCTAAGCTCGAAGTCTTAGATAGAATTTCAGAGTATGTAAGCCGCGGTGCTTTAAAGCTAAAATCAGCCTTTAAAGCTTTCAGCATTTCATCGCAAGGAAAAAATTGTATTGATCTTGGGGCGTCTACTGGCGGGTTTACGGAAATACTTCTTTTGGGTGGAGCGGAGAAAGTTTACGCATTTGATGTTGGTTACGGGCAAATGGCGAGTAGGCTCCAGAATAACCCCAAAGTAAAATTGAAAGATAGGTCTAATGTAAAAAATCTCTCTTGGGAAGATTTAGAATTTAAACATTCTCATATTTTGGTTGTGATGGATTTAAGTTTTATTTCACTTCTTAATATTTTTCCGGTCATCCAGAAATTGAAATTAGAATCACCCGAGACAACGTTTGATGTGGTTAGTTTGATTAAGCCGCAGTTTGAATGTTTACCGGATCAAACCGAAAAAGGAATCGTAAGAAATTCTCGTGTTCATTTGCAAGTTCTTAGAAAGATAACAAAGTATTTGCGCTATGAAATGAAAGCAAAAGTGAATGGGATTTGTAATTCGGGGATTAGAGGTGCTTCGGGGAATCGGGAGTTTTTTGTATATTGGGAAATTTGATTTTGCAGTTGTTGTAGAGACGCACGGCTGTACGTCTCTACGTGGTAAATAATTACCAGCTTCTTCTTTGACGATCTCTGTCTCTTCCGCCACCGCCACGGTTTCCACCGCCGCCGCCGCCAAAACTACGGTTTCCACCGCCGCCGTTTCCGCCACCGTTATTATCGTAGGTCTTTTTAGGTTGTGCCTCGTTAACTTTTAATGCGCGACCTTTTAGCTCTTTTCCGTTTAAATCGCTAATAGCTGTCAAAGCATCTTTCTTGTTAGCCATTTCTACGAAACCAATACCACGGGATTGTCCAGTGTATTTGTCTGTAATAATTTTAACAGAAGTAACTTCTCCAAAAGTTTCAAAAACTTGTCTCACATCAGCTTCACTTGCTTCATAGGTTAAATTTCCTACGTAAATATTCATATTCAAAATCCTTAAATGTAATTTTTGGTTTGGAAATTTACAAATTAAATAGGAAAGTAAAATTTATTTTGTTAAGACAAAAATCAAAATCCAAATTAACAAGTAAAATCTTTTTGTCTTTTAGAAAAAATTGTCAGAGAAGAAGCGAGAGAAAAACGAGAAGTTCTCAATACAAGCATCAAAAACATAGGCAAAAATCAAAAAGTCCAAAGCAAATACGAATCTAAACCTGATTTGGATTTTGTCAACAAAACTTTACAAGAAATTGCTGTATTTTACAGTGGAGATGTTATCCTTATACCTAATGCCAAGGGAAAATTCTCATGTCTTAAATATGAAAGTGTGCTTGGTCTATACCGAATGCAACTTAAATAAAGTTCTTGCGTTTTGTTCTTTTTGTCATTTGGTATATCTGAATTAAGGTTTTTAAAATCTCAGGAGAAAATCCTATATGTCAATTAGTTCAATGAAAGATATTCAATTATTAAAAAAAATTGGACTCATTGTTTCACAGGTTCTTAAAGAAATGAGGCAAGCGGCAACGCCTGGAATGAAGACTCAGGATTTAGATTTTATTGGTGCTAAGCTGCTAGAAAAAAAAGGAGCCCGCTCTGCTCCAAAGTTAACCTATAATTTTCCAGGAACTACTTGTATATCTGTAAACGAAGAAGTTGCTCATGGAATACCATCTAATCGTGTATTAGCTCCCGGTGATCTGGTTAACATTGATGTATCTGCTGAACTTGATGGATATTTTGCTGATACGGGAGCATCCTTTCAGATTCCACCTTATCACGGTCCGACTCAGAGATTACTTCGTGTTACTCGCTCTGCTCTTGATAAAGCTGTTAATACTGCTAGGGCAGGCGTTCGGATTAATCAAATTGGCAAAGCTGTCCAAGAGATTGCGCAAAACGGTGGTTATACTGTTATTCGAAATTTAGGTGGACATGGAGTAGGCTCTGCGTTACATGAAGAGCCTAGGTTTATCGGGAACTTCTATGATAAAAATGACGATCGTATTTTAGAAGATGGGATGGTTATTACGATTGAGCCATTTGTTTCAATGCGTGCGATTCATGTAGTCGAACAGTCAGATGGTTGGACTTTGAAAACTCCCGATAGAAGCCTGGTTGCCCAGTTTGAGCATACACTTGTTATCCGTAAAGGCTATCCCGTTTTAATTACACAACTCTAAGATTTAGGACTTTTAGAATGAACTACACAAAAATACTTTTCCTATTTTACTTTTTTTTTATTGGATGCGTTTCAACTAGTAAATATGATGCATTAAAGCAATCTTGCGAGGAGAATGAAAAGAAATTACAAGAAGAATTAAGTTTAGAAAAAGAAAAATCTGCAAAATTAATTGAAGAACAAAAAGCGGATAAAGCAAAGTTAGCGCAAGATTACAATAATGAATTAAAATCAAAACAGGATAAGTATAACGATTTACTCCGAGAAAAAATTTCTCTACGTAGTTCTATGAGCCAGATTGAAGGATCAGTTGATGAATTAAATCAAGAGAAAGATGCGCTTAGCAAACAAAAAAATGAAATGGCTCAAGCCCTCGAGGAATTAAGAAAAAGAAAAGAAGAATCCGAAGCAAGAATTGCCGAGTTCAAAGGAC
Source organism: Leptospiraceae bacterium (assembly GCA_025360185.1). Lineage (GTDB taxonomy): Bacteria > Spirochaetota > Leptospiria > Leptospirales > Leptospiraceae > UBA2033. The sequence goes on along the minus strand of JANYCR010000470.1, from coordinate 7,857 downwards.
TATTAGATAAATTCAAGGCTTTCATTGATACAGGTAAATTAAAAATTAAAATCATTGACGGGCGAATGGTAATTGTCCTCTCTTCTGATGTTCTGTTTGCCTCCGGTTCGAAGATATTATCCGCTAATGGAAAGAAAGCGATTTCCGAGGTAACGGGAATACTTGCAAAAATTGAAAATCGAAAATTTCAAATAGAAGGTCACACAGATAGTGATCGAATGAGAGTAATTGGTCAGACTAATTGGGATTTGGCGGCTGATAGAGCGATTAACGTTTTAAATACAATGATTAAATCGGGAATGCCAGAAACAAAAATTTCTGCTGCAAGCTTTGGAGAAAGTAGACCCGTCGTTCCAAATGATTCTAGCTCTAACAAAGCGCAAAATAGAAGAATTGAAATTGTAGTTGTGCCCGATCTTTCTCTCTTGCCTGGATATGAAGAACTTAAAAAAATGGCGGATAATACTGCTAAGCTCGAATCTAAAAATGAAAATTCTTCTATACCAGATGAGTCAAAATAAGAGTAAATGCTTGAATGAAAAGTTTTCCTGAAAGTTTTGATGATGAAGTTTTAATAGGTGCCTCATCTCCAATGCTTGCACTAAAAGCTAAAATTTCGAATCTTTCTGAATTGAATGTGCCCGTTTATATTCAGGGAGAATCTGGCACTGGAAAGGATTTGATTGTACGTTTAATTGCCGGTAAAGCGGTTTTACAAATCGATTGCGCTAATTTTTTTTCGGATTGGAATTTAATCATTGAGAAATATTCAAATAGAATAGCGAAGACCTTGCATATCAAAGGAGAAAATATTAAAGTTACCGCACCTTTGTACTTTGATAAATTAGAATTTTTAGACATGGAGGCTCAAGCTATTTTGCTTAGGATTTTGGATAACCAAGAATTTATAACAACAAAAAAGCAAAAAGTAGATTTCTCTTCTCGAATCTTTCTATCGTCAAATAAGAATTTACCGCAAATGGTTAAGGATGGATTGTTTAGAAAAGATTTATTTCAAAAAATAAATCTTATTTGTTTGAATACGATAAGTCTACGAGAAATTAAGTCTGATTTACCGTTACTAGTAAATCATTTTGTTACTGAATTTAAAAATAAGTATAAAAAAAATATTCAACGGCTTTCCGAAAAACTAATTCAATTTATTCTTCAATATGATTGGCCCGGTAATGTTGCACAGCTTAGAAGTATGCTAGAAGGAATGATTATTCTTTCTTCCGAAAAAGTATTGGATATCAGTCAAGTTCCTAGAGATTTTATTTCTGTTTCATCAATTACATCTGGTGGAAAACTAAATATCATTCCTGGAATTTCGATGGTTGAGTATGAAAAAGAAATAATAAAAGAAAATCTAAAGTCAACTGCGGGTAATCGCGATAAATGTGCAAAACTTTTAGGAATATCCGAGCGAACTCTTTATCGTAAACTAAAAGAATTTAACCTGGATTAAATCACATTTCTCCAGTGGTTAATGTGCTATTATCTGCTTAAAATAAAAAAAGTTTAAATAATTACGCAGTAGCGCTGGTTTTTGTCGCAAGTGCGTAATTGCCTTTCCAAGTTTGTATTCGACCGAAATATTCCTTCTTTGATTCTGAACAAAAAAGATTTCATAGAGGGACACTATGCTACAAAAAATTTCAGACCACGACCTAAAAAAAGCTGTCAGCCATTTCCAACAAACTCAGGAAATAGATAAATTTCGAAGCAGTGCAGGACTTTGGATAATGGAGAATGCAAGAATTCGTTATAAGCTCGATGATGATGAGCTTTCAGAGCTATTTCTTACTTTTTATGAAAAAGCCTATAAATGTATAGATTTTTACATTAGAAAGGAGTATACCGATTTGCCGGCATATTTGAGCGTATATACAAAGCATCTGGTTCTAAATATTTTTAGAACTAGAAGACAAGTTTACACAGAGGAATATTTACAACTATGGCAAGAAGAACGGGTAAACAAAGATACTGAGGAGTTAATTCATTATAGCTCTGATAGGAAAATTCAACATTGCTTGCAAGATATTAGTTCAATGGGGCGAATTATTCTTAGCCTCCGATTCAATCTTCCTCTCGGTGAAGATGATTTGAAAATTCTTTATAAATGCTTAAAGAAACAAAATAAACTGACTAGAGTGTTTCATCAGGAATACGAAGAGAAGGTTTCGCAATGCAAAGAGCGCAGGGAAAATCTATTATTAAATCTAAATAATTGTAATCGTAAAATTTATAATTCTCTAGATGTTTATCCACTCCATGCTAAAAAACGCAAAAAGAAAATTTTACATAAACTATTAAATACTCATATCGTCTACTCAATTAAAGAGATGAGTGAATTATTGTCGTTATCCCGTCATCAAACTGGTAGACTCTATCGAAGTTCGTTGGAAATTATTAAAGAGAAAATTAAGCAGGATAATCCTTTTTCGGTAGCTGCGTAGAACTATTAAGAAAGTGAGAGAATTCAAAACATTTTCTCACTTATCTAAGGGAGATTATGCTCTGTTTGGTGGATTTAACACGAATCAAATGAAGCAAAAACTTTCTGTTCCTAGCAATCGCCCTCTGGCTGATTTTCTACCGACGCTTACAATCAAGGCGTTCGAAAAATTTTACTTGAACGCGGTGTTAAGCCAGAACACTTGCCAGCTTCCGAAGATGTAAAAAAAGTAAAACTGCGATTAGCAAAAGAAGATAAAAAATTCTCAAAGAGAAAAATAATAAGAAAGAAATCAAAAATAAAGCGTTGATAACTAGGTAAGAATCTTTCTTGCCAAAAAAAAGGATGTATTACTTATAGAACTATGAATCCAACAAAATTCCGGGTTTCGAGTAAATTAAATTTAATTAAGATTATAACAGAGAATCCCGGGATTTCTCTTTCGAAATTACAAAATTATACAAATCATAAAAATATAGATCAGCTTAAGAAAGATTTAGGTGAGCTTTTTATGGTTGGATCTTATCCATATACTCCAGCGGATTATATTGATATTGATTTTAATGATAATGAAACGGTTAATATCAATTTACCGGTAAGCGTAGATAAGACTATTGGACTTACTATTAATGAATGGCTTGCTATTCGGAAAATTTTAGAAGAAGAGATTAATCATCCCGACACAGAGGAAGCTTATAAAATCCAATACAAATCTATCCTAGAGAAGATAAAGAAGATTATCCCCTATTCAGAAGCTAAAGAGAATGAAGAAATAAGAAAAAAAATCGAAGAAGCTATTCAGAAAAAGAAAAAATTTTCCTTTTTATATACTGGCTGGAAAGACAATACCAAAGAAGCAAGGGTTGTCGATCCCTGGTTTACTTTTACTGAGAAAAATGAATATCTTGTTGCCTACTGTAATAATAGAAAAGGAAGAAGAAATTTTCGATTATCCTCTATTTCTTCTCCTAAAGTATTGGAGGATAATATTAGTAATCCTCTTGATGCATCGGAGCAAAATATGCATATTCTGGAATTCAACACATTTTTGAATCAATCAGAGGAGAATTCAGAAATTGCAGAAATTTTACTTTCTAGCGAAGTAGAATTTAATTTTTCCAAATATGCGAAGTTAGAGGTAGTTGGCATAAAGAAAATTTCTGATCGCGAATATATTTATGCCCGCACTAAGATTATAGAAAAAAACTGGTTTTTGGATTTGTTGAAAGGTTTTGGAGAAAAAGTAATTTTACTTTCCCCTGAACCGCTTCGAAAAGAATTTTTAGCCAGTATCGATCAAATAAAAATTCCTATCAGTGGATAATCATGCTCTGCCCTGCAAAGATAAACCTCGGACTTAGAGTATTATACAAGCGCCCGGACAACTATCACGAAATAGAAAGTATATTTTTGAAATTAAACTGGGGAGATGATATTGAGTTTATCCCAAATGGTCTAGGCAAAGTTCGACTTTTTTCAAAGAATGAACTCTTTGGCGTAAAACGTTTGTTATTCGAAGAAGTTTCAGAGCGGGGTGACTTTAGTAAAAATATACTTTTTAAAACTTTTGAAAAAGCAAAGCAAATAAAAAATGATTTAGATGGAGTTGATATTCATTTAACAAAGCGTATTCCGCCCGGTGGTGGTTTAGGAGGAGGGAGTACGAATGCTGCTTCTTTGCTGACTTATTTATTTGGAGATTTTCCTGAACTGTTGGTCCCGATGCAAAAAATGGCTTCTAGCATTGGAGCAGACGTGCCTTTCTTTCTTCGTCCTGCCCATGCCCATGTCTCTGGAATAGGAGAAATTTTACAAAGCATTTCCCTTGCTCCTGGAATTGGTATTCTTTCTATTCCACCCTTTTCGATTAATACAAAAGAATCTTACTTTAGCCTGAAAAAACCTTTACAAAGTGACTGGGGTCAAAAATCATGGAGTCTCTTGGATGAAGATTTATCCTTTGCTTTACAGCAAGGGGATTGGTCAAAACTCCGAGAAAAATTTGAAAATGACTTTGAGAGGTATGCATTTAGCGAGTTTCCTGAGCTTGAGGCGCTAAAGCAAGATTTATATATACAAGGTTGTAGCTTTGCTTCCATGACGGGAACAGGTTCTTGTGTATATGGATTTGTGGAAGGTATAGAGCAAGCGAGTTCTATTCAGAAGTGGATGACTCAAAACTATCCGAAGCACTACTTTATTCAATTCAGCTTCTAAAATTGGGCTGTAGCCAAGTGGTAAGGCAGCTGGTTTTGGTCCAGCCATTCCCTAGGTTCGAATCCTAGCAGCCCAGCAAAATTTTTTACATATAATCGGAACTAAAAAAGAGAATGAGCCAGACAAATCAAATTTGTGCCGTGGTATTAGCTGCCGGCAAAGGAACCAGAATGAAATCTGAGCTTCCAAAAGTGGCAACTCTTTTGAATGGAAAGCCTCTCATTCTTCATGTACTGGACAATCTTATTTCTTCTGGAATCAAAGACATTTACGTTGTTGTTGGTTTTAAAAAAGAAGAAGTCATCGAAATTTGCAAACTATATAAAAATATACATTTTATCGAACAAAAAGAACAACTTGGTACGGGTCATGCCCTTCTTTGTTGTGAAGAATCCCTGAAAGATTTTCACGGAAACCTTTTAGTCGCGTGCGGAGACGTGCCACTTCTTACCGCTTCTAGTTTTAGAAATCTCGCATCCTTTCATATAAATAATAATCACAGCGTAACAGTGTTATCCGCAGAAATTGAAACTCCCAAAGGATATGGAAGGCTTATCCGTAACAGTGAGGGAGTTCTTCAACAAATCGTTGAAGAAAAAGATGCGACTGATGCAGAGCGCAAAGTAAAAGAAATTAATACAGGTACTTATATATTCAATTCGCCAGAAGTATTTCAAAACCTAAAGAAGGTTAATACGGATAATGCGCAGGGAGAATACTATCTTCCGGATTTAATTAAGATTGCAAATTCTAAAAACGAAAAGGCTGGCGCACTTAAACTTTTGAATCATTTAGAAAGTTCAGGTGTTAATGCACCGGAAGATTTACAAAGGTTAGAGTCTTATATTCTAGAAGGAAAAATTGCAGTATGAACGATCTCGCTGTATTTTCCGGAAGCTCTAATAAACCCTTAGCAGAGTCTATCTGTAATAGTCTAAAAATGTCTGTTGGTAAAATTATACTCAAGAAATTTTCCGATGGAGAAATATCTGTAAAGATTGATGAGAACGTTCGTGGTCGCGATGTATTCGTGATTCAATCTATCAGTAATCCTGCTAACGACCATTTGATGGAACTCATATTAATATTAGATGCACTTCGTCGTGCTTCTGCGAGACGCATAACTTGCGTTATCCCCTATTACGGTTATGGTAGACAAGACAGAAAAGTAGAGCCACGCGTTCCTATATCGGCAAGAGTAGTCGCTGACTTGGTTCAATCTATGAGTCCAGATAGAATTTTGACTATGGATTTACACGCAGACCAAATACAGGGATTTTTTCATATTCCTGTGGATCATCTCTATTATTCGCCTGTCTTAGTTGAATATATTCGTAGCAAAAATATGCAAGATCTTGTTATAGTATCTCCCGATTCAGGTGGGGCGGAAAGAGCTAGATTCTTAGGAAAACGAGTAAATGCAAGTCTAGCGATTATTGATAAACGTCGTCAAAGAGCAAATGAATCCGAAGTTATGAACGTCATTGGAGATATTGAAAACAAACACTGTATTATTTTAGATGATATGATTGATACAGCAGGAACAATTTCTAAAGCAGCTGTTGCTATTTTGAATAAGGGGGCAAAGTCTGTTATGTGCTGTGCTACCCATGGTGTATTATCGGGCGAGGCAACTGAGAAGCTAAACAGTGTTAACTTCTCTGAAATTATTCTTTCTGATACAATTGTAATTCCTGAATCAAAAAAGATTAAAAATTTAACACAGCTTTCGGTCGGAAAATTATTCGCAAACGCGATAGACAGGATTCACAATGAAGAATCTATTAGCTCGCTATTTATATGAGAAATGTAATTTTAATAAAGGATTAAGACAATGAGTAGATTAACAGTAAAAGCAACAAAAAGATCAACAACAGGTAAAAATGAGAACAATAGACTACGTGCTAAAGGACTCGTTCCTGTGAATGTGATCTATGAAGGAAAATCAATTCCAGGTAGTGTAGATGAAACCGAAATCAATAAAATCATCAATACTGGAATTAGAAGCGCAACTCTTCTTGACATGCAAATGGAAGGCGAAGGAACAGCGGCGGTTTTCGTAAAAGAAATTCAAAGATTTCCTGCGACCAATAGAGTTCGTCACATCGACTTCTATAAAGTTACTCCTGGTAAAAAAATCACAGCGAAAGTCGGTGTGAGAACTACCGGTGTTGCGAAAGGATCTAAGAGTGGTGGACAGTTTGAGCATTTAATTCATGAATTAAAAATCAAATCTATTCCTGAAGATTTAAAAGATCTTATCATAGTAGATGTTACCGAGTTAGAAGTTGGACAAAGCATTAAAGTAAGTCAGTTAGATGTTCCAAAGAGCTGGGAAATTATTACAAATGGTGACCCAATTGTAACTTCTGTAAACGTAACCAAAGCGATATTAGCCGCTGAGAGAAGTGAGAAAGTTGCTGTTGATCCAAAATCAAAAGCCGGTGCTAAAGCTGCTGCTAAAGCTCCTGCCGCTGCTGCTGGTGCAAAAGCTGGTGCTGCTCCTGCTGCTGCCGCAAAAGCTCCCGCTGCAAAGAAAAAATAGCTAGCTAAATTATGAAGCTAATCGTAGGACTTGGAAACCCGGGAGATAAATACAATAATAACCGGGCGAATATTGGTTTTAAAATCTTAGATGTAATTGCAAATAACATCAATGTAGAAATTAAAACTAAGAAAAAGAAATCTATGATTGGAAGGGGAGATTTCGAAGGGGATGAGGTTGTTCTACTCAAGCCTCAAACTTTTAGCGATCTCTCCGGTGAGTCTGTACTTTATATTGCTTCGTTTCTAAAAATTAAAGTGCAGGATATCGTTGTTATCCACGAGGATACGAATCTAAGTCTAGGTCAGATTGTAGTTGAAAAAGGTGGAGACGAGAAAGCACAACTAGGTGTAGCCTCTATTTCTACTTCTCTTCGATCTAAAAATTTCATTCGAATCAGAATTGGAATTAAAAACAATTCATTCAAAGGAAAAGACAAAGAGAAATTTCTCAAGGAAGATTTTTCACCAGCAGAAAACTTACGACTCATTGAAATCATCAACGATGCAGAAGCGGCGATTCGCTCGATTAGCATTGGGGATATTGATGAAGTAGTGGAGAAATATCGACTATGAATTTATATGAACTCTACCCTCACTGGGAAACTAGAACAAACCGAATTTTACAATCCCTTCAA
>JANYCR010000462.1 GCA_025360185.1 Leptospiraceae bacterium | reverse complement strand
TTTGAAAAAGCACCCGATCACAGAAATATTCCTTCTTTTAATCCGCTTCGCTCGTATACGATAGATATCACAGGACATGGTGCTCGTGCGGTAGAATATCTAAACATGAAAGACCGTTTCAACAAGGATCTTATTTTGTTCAAAGGAATTCGTCTTCCAATTATTAATCCGAATTTAGAAGAAACTTATCATGGAAATGGATGGACTGGCTCTCGTGGTGATATTGTAAAAGCAATCCAGGAAGAAATTATAGAGCGAACTGCTTCTCGCGGGAATGTAGTGATTCGTTTTGAAACTGAGGCTAATGTTAAAGATGCGGATAATGGCATTATATCTTATCAGAATGATACTAAAACGGAAACCTTTGATTTGATTGTTGGATGCGATGGAGCTGGATCTAGTGTGCGTAGTTTTATGAAAGCTACTTATAAAGACTTCGAAGTTACGAGTCTGGATAATGGTAATTATTCGATGATGCTCCCCTTTGATAAAAATACAAATGAGTTAAATTCAAGTTATCTTTATATTTTCGGGATGCCACCTTACCTTGCAGTTGCAGGTGCAATCAATGGAAAGAATGGACCGACGGATCCTTTATGGTTTTGCCAAATTGGATTTTCTGGCTCTAGAAAATTTAAATCTTTTGAAGAAGCTAAGGCTTTTCTTTTAAAAAATTATTTGAGCACTGGAAAAAATGCTATAACGAATTATGCAAGCGATAAGGCAATTGAAGAATTTTCAAAGCAAGAAAATATCTCTACAGGCAGAGCTAAAATTTGCTCCTCCTTTCACGCAGGCAAATTGGTATTACTCGGTGATGCAGCCTCTCCATTTCCGCCGGTAGGTCAAGGTGTAAACGCTGCTATGGAAATGGCGATTATTTTAGATGGTTGTATTGGAGAGCAATTGTCGAAAATGAATTCTGCAAATAGGGATGAGATCATTTCACAGGCGGTAAAGAATTTTACAATAAAATGGAAACCGGAAGCAGATGCAATTCGCAAAATTAGTTTCCGTGGACTTGACCTTCGAAGTTTTCATCCGCCTTTATATGGTAAAATCAAAACTCTATGGACTATACTTTTACATAAAATTTTTCATCGAGATCCTATGACCAATGCAAAACGGGAAGATATTAGTTATTCGCAAGCACTTGCTCATCAGAAGAAAGTTGATTTGGTTTTATATTGTGTGGCAATAGCTTTATTCTGTGGTATTGTATTTTGGAAAATGCGATAGTGGAAATTATGCCGGCGAAGAAAATAAAGACATATAAAATAATAAAAAGTTTTGATTTTTGAAAGGTAAAAAGAATTGATTGTCAAATGAAATCTTTTCTCTGTCTTGTCATAGTCCTCCTCTGTCTACTATCGTGTAGACATGCATCAAAAAGTAGACCAGCAACCAAGGCAGTAAAGGGAGTTCTAGATTTGCGAGATTGGAATTTTGAACCTGAATCGAATTCCAATCGAGATGGAATCAAAAAATTAGCCGGGGATTGGGAGTTTTATTGGCAAGAATTACTTACCTCTGAAGATTTTTCTTGCAAAGATTCCATTTCAAATTGTAAAGAAAATAGCGCTATTGCGTCTACTCCTGATTATATGCCAACACCTCATTCCTGGAATGGGCATAAGATGCAAGATAATTCGACTATCCTGGGAGGAGAGGGATATGCAACTTATCGCCTATCGGTTTTACTATCGGATCATTTAGTTGGAGAAGTATTTGCACTCAGAAGTGAATACCAAGGCACCGCCTATCGTATTTATGTAGACTCTAAATTAATCCAATCGGTTGGCATAGTTGACAGAGAGAAAGATAAAGCCCAAGCTATGCATTTGCCGACACTTGGGTTTATTAAAGTTACCCGCAATCGTTTAGAAATCATCGTGCAAGTTTCTAATTATCATAATAGGTTGGGTGGCTTATGGAATCATATTTATTTAGGGAAATCAGACCAAATCCAATCTTTAGTCAACCAAAGGCGAGGAACGGATTTATTTGTAATTGGAATTATTTTTATTATTGGAATTTATCATTTACTCATATGGTCGATTAGAAGAAAAGAATCTTCTCCTTTATACTTTTCAATTTTGTGTATAATAGTTCTTATTCGTTTACTTTCCACGAGTGAATATTTATTTGTGGAAGCATTTCCTCAGCTTGGATATAAGTTTTACTGCTTACTTGAGTATGGCTCAATTTATTTTTGTGTTCCTGTGGCTATTCATTATTTTACCCTCAGTATTCAAAAAAAATCAAATAAGTATATCATATATCTAGCCTATTTAATAGCTAGCAGCTTTTTTATTTTTGCAATTTCAACGCCCGTTAGAATTTTCTCTCATACTGCGGAAATATACCAGTTTGTACTTCTTGCAAGTATTATTTATTTAATGTATATAATTATTTATTCGGTAATAAAAAGGATTGAATATTCTTTTATTTCTTTATTTGGTTTCTTAGTATTATCCGCTGCAATCATCCAGGATATTTTATATTCAAGAGAAATTATCCAGACTGGATTTTTTGGTCCTTATGCTCTTGTGGCAATGATATTTTCTCAGGCAATGATTCTTTCTTTAAAGTTCTCAAAGGCTTTTAAAAAAGTGGAAGAGTTGACTGAGTCACTTGAATTAAAAGTGAAAGAACGAAAGAACTGAATAGTTCGAAAGAGGATATTGAGGCATTGAATAATTTTACCAATGTAATTAATTCTTATTCTGATTTGAGGCAAGTATTCATTGAAATTTCAAAGTATGTTTATCAGAAATATAATATTGCTGCTGTTTGGTTGTATTTGCCTGATGCTAAGGAGCTATATCTTGAGACATTTAAAATATATAGTCATACAAAAATACCTGATAATGCCTACCAGTATATGGAGAAATTACAAATCCCTCTAAATAAAGACGGTGGTATATCGGCTATCGTATGGAAAAGGAAGAGTCCATTTTTCGTAAAGAATTTATCGAAACTAAAATTCCCTATTGATAAAGAAATTAGAAATGCAACAGGCTCGCTTTCTTTACTAGAAGTTCCCTTGCTGATGAATAAAAAAGCAATCGGGCTCATGGCATTTTCGAATATTGAAAGCCCGATGCAATTAAACAAAGCGGATATAAAAAAGATAAATGTATTTTGTTCCCAAATTGCAGGAGTTGTGAATACTGTTAATTTACTTTTCCGGACAGAAAAACAAAAAAGAGAAATCGAAGAATTAAATTCTCTTATTAAAAGTCTAAATGAAGATTTAGATATAAAAACCATTATGCAAAAAGTGCACAACTATATCAGTACAAATTTTAATATTCAACATTATGGGTTAAGCAGTGTTAGCTCTGACAAGCAGAGACTGAAAATAATAGATTATTCTCTTCCAGATTTTATTTCCCTCGAAGAGGTAAAGAATGTTATAAACACAGAAACAAGAGTTCAGAATGTAAAAGGAGCACATGCAATTGCCTTTAAATCTAAAAAACTTATATATTCAAAAGTAAGATATTCTGTTCTCAATGAAGAAGAATTATTTCTAATTAAATTAATTAAAGCAGAAAATCTACTTATGATCCCTTTGATTTTACAAAACGAACCGATTGGTTTTTTGGATTTATACAATGTCGGCGAATTACAATTAACCAAAGACGATATGACAAAGCTTTCGATACTCGGTGAGCAATTAGCAGGAATCATACATGGCTCTAATTTATTTACGGAATTGCAAGAAGCAAAACAACATGCAGATAAAGCCAGGTTACAAGCGGAAATCGAAAAGAAGATTGCAATGATAGCGCAAATAGAAGCAGAAAAAGAAAGAAACAAATCGGACAAATTGCTTTTGAATATTTTACCCGAGCTAGTCGCAGAAGAGCTTAAAGAGAAGGGAACGGTTCAGCCCGTATACTTTGAAAACGTAACGATTATGTTTACAGACTTTGTAGGGTTTACAAAGATTGCAGAAGATTTAACTCCACATGAATTAATCAAAGAGCTCGATTTATGTTTTTCAAAGTTTGATAAAGTCTTAGAAATTTATAATTTAGAAAAATTGAAAACGATAGGCGATAGTTATATGTGTGCGGGTGGAATTCCAAAACTGAGCAAAACAAAAACACTGGATTGTTGTCTGGCTGCACTGGAAATTCTTTCTATTATGAATGAATTAAAAGCGATAAAGGAAGCGGTTAACGTTCCTTATTGGGAGTTACGCATTGGTATCCACTCGGGACCTGCGATGGCGGGCGTAGTAGGTGAGAAGAAATTTGCCTACGATATATGGGGCGATACGGTAAATATCGCAAGTCGAATGGAGTCAAGTGGTACTCCGGGTAGGATTAATATTTCAAGCACAACCTATGAAGAAATTAAATCTAGATTTGATTGTGAATATAGAGGCAAAGTAAATGCAAAAAATAAAGGCTTAGTAGATATGTATTATCTAAATCGAATCAAGCCTGAATTTTCCAAGGACTCTATAGGAAGACTTCCAAACGAAAATTTTTTTGAGAAATAGGATTATACTAATTCTTCTTCTTTTTAAAATTAACTCGCTTGGGTTTCTTCTCTTCCTTATGGGTATATAACCATAATGCGACAATGATT
>JANYCR010000442.1 GCA_025360185.1 Leptospiraceae bacterium | reverse complement strand
GTCAAAAAAAACATCCGTGATAAAATAGAAACCAGTTACGAAGGAAAAGAAGTCCATGTCACCAAGTGGGGAGATAGTCTTTCTGATTTTGTACAGTTTTATGGGATTATAGGACCGGCATATCCGTATTTTCCGCAATATGGACAGCAGGGAGTCTATGGTGGATCAATACCTTTGATTGATTCTTGGAGTCTCGTTGTCAGTTCGAGCAGCACGGCTTTTTCGTGCGATAGTCGAGAACTACAAATACAACAGACATTATCCGCTAGTAGTTATAGACTTCCCTTCGTTTCGCTCGAACTGACAGTCTGCCTTAGCATCGATCGCATTATAACAAATACTAATTTTATAAATAAAGTGAGGCAAGTAATATGAAACCACTATTAATACTGTCTCTAGTGAGCCTAATAGCATTTAACCACTGCGAGAATGTTCCTGTTATTGGAGAAAAGAAAAAGCCTGCTACATTGAAGAAATTCAATGAGAGTGTTTTATTTGTCTGCTTTATCGGAAGATTTATGGGATATTCAGAAAACAGAATTATTGATAATAAAGATGGGACTATTACCCTTGCAGAGGTTATTATCCGGGGTACTGATTATTGTCTACTACCCTTAGGAAAAACAGAATCTATCAACGTAAGATATTATATAAAGAAATGCATCCAAGGGCAAGTCTATCGAAGCGCGCAGAATGACTGTAAGGGTACTGGATCTGCGGCTAATTACTATAGTGCGCAGAAACTACAAGCTTGTCCAACCAATGACAACGCATGTGATGATAGCATTGGCAAACAAAGTAAAACTCTGAGTCCGGCAAGAGCAAGTTGCATTAATGATAAAACAGCAGGTTTAAATTGGGATAACGAATATTCTTTCTCGGTGGGAAAAGAATATAATCTGAGTAAATATTTAGCAAATCGCGCTGATGAACTTCCTGTGAGCGGAACTGATTATTATTGGGATTCTGGCTTTGGTGCTGGTAATATTTACAGTGGGGGTGTCGGTGCTCAGAGTAAGGATACATCGAATTATGTCATGTGTTTTAAAAAAGGATGAAACGAACAAATATGAGGTTAATATGAATAAGTCTACAAAAGGTATTCTACATTTTTTTTTATTACTGACGGTTTCTTTTCGGGGAATATTTTCATTTCCGGGTGATCATAATAGTTTAACCTGTGATAAAAATTTTGAAGGCATTCAATTATCACCGCCCATCATTGAGAATCCACTAGGTAAAATTCATTCAACTATAGATGAATTTATTCTATCGAATTACCTCCGTAAAGATCCACGTACGTTGGCATTACCTATTACTGACTGCATACCAGAAATACAGTTCTGTGATGTAAATGCTCTTGAAAATCGCAAAAATATTATCACAGCGATTAAAGCTGATTTGGCGAAACCCTATCCCGATTCAATAGTCAAAAAAAACATCCGTGATAAAATAGAAACCAGTTACGAAGGAAAAGAAGTCCATGTTACCAAATGGGGAGATAGTCTTTCTGACTTCGTGCAGTTTTATGGGATTATAGGACCGGCATATCCTTATTTTCCGCAGTATGGTCAGCAGGGATATTACGGTGGAACCGTGCCATTGATTGATTCTTGGAGTGATTACTTCTCCATCTTTGGAAAGCCAAACTACGTTCCTGTATATGTAAAAAATTACGGATGGGCAGGCTTTACCACTAATGACGTTTTGGGAAAAATGGGTATTAGCCTTGAAAACACAGATGTAAATTGGTGGGATTCTAAAATTACAGATGACCATTGTATTTCAGTGTTAGAGAAGGCTTGGTTTCTTCCAATCTAGCCTCCCCATATTTTTAATGGAAAATCTCAATTATCCTCTACTCTGATGATAGGCGGAAATGATGTATTAAATGCAATGGTCTCTACAGCCCCGATAGTGGTTTTTCCTTTCCTGGGTAGCCAACTGGTAAACCATACAGTGGATAATATTACTTTTATGGTGGATTGGCATATTGAGAACGGGAAAAAAGTTTTATTAGAGGGGACAATTCCGATTATCTCTAAAGCCATTAAGCCGTATAATTCTTTAGTTGTCAGTAGACAGGCAATATGTAGACCCTTCGATGAAACATTTATTCCACCACAAAAAATCCCTTGGTGGCTATGCGCGATTAGCCCAGGGTATTGCGCTTCATTAGCAAAGGCAGCAAAGGAATACTATGAAACGATTGCAAAAGAGTTTAAAAAATTTGGAGAGAATTTAGTGGAGCAAAATCCAGACGCCGGTCCGAATTATACTGCACTAAATACATATTTAGATAATCCAATAGGTGCACCGATAGGAGGAGCACTTTGGCTAAATGGAGAGGTTGAAGATACGGTATTTAATTTTATTACAGTCGATGTTCTTAATGCTGGACAGGCAACGCCGGCAGATGGAGGTGAGAGTAAACTTGATTCGCCGCTACTTAGAATGGGAAGTATAACACAGGCATGTATTAACGATAGAATAGCACAGGATATTGGACCTTCTTATAAAGCAAATTTTCCGAATAACGTAGATTACGAACCTCTATATGATTACTTTAATACGCAGGGAACAAATCCATTTGCACAGAGTTTTTGGGTTCCAAAAACTGGGATATACAGGAAATATATGGGACAACTCACCACTCCGGATAAAGATGTGGGCTTTCCTTTTTTTCAGGACTTTGAGCATATCGGTCCGGGCGGGTATCAACTTTGGGGACAAGTGATAGGAACAAAGTTAAAAGCAATAGGTTGGAATAAAGTTCCATCTAATAGTGATTATCCCGAACCAGTAATAGAATTAGACAACGATGGACCAGGTAAAAAAATTAAGAAGAAAGCAATTGCTATCGGTTGGTATGGAAAAGAAACTTCTCTAACTAAAATAATTCCAAAAAAAGCTGCCGACTCGGTAAACGGTGTCGGCACGTACGGTGGCTATTATAGAAATTATAGAGGTGGTAGAATTTATCTTGAACAGATTGGAGATTTGGGCGTTGACTCAAATGCAAAATTTGGAGTCCCTTTTTCTGTTTCCGGTTTACTTTTGGATCGTTATATCCAAGAAGGTGGACCTGCCGGCAAATTGGGATTTCCCACAACAGATCAGTATTCAGTACACTTCGATTCCATTGACCGAGCAGGTTTTCAATGCGGTTATATAGATCATAATAAAATGAATATTTTGGATCCTACAAATTCCTATGTGCATATAACATCAAATTCTTGTCAGTAATTTTCACTGAAGGTAAAGTTATGAAAACAAAGTTAAGTATACTATTGATTATCCTTTTTACAATGAATTGGATGTATTTATCTGAAAGTAAATCTAGGTGGGGAGGGTTGAATCCCGTCGTTGGCTTTTTTGTAAATCCAATATTGGTTGGATTCAAAAGTTCTAGGAATCAACCTTTAATTGTAAAAGAATTTTTAGACGCATCAGGAGAATGGTTTCAAAAAGGTGGGTTTCGTTTTTCCTATAAATTTTGGGGTATTACCCTAGATAAGCCCGTAAGTTATGATGATATACAATGTAATGGTACAAACGATAGACCGCAAGGGGAATCAGTTTTTTTTGCAGAATCAAATCTTGATCCTGACTGTAGCGCTTCTAGTTGCGTATTTGTTTGGAGTTGTGGAGAAAATATTGTACACGCTGATGTTCAAATGAATAATTCTGATTTTAGTTGGAACCATATTGGAAGCGACGATGACGTTAAGAATTTAAAAACAGAAGCGTTAAAAGTTTTCGGGTATATGGCAGGACTTGCGACATTGTAAGTCAGGGGATACAAATAATGATTGCCAAGCCCGAACAGGTACTGATCCACAGCCAGGTAGCGTGATGTATAAATTTCCACAAACTGGAAGAATTGATCAAATCAGTACTGATGACATGGTAGGAATTCAAACTCTATACGGAACATCTAACTTACCTTTTCCTGTAAGCGGTAAATATACATTAACCTATGGAGATATACAGAGTTACTATACGATGGATGCGATGGCAGGTAATACAAATGAAGATGGCAGAAAGCGAAGCGGAAAATTTTTAGACAATCTCTCAGCATACAATCATAAAAGAACAAAACGAACGTTACCCGATCAATATGATGAATTTTATAATATGGTTAAACTCCAGACACCTACTTTTGATAAAGAAGATTTAGAACACCAAAGAGAACTTTTAACGCAGGGAATTGTAGATGCTGTTAAATTAAAAGAAGATGCATTAAAAGGTTACCACTCGATGGATCCGAATTTTATTCAGACTATGATAGATAGACATTTGGAATTAAGAAATCTAACGATTGATGCATTAGAGGGTAAATAACATGAAATATTTAATTTTAGTTTTACTTATGAGCATAATCGTATTTAGCCAATGCGATAGTAACTTGCCAATC
>JANYCR010000440.1 GCA_025360185.1 Leptospiraceae bacterium | reverse complement strand
AGTTGCTTCATGTAGAAGGGAGATAGGAGTAGGGGCATTTCGATACAAAATTTATTGCCTTCGCAATAAATTTCACTCAATGACCGAACTTTACAGTTTAGGTTTATCTTTGATTGTGGTTTATAATAAAAAATCCGGTCATCGAGTGAAATCCGCTCATTTAGTATAAGGACTTATTCATTCTGATGGGATGCGGATTTTGTATCGAGATGCCGACGATTGCGAAAAAGCAAAGACAAGATGCCGACAACGACGAAACGCTAAATATCAAATGAATTTTCCCAAAATCACTTTATTTTTCCTACTTCTTCATTCCATCCATTGTAACCAACTAACAAAAGAATCCACAACTCCAACCCAACCAAACGAAGTCAAATATGTATTTGCCGCAGCGGGACTTAGACTTAGAGAAGCACCTGATTTGAATGCAAAGAATATTATTACGCTTCCCTATGGATCAGAAGTTGAAATACTTCGTAAAACGGGAAATACACTTTCTATTAACTATTATTTGTCTGGGGAATGGGTGGAAGCCAAGTGGAAGGATAAGACTGGTTATGCGTTCGATGGGTATTTATTGGATAAGAAAGAATTTGCGCGGTTTGATAAGGTGTTTCAGTTTGTTAAAAGAAAAATTCCAGAGAAAAAGAAAAGTTACCGTCTTTCAAGTGAATTGCGAATTGATGAAAAATGGAATTGGTCGCAAATTCAATTTAACCAAAAGAAATCTAATTCTAATTTTACCATCTATACACTCTTTCCTAATAAAACAACTGATGGAGAAGGGTGTAGTTTATATAATTATTCAACATGTATAAATGTTATTTTAGATGATAAGGATAATATCGTTTTTACCGACCTAGACTTTGAGCCAATGGGACAAATCTATTATATAGATGAAGAAATTGTGAGATTTGGTTATGAAGGAGGGGAAGGTGATGATTGTTCTTCTGGTGGAACTGAAACGTTGTTTATTTATATTTTTAAATCTAAAACTTTTGTAAAAAGGAAAGTTAATGCTGGTAGTGTTTGTGAGGACGAATTTTGCGATCGTTCTGGCAATCACCTTCCTTCGTGTAAAAAATGGAAACACTATAGAGACGAAATCTATTCACCATCAGAACCTTCTGCAAAAATAAAAGAATACTTCAAAAGAACGATAGAACCAGAGAAGAAGTAAAACATTGAGTTCTAAAGTATTTGATAACGTCTATTCGACGTAAGAGAGATTACTCATAAGCGTAAGTGTCACACCCTCGAAATTTCATCCTTTCGCTTCACTCACACTATCGCCAAGTTCAAACCTATTGCCGATGTCGCGCCAATAGGTCGAAACTTAACTGGAATGACGGCTTAGTTTTCAGTCGAATAATCTTTTATTTTTTTCTTACGATGCATCTCGTAGAGCTTTATGTATTTCAAAAAGTTATAATAGGATCCGAGGATAGCTATAATTAGCCCTGTCTTCCCATCTAAGAATCCAAACCGCACAATGTACATGGAAATGAATTTCCATATCGCTTCTGCAATTGCAAGGGTAAGTCCTGACTTTTTACCTTTTTTAAATTTTTCTACAGCGCATAATTCTGAGTATCTGTCAATGAATTTTAGATGGTCGGAAATATTCCGATAAGAATAATGCAGAAGCGGATTTTTGAAATAAGAAACTTTGCCTTGAATCGAAACAGTTTCGTGAACTAGGAAACCGGAAAATTCTCCACGCTCTTTTCTGAAAAAACGCATCTGGTAATTGGGATACCATCCACCATGACGAATCCATTTTCCCATATAAAAACTAAGTCGTGGAATGAAAACACCTGAAAGGTCTTTTACATTTTCTTCTGTCAAGGCTAAGATTTCTTTTTTTAAATCAACAGAAATTTCTTCATCCGCATCCAGGGCTAATATCCATTCGTTTCTTGCAAGACTCTTACAATAATTTTTCTGATTGATATATGTATCGAATTTACGATAATGAATAGATGTTTTAGAAAAGTCTCGAGCGATTACTGTCGTGTTATCCGTTGATCCGGAGTCTACGATAATAATTTCATCTGCAAAATCTAAGCTTGATAGACAACGTCTAATATTGTCTTCCTCGTTTAGAGTGATAATACATACTGATATAGGGATTGTCATTAGGTGCTAAGTGTTTTAATTTCTAATTGTTTTAAATTCATCAGTAAATGGTATTTCTAATCTTGCAGAAGTATATTCGTCAGTAATAGATATTCGAAAAAGGTTTGGGTCAATGCCCTCTCCTTTCATCATAATGATAATGAGTGCTAGCCCGAGTCCAGCACCCTCTGTATTATCCGCGTTATCCATATAAAATTGCGCCAAATCATCGTAACCCATAGCCATTGCGAGTTTTTCTCGAAGAGATTTTTCTTCTTGCTTTGCTATGATTGTGTTATTTCTAATTTCTATTTTTAATCCGCTTTCATTGTATTCGAAGATTATAATACAATAATAATCTTTTAACTTACATTTAGGTGCATATATCTCACCCATATTCTCACTGAAGATTTTTTTATATTGCTTAATTGCTACTTCATAGTGCTCTGCATTTTTAATATCAAAATTATTTTCTTCAAAAAAAACTCTCTTCTGATTTGCTTTCGTAGCATTGATGATAAGTTCTTTTAAAACTGTGTAGAGAATCGGCGTTAGCCGCTCACGATTGTGCCTTTTTAGAATTTCCCCTAAAACTTCCTGAACTCTTTCTTCGAGATGCCTAGAGGTTCTGTAGGTTTTAATTCTTATTTCTTTTTCATTTTCAGTTACGATTTCCATATCATACTGAGAATCTAATTGGTTCATGGACATGTTTTTATACTTATCGAATTCTAAAATCTTTGTCAAACGCGTTATTTTTTTATTAAAAAAAACGGGACAAAAAATACAAAAGTGGTTTGACATAAAAAGGGTTAGAAATAATGTGGAAAAACATTCAGAGCATCGAGTGAGTCTGTTGGAAGTTTCCGAAGGTTGCGAAAGCGACTAAAGTAGGAGATGGAAGAGGGCGAAAGAAGTTCTTTTACAACGAATATAC
>JANYCR010000417.1 GCA_025360185.1 Leptospiraceae bacterium | reverse complement strand
GGATTCTGCGCTCTATCATATGTTAATTACAATCGGCTTATTTGGATTAGTCGCATCTTTTCATGGAATCATACTTGCATCCGGAAGGGCTACTTATGAATTTGCGCGAGTGGGTTATGCACCGAAACCCCTTGGAGTGATTAGTCCAAAGTTTCATACTCCGGCTAGTGCGTTATTAGCCAATACAGGGATTGGAATCATAGCACTTCTTACAGGGAAAACTTCTGAGATTATTACGATTGCTTGCTTTGGTGCTCTTACATTATATATTATTTCTATGTTTGCGCTTTTACTTTTGCGAAAGAATCATCCGCATATTAAAGGCTCATTTAAAGTTCCTTTCTTTCCAATTACGCCCATCGTCGCTCTTGTGCTTGCGATTGTTTGTATTGTTTCTCTTTTTATTTTTAATTTTACGATTGGAATTTTTTATATTTTGATTTTAAGTATTGCTTATTCTTATTTCTATTTTTACCTGAGAGGAAAGAACCATGTATAAGACAGTCGTTAGCCGAAAGACCTACCAGTTTAAAAATCTAAAAGTTCTCATGGCAAAAGCTACTCCTCTTCGATCGGGAGATATTTTAGCAGGAGTTGCGGCTAATACACAAGAGGAAAGAATCGCGGCACAAATGGCTCTTTCTGAAGTTCCACTCAAACGATTTCTAGAAGAAGAATTAATTCCTTATGAAAAAGATGAAGTCACAAGACTTATTTTAGATACTCACAACAAAGAAGCATTTCAACTAATCGCAGATTTAACAGTTGGTGAATTTAGAGAACACTTACTTTCAGAAAATACAACGACTAAGGATTTACAAAAAATAAAAGATGGAATTACGCCTGAAATGGTTGCTGCGGTTTCTAAGATTATGCGCAACCAGGATTTAATTTCTGTCGCTCGAAAATGCGAAGTCATTACGAAATTTAGAAATACAATTGGGCTTCCCGGAAGACTTTCTACTAGACTGCAACCCAATCATCCGACTGACGACTTAAAGGGAATTGCCGCGAGTCTCATCGATGGGCTGCTTCTTGGCAGCGGTGACGCGGTTATTGGAATTAACCCTGCTACGGATAATGTCCATAATGCGATAGAGCTATTGAAAATGCTAGATGGGGTAAGAGAGAAATACAAAATTCCTACTCAGTCCTGTGTATTGACTCATGTTACAAATACAATCGAAGCTATCAATAAACAAACACCTGTTGACTTAGTATTTCAATCTATCGGTGGCACAGAAAAAACTAATTCCAGTTTCGGGGTAAATCTAAAATTGCTCCAGGAAGCATATGAAGCAGGGCTGTCGCTAAAGCGAGGAAGTGTTGGAAATAATATCATGTATTTTGAAACAGGGCAGGGGAGTTCGCTTTCGGCTAATGCTAATTTTGCCTTAGATCAGCAAACTTGCGAAGTCAGAGCTTACGCAGTGGCAAGAAAGTTTAGTCCGCTTCTTGTAAATACAGTTGTTGGATTTATTGGACCGGAATATCTATACAACGGCAAACAAATAATACGCGCTGGACTGGAAGATCATTTTTGTGGAAAGTTACTCGGACTTCCAATGGGATGCGATATCTGTTACACAAACCACGCAGAAGCAGATCAAGATGATATGGATATTTTACTTACGCTTTTAGGAGTTGCGGGTTGCACGTTTATAATGGGAATTCCCGGAGCAGATGACATCATGCTAAACTATCAGAGCACTTCGTTTCATGATGCGTTATACGCGAGACAAGTTTTGGGGCTTAAGCCAGCCCCTGAATTTGAAGACTGGCTTTTAAAAATGCAAATCTTAGATGAGAAGATGATTCCTAAATCTAAGACTACTGTGAAGATGCTTGCAGAATTTTAATGGTGGTGTCCACCTTCTCCATGTACATGCCCGTGCTCTAATTCTTCTTCACTTGCATCACGAATGCTCTTGATTGTAACATCAAAGTTAAGTGTTTCTCCGCTTAACGGGTGGTTTGCGTCAATTTGGACTTCTGCTTCTTCGATGGAGGTAACAGTGACTACACGCACTTCGCCGCCCATGTTAGCCTGTAGCTGCATTCCTACTTCTAGGTTAGGAATTTGCTCGAAGTGTTTACTTGGTATTAGCTGCACTAGATTCTCATCGAAATTCCCATAGGCTTTTTCGGGAGGAATAATGGCATTAAACGTATCGCCAACTGCTTTGCCTTCTAAAATTTCTTCTAGTCCAGGAATGAGGTTTCCAATTCCTTGAATATAAACGAGAGGCTCTTGTCCTTCGGAAGAATCAATCACTTCTCCTTCTGTGTTCTTTAACGTATAGTCGATTGCGACGACTTTGTTTTTTGAAATAACCATAAAATATCCTTTCTCCACAAAAGAAAGAAAGACAATCTTATCTTAGGTGGGTTTTAAATTTCTTTATTTTACAAAAAAATAGGATATGGAATCTGTCATTCTCTTTTTAAATTCTTGCCAGTAAGAATATTCTTTTTCATACTTGCCTCATGAAGAAGGAAACTACTCTAAATAAAAATACAGATCCATGGTTTAAGCTTAAACAATACACTTCTGCGCGTATAGGAATCGGACGAAGTGGGGTTGCTGTTCCTACTAAAGAGTTACTCAATTTTCAAATGGCTCATGCGAAGGCAAGAGATGCTGTCTTGACTGAAATTAATTTTAAAAAAATTCGCGATTCATTTAGAAAACAAAAGCTTACATTCATTGAAATGGAAAGTGCTTGCCAGACGAGGGAAATCTATCTTACCCGCCCGGATCTAGGTAGAATTTTAAATGAAAATTCTAAAACGAATTTAAAGAAACATTCTAAGATAAAAAATAAAAATACATCTACTAGTTTCATTTCTCTAATCGTAGTCGATGGGCTTTCGAGTGCTGCTATTGAAAACAATATTATTTCGCTATTTAAAATTCTTTTACCTGCACTAAACAAAAAAAGATTTAAACTCGCGCCTATCGCTCTTGTGAAAAATGGAAGAGTTGCCATTGGCGATGAAATTTCCTTTGTGCAGAAAACAGATATTAGCCTCGTGTTCATAGGCGAGCGTCCTGGTTTAAGCTCTCCTGATAGTCTAGGAGTTTATCTCACCTATAAAACAAAACCGGGGACGACAGACGAAAGACGCAATTGTATTTCTAATATCCGCGAAGGCGGGTTGGATTATCCATTAGCCGTTGCAAAAATCCTTTATCTCGTAGAAGAATCTCTCCGTAAAAAAATATCCGGTGTGAATTTAAAAGACAATGCTATAGATTCAGGGGAAGGGAGGTCGTAAGTAGAGACGTAGCGCGCTACGTCTCTACGAATACAAATGCATTTCACAAATTCGAACTACCAGTCTGAGAGCGATAACTCAAGTAGCCGCTGCCGACAATTCCTAACGCGCAAATTCCAATCATCATATAAAAAGTAAAATGAAATTCATATCTATCTAAAATCCAACCGATTACTTCTTCTTGAAAAATTGGACCAATAGATCCAAGCCCGTTTATAATTCCAGCAGCGACAATTGCCATTTTGCGCCCGCCTACGTCGATGGCTCCAACGCCTGCTAGTAGGGAGTCAGGACCCATAAGCATGAAACCACAGAAGGCGAGGCAAGCGGCAAACGCCCATACACTCTTGACTCCGACAAATGCCATTACTGTAAATGCGATGAACATTCCGCAGGTCATGATGAAAATTGTTTGGTGCCTTTTGCCGTGAAAGAATTTGTCTGATACCCAACCGGCAACTACGACTCCTGTAAAGCCAATCCAATCAAAGAGCGTTGATATATAGCCGGAGTGCTCTTTGGTTTGGTGAAATAATTTTTCGATTGCCATCGGTGCCCAGCTATCTAGCGAATAACGTAAAAATTTAAAGACGAAGTAAACACAACCCATAAAAAACACGGAGAGGAGAACATTATTATTCCACCCTTTTAAAAAGGATTCGTGATGCGTGTTTGTTTCAACCGGCACTTCGACTTCTTCGATGATAGGATCGAGCCCAACATCTTCGGGATTGTCACGCTCTAAGAAATAAAATAAAATCCATACTCCAAATAAAACTGCCGAAGCTCCCCAGAACGACCAGGTGGCACCGAGATAGCCAAGTAAAAAAGCAGCAAACACTTTTGCTAAGATACTTCCCAGTTGGTAAGAGGTAGCCCAAACAGCCATTATCCGCCCGCGCTCTTCTCGTGCGAGCCAGTTACTCAAGACTCCTACGTTTCCTGGCCAGCCTGCTGCTTGGGCGAAACCATTGATAACCATAAAAAGAAGAAAAGGCAAGTAACCCGCAGGTCCCATGAGATAAGAAAATCCAAAAATAATATTACAGGCAACAGAAATTCCCATACCCGTTAAAAGTAAAATTCTTGTCGCAACTCTCGGTCCGAGGATACTCATTGTAAACTGCCCGAGCATATACGCAATTAAATACGCTGTGTAAATATGGGCGAGGTCAGAGCTAGTGATTGCGAGGGATTCTTGAATCGAGGACTTTGCGATTGCAAAATTTTTTCTACAAAAATAAAATCCTGCATAAGAAAACCAGGTCGCAGTTAAAATTCTCACTCGCCACATGGTTTGCTTTTTTATGATTTCGTGATGCATTATATTAATTAGCCACGCTGTCGCTGTTCCAGAGTCTACGAATTTCTTCGAGCATCTGATAGGGATCGTAAATTACGACACGCGTGTTGTCTAATACATCTAAGAATCCTACTTCATTGATGAAGCGTGGGACGATATGTTCATGAATATGTGGAATTGAGCCGCCGCTATTTTTTCCGAGATTGTAACCGACGTTAAAACCTTGCGCTCTCCATGCTTTTGAAATAGTCTGAATCGCTTTCACTCGCATTTTATGCATGTCTAAAACTTCTTCGTCGCTGAGGTCGGTAATAATGATTGTATGACGTTTGGGGAAAATGATGATATGCCCCGGATTGTAAGGAAATAAATTAATGGAAACAATGCAGTGCGTGGATTCGTGAATGGTGAGATTTGGAACGTCAGGGTTTTTTTCTACGACTCCACATAGGATGCATTCTACTTGCGGTCGGTTTCCGAGTGCATAGCCTAGCTTATGAATAGAAAATAAATTCTTTCGGATTGGTTTTATCTCTTCTATCTCTTCATTTTCCATTCTAATCGTATTGTAAAAAATGCAGGTATCTTGGCAAGAATTTTAGATTTGCAAATCAGGTTAATTTCTAAAACTGGAATCATGAGGCTTGCTTGAACTTGAATTTAATTTATGTAGTTATCTTCGCGATGGTTATTTGGGGTGGAAGCTGGGCGTCTGCCAAGATGATTACTAATTATACAAACTTCGAAGTAATTTTATTTTGGAGACTTCTTGTTACGTTTATATCACTAATTCCTGTGCTCTGGATTACGAAGGACAGTTTTCGAATTCCGAAAAAAGGAATTTCGTATGCAGTAGCCGGTGGACTCGTAATGCTTTTTTATAATGCACTTTTTTTTCTTGGTCTGCGAAATGGTCTGCCTGGAGTGGGTGGAGTATTCGTGACGACACTAAATCCAATTGTGAATTTTTTTCTTTTAGCTATTTTGTATAAATATAAAATGGAGCGACTGGAATATCTCGGTTTGGCGCTAGGGCTTACAGGTGGTCTCATCATTTTAAAAGTCTGGAGTATTTCACTCGATTCCCTTCTAGCAGGTGGTAACGTTTACTTTATATTTGCCGCATTTAGTTGGGCGGTTTTGAGTATCATCACTGCAAAGTCTAAAAGTTTTGTTTCTCCGATTACGTATAGCTTATATCTCTATGGAATTGGAACTGTGGTTTCTTTTTGTATGGCGCTACAGTATGATTTTCTTGCAGCGCTTTCTTTTGATTCTAATTTCTGGATAAATATGTTTTACCTCGGCTCTATTTCTACCTCATTCGGAACAACTGTGTATTTTATTGTTTCTTCGAAACTTGGCTCTGCAAAGGCTAGCTCTTTTATATTTCTCGTTCCCGCAAGTGCCATGCTCAGTAGTTGGGGCTTACTCGGAGAAACCCCCGAGTGGACTACGATTGTTGGTGGATTACTAGCTATATCCGCTGTGTATTTATTGAATAGGAAGAAATAAAAAACTGATTACCACGGATGGACACGGATGAACATAGATAAAATAATCATGAATAAACAATGTCATGGTGAGCAAGCCTGCACTGAGCCTGACGAACGTGTCGAATCCATGGCTTTATTTAGTAACGTCGCCCTTCGAGAGCCTCAGGGTGACCACTTTGCACAATTATAATTATTAAAGGTTAAAACTATGAGTTGTAAAATTTGTGATATTCATCATTCTAAAGAAATTCCGATGCTCGCCGGCGAGACATTTCATTTTGTTGTGAGACATGCTGAGCTTTCTAAGAATGCTCCGGGTTATTTATACATTGAGCCCAAGCGTCATGTTGAGGCTTATAATGATTTGATTCACGGAGAGTTTATGCAACTCGGGGAATGCATGAAGCTTGCTACCGAATGGATTTATAAGCATTTTAAACCAGTAAAACTTTATACGATTACTGTTTCGGAAGCAGTGCCTCATTTGCATTTTCATCTCGTGTCTCGCTTTGAAGAATCGCCGAAAGGAATTGAATTTTTGCAATTGGCGCTTTCGGGTCATTTGCCGTCATCGTCTAAAATACAAGGGGAGCTTGAGAGAGTGGCTGGGTTGTTTGGGGATAAGTAAAGATTACCACCGATGGACACGGATGAACACCGATAGGAGAGGGTAATGGTAGGTTTCCATTCTCTGCGGCTTAAGAAAGCTTGGCTGAAGATGAAAGGTCTATTGAATATCTTTTATTTCAAAGTATTTATATATTTCAGGTAATCTAAAATCTGCATAATCTATTTCTAAAATGATATATTTTTTTGTGTCAACAGTCACCAATTCATATATATTTAAGTATGTTTCTCTTGGATCAAAATTATTAGGGAAAGACAATTCTAGTTTCATTGATTTTGTTATTCTTTCTTCAAAGTCATTTATTCTTTCATCAGAATAAATCATTGCTCCTATTCGATTAATCATAAGAACCTGACTATCCAATAACCCAATTTTTTTATTAACTTGTTCTAGTAAGATTCTAATAGATGAATTATATTTTTGAAAAAGGTTTATAGTCTTTAACCAGTCACTAAGGGGTAACCCAAAACCAGTTACTATAAAAATTAGCGGATAAAAAAATATCGTGCATATTAATTTTATTATTAAAATTAATATATTTTCTCTATCGAGGAATTTACATCTCATTTATCTACCATCTTATTCAAAAATTTTAACTAAAGTATTTCTTACATTACCCATTATCTATGTAAAGAGCTATCTATAAAAAAAATCTGTAAAATTTCTTTTACCCTGTAAATATTTAGAAAAGATTGACAATGAAGTTTTAATACTAAAAACTATATTCAGGAGAATTTTATGACTGCAACATTAGAAAGAATCGTTACTGAATTTGATAGTCTTTCGAGTAAAGACAAGTTAAAAGCATTGTCTATTTTAAAAAAGCACTACTATAAAAATGAATTCAGTAAGATAAAAGATAAAATGCCTGATGTTAAAATTTCTAAGGACGAGATAATGAAAGAAGTAAAAGCAGTTCGTAATGGAAAAACTAAAATCCAAACTCCAAAAAATCTCTAACCCAACAAAAGCAAAATTTCTCCAAGGGTATTTTAAAACCGGCAGCGGCGAATACGGAGAAGGCGATGTATTTATTGGAATTACAGTTCCTAACCTACGAAAAGTGGCAAAGGAATTTGAAACAATTGAATTTAAGGAGCTAACAGAATTAATCCACTCGGAGATTCATGAGGAAAGACTTCTTTGTTTACTGATTCTTGGTAGAAAGTTTCATAACAAAAAAGCAGACGAAAAACTAAAAAAAGAAATCTATGAATTCTACCTTATGCACTTACGATACGTAAATAATTGGGACTTGGTAGACGGGGCTTCTAGAGAAATTCTAGGCTCTTATTTACTAGATAAAGACCGCGCGATTTTATATAAACTTGTCAAATCTAAAAATATCTGGGAGCGGCGAAATGCTATTATCTCTACGTTTGTATTTTTACAGAACAAAGAATTTGAAGATACAATTCGAATTTCAGAAATTCTACTTGCGGATAAAGAAGATTTAATCCACAAAGCTGTTGGCTGGATGCTTCGCGAAATGGGAAAACGGGTGGATGTTAAACTTCTAGAAATATTTTTAGATAAACACGCAGGCTCTATGCCGCGGGTAATGCTTCGTTATGCGATAGAGAGATTACCGGAGAAAAAGAGAAAAGCGTATTTGGGGTTTAGGTAAAAACTTCTTTCAATACCAAAGAAAATCCTTTCATCCAATCGCCGGGAGTAATGGTATCTTCAATATGAAATGTGCGTGCGGTGTTGTCGGGGTAATAGGCTTGGATAGATTTTCTGGCTGGATAAACCAACCATACTTCCCGAGCGCCAAATACTAAGTAATCCTCAACTTTTGTTAAAAGCTTATTGATGTCGTTTCCATCACTTACAATTTCTACCATGAAAGGAAGAGAGTGAGTGGGAATTTCATCTTCGGGAAGCCTCGTATCAGACCAAGCTAAATCATAACAATAGCGAACGTCATCAGCGAATTTGATTCCGCCTTCCCCACCGTAAACGGCTCCTTTGCCTGAAGAAGAGTCAATCCAGTTTTGGATTTTGGCACCCAATTTCATTAGAATTCTAGCATGATTTGGTTTTGTATAAGTCATTTCAACAGGCTCTCCTTTATACAGCTCAAAGCGTTCCCAGAGAGATGGGTTTGCTTCCATTTCGGCGACGGTTAATTTTGCAAGAGTTGTTTCCATAAAGTCAAATTACCTTAAAAGATTTTTTCTGTAAAGTAAAATTATTTGTCATCGGTGTCACCTGCGGTAAAATCAACTTATCCTCTAAAACTTATACTCATCAGGGAACAGTCTTTCGGAAAGTTGCACTTCACGGTCTAAAAGTTTTTGGATTTCATCGCGTAGTCTTTTGGTTAGATTTTCAACGGTTCCTTTTTTGTCTTTTTTGTAAGCTCCGTAGTATTCTGAAATTTTAAAAGCGGGCGCAAAATGCACATATGCCTTTTGTGGGCGCTGGATTGTATAGCCAATTAGCTCTCTTTCAAAACGATAAATCCATTCGTAAATTCTTTCTGCAGAAGGAAGGCTCGTCAGATAATCCGTTTTAATCGAAATAAAATCATAGGCTCTCTGACAATATTTGCGTCCCCATTTCGCTTTGTCTAATGATGGCAATTCTCCTTTTGGATCTGGAACTCCTACAAATACCATTTCGAAAGTAGAAAGAATTTTTCTAAGCTTATCAATAGCATGGTCTTCCTTATTGTATTTTTTTAGAGCGACTGTTTCTGCAACGTTATCGAGGATACGATGTCTTAGCCGCCCAATGCGGTAGTCGAAAGTTTGGGTTTCATCGGGGATAATTCCGAATTGCTTCTCCGCCCGTTCTACTAGACGTTTTCCAATAGATAAAAGTCTATGAGTAATATCTTTGCCTTTTTTAGAAATGCCTAAACGTTTTTCCATAACTTCAAGAGACTTGTCTACATCGCGACGAATTTCTTCCTTTGTGCCGGACATTCTATATTTTACAAAAGCGGGTAATACTATTATGTCGGCAGATGAATCTAATTTAATTGCATCTTCGTATCCCCAGAAGCCTAGTTGCGATACTCCGGCTTGAAAAGGAAGTAAATTGTCATTTTCCGCACCAGTCGGTTCGCCTTCCGGGAATAATACTAATTTGCCTGCCGGCTTTGCTAAAATGGCTCTTGTTGTCTTAAGAGATTCTCGATCGGAAGCTCCGGCGATGACTGAGAAGGCTCCAATGTTTTGAATCAAATTTCCCACGACTCCATTTCCCCAATCGAATACTTCGCGTGATGCCATGTAATGAAAACGCGAATACATATGATTTCCAACGATATAAGAAATCGGCGGCTCTTTCGTGGACGGATGATTCGAAATATAAATTAAACGCTCATCTTTGTATTTCTTGAGCATCTCTTTATCGAGATCAGTAATTACAATCTCATCGACGTTGTTGACACCTTTCATCAAGGCTTTCAGGGTTGTATCCATAAACCACATAAATGGATAATTGTGTATTGGGGGAATAAATGATTCGGTTGACATAAAGCAAGGCTACAGAATTTATCATATAGAACAAGAAATTTTTATTATTATTAAGATGTAATTATTTGCCACAGAGGCACGGAGTCATAGAGAATATTTTTTCTTTCTCTTCGCCCATTCAATTTTCTCGGAGAATCATATTTATAAACCTCCGTGTCTCTGTGCCTCTGTGGCAAAATAGCTATTTCACATTTACAGAAGGTTATCAATGGCATTAATTGAAGAGTTTGAAAAGCAGGGTGCATTTTTATTTCGCTGGAGGTCTTATGTGCCTTCGGTGATTTTGGTTTTATCTTTTTTCTTTATTCCGTTTTATCGTTATCCGAATAGCGATTACAATCAGCATTTGATTTATTTAGGTGTATGTTTTTTAGTAAGTCTATTTGGACTTTTTATTCGCTGCTTCACAATCGGTTACGCTCCTGAAAAAACTTCCGGTCGTAATACAACAAAACAAGTAGCAGAGACTGTAAACCAAACTGGGATCTATTCTCTCATACGTCATCCGCTCTACGTAGGAAATTTTTTCATGTTTGCT
>JANYCR010000416.1 GCA_025360185.1 Leptospiraceae bacterium | reverse complement strand
GGATAGATTATCTTTTACAGAAATCAATCCACGAAAAAGCATACCGATAGCCTTGATTGATGTGGCTACTCCTCTGTATACTTTATCAGCCGAAATCATGAATGCTTCAGCGACTGAATTCTTCTTACTTATTCTTTCAGGTTCAAATTTCATATCTGCCATAAAGCCGAGAAGACCGATAGGCTTTAAGCGAAACTTAGCGGTATATAGCAAATCACCGGTCTCAAAAGTAATTTCATTTGAACCAAGACCAGCGAGGTATTTTTTCATGTCCTCAAAGCTAGTAAATTTCTCTCCATTGATCCGGATATTCAGGAGTTTTCGCGTAATCTTCGGGTCATGTGCTGCAATAGATAAATTAGGTATCGCAAAGGCTGGATTTTTAGAATCGACTAAATTAAACATTTCAAAAATATCCGAGCCACGGACAGGAACTTTCACGGTAATGTCTTCTGTAGACCAGGGAGAAATAAGCGGAATTGTCTTACGCAGCAAATGAATATTAACCGTTTGATTTTGAAAATTACCAAGAACTGTTTGTAATTCTCCAATCGTAGCAACCGGTTTTCCTTCCACATCTAGAATCATATCCCCATCTTTCAAGTAGGCAATTGCACGTGATATAAGCTTAGAATGTAGGTCTTTTTCAGGCTTTTTATTTTCTAGTTCTTGGACTGCTTCTTTGGGAAAATTTTTATTGTAGTATTCGTCTGCTTTTCCGTCTCGATCAAATGTATTTTTAAACCAATGACCAATCTGTTCAGAATACTTAAAGGTAACAACAATATGCCGCTCGCCGAATGGCTCGACCATGAGAGTTGGTCTACCGCCGGAAGAAAATACATCAGGCGTAATCTTGACTGATTTTGTTTCACCTTTACGCTCGTAGGCAACTTCTATTTCTTCTCCACCGGAGAGTCCTACGCTTGCAAATATTTCTTCGAATGAGTCAATTGCCTTACCGTTAATTGCAGTAATCCTATCTCCCGTTCGAAGTCCAGCCTGATACGCTGCCGAATAATCTTTGTTAGCCTTATCAATGAAAATTTTATTTCCCCAGGAATTGTCTTCACCAAGTAAAGCAATAGCAAAGAAAATTCCAAAGCCTAGAAATAAATTGAAGAGCGGTCCGCCGAGTACAGGAATCATTCTCTTTAAAGGAGGTGTAGAAAGTAATTCTCCCTCTCTTCCTTTTAATCTTTTTCCGTACTGGTCACCCTTAAACATAACGTAGCCGCCAATTGGAATTCCAGTGATCTGATAAGTCGTCTCACCAATTCTTTTTTTCCAAATGCCGCGACCGTAACCTAGAGAAAAAATGCGTGCCTTTACCCCCACTAACATTCCACAGAGTAAATGACCTAACTCATGGATAAAAATGGAAATACCAAGCATCATGACTGAACCAAATATAACTAATAGCAAATTTCCTCCTAGGAATTCCCTCTGACAAATTCTCTTGCCTTTCTATCTGCTTCTAAGAAAGGTTCGAGTTCTTCAGGGTATTCTACTACTATAGACTGTAATACAGAATCAATTTTTTCCGGTATTTCGGAGAATTGAATCTTATGAGTTAAAAACAGATTAACCGCTTCTTCGTTCGCTGCATTAAAAAGTGCGGGTGCTGTGCCGCCTTTCTTGCCTGTTTCAAACGCAAGAGCAAGTGCCGGATAACGTTTTGCATTCGGCTCCCAGAAATTTAATTTCTTCCACTTGGGTGGCTTGCTTTCTATCAATACTTTCGGCGTAAGCCTCGGGTAGAAAAGAGAATGCGCAATTGGATAAATCATATCCGGGTGAGAGGCATACATTAGAGTTGCCCCATCAATTAATTGAATCATTCCATGCACAATACTTTCCGGATGAATTACAACTTCGATTTTTTCATAGGGAAATCCAAATAAAAAATGAGCTTCGATTACTTCTAGACCCTTGTTCACAAGTCCCGCAGAATCAATTGTAATCTTGGGTCCCATCTTCCAGGTCGGGTGGTTGAGTGCTTCTTCTACTGTAACATTTTTTAATTTTTCTAACGGCAAATCACGAAAAGACCCACCTGAGGCAGTAAGAGTAAGCGAGGCAATATTTTCACGCTTTTGTGATTCGACTAATTGAAAAAGCGCATTATGCTCCGAATCCACAGGAACCAGAGTAACTTTGTATTTTTCTAATAGCGTATTGATGTAAGGACCAAAGGTGACTAACGTTTCCTTGTTTGCTATTGCAATTTTTTTCTTTGCTTCTATTGCGGCTATCGTTGGATTAACTCCGAGTGAACCGACGACTGCTGTGACTACAATATGCACGGGAGTCATTTTTACAATTTCACTCATCCCGCTTGCACCATACAACACGCGGGTATTTTTATAACGGCTACCCATAATGGATTTATCTACTTCCTCGGAAGTAATCACCGCATAACTGGGATTAAACTCCTCGATAATTGCTTTCGCTTTATCGAGGTTAGAATTTACACTGAATGAATAAAGCTGAAAGGATTCAGGGAATAAACGTAAAACTTTTAAAGTAGATTCGCCTACGGAACCAGAAGCACCCAGAAGACAAATTCTCTGCATAGTAAAAACCTAAATGGCGAAGCCAGCCATTTCTTTGAATACCAAATACACGTACGCAGTTGGTATTGTAAATAGAAGCGCATCGGCTAAGTCGAGTACTCCGCCATGACCTGGAATTGTGCCAGCAGAATCTTTTGTATGAGCGTCTCGCTTCATTGCTGATTCAGAAAGATCTCCTGCCACGCTGATGATAGAAAAAATAAATCCAAATACAATTGTTTCAATAGTTCCAAAGGCTGGAGTTTTTCCAAGTGCATTTGTCCAAATAGCATTTATGATCAAACAATAAATAATTGCTGTGATGATTCCCGTCACATATCCTTCAATCGTTTTCTTAGGAGAAATTTTTAAGCCCGCTGGGTGTCTTCCAAAAAGTCTTCCACCGAAGTAAGCCCCTGCGTCTGTAATCATGGTTAGCCCACAAACGATATATATATAGTAAACTCCAGAAGGAAGAGAGAGTAATTTTAGAAAATGTCCGAGAGGTATAGCAAGATAAATCACACCGAGTATTGTAGTGCTCACAGAAAAAATCGCACCGTCAAGAGGTCTGTGTAGAATTTGCCATACGAAAGAAAAAAAAGGAACTAGAAATATTGCAAGAACAACCAGCTCATAGTCTGCTTTAAAAAAGCGACCTGAATTTGCCAACCAATAGGGAACTTCAATTTGGTTTTGTCGAAGTAGAAGATTGAAATAGTAAATTGTAAAAATTAAAAATCCAAGAATAAAGCCAGTGGTGCGAAATGGTCTTCCCTCATCTCCTCTGTCAGAGAGTTTATAAAACTCAACCAAGCCAAGGTATATCACTGTTAGCCCTAAAAGGAATAAAGGAATATAATATAAAAATGCGCTGTATTGAAAAGAGAATATGAATATGGGCAGTAGTATCACCGCCGACAAAATTCTCATCATTGTTTCTTTCATTTTTCTAAACCTCCAAATTTTCTAGTTCTACTTGCATACCAATCTAGAGCGTCATGAAGGGATTTTTTATCAAAATCCGGCCAGAGTGTATCCGTAAAATAGATTTCTGCATATGCTATCTGCCATAGCAAAAAATTGGAAACTCTTTTTTCTCCCGCGGTACGAATTAACATATCAACTGGGGGAAGTGGATAGGTATAAAGAGCCTCTTCCATTTCTTCCGGTTTAATTTCTTTCTCGAGGCTTTTCTTTTTTTTCAGGCGATTTTGGATGATTTTATGAAATGCATTTAGAATTTCATCTTGCGATCCATAGTTTAAGCAGAAATTGATCACAATTCCTTTGTTATTAGCCGTTACATCAACTGCCCTATCGATTCGTTTAAGCGAACCCGGAGGAATCATTTTGCGAGAGCCAGAATGCAGAATCTTAATATTTTTACTTAAAATTGAATCGAGTCTTGAATCTATGAAGTCTTCCAATAATCCGAAGATGGCTCTTACCTCTGCAATTGGTCTTTTCCAATTTTCAGTGGAGAAGGCATAGAGAGAAATATTCTTAATTCCAATTTCAATGGCGATATCCATTAGTCTATCAATAGCAAGAGAGCCTTCTTTGTGACCTTCTTTGCGTGCAAGACCTTTAGAAGTTGCCCATCTCCCATTGCCATCCATGATGATGGCAATATGTTCGGGAAGTTTTGTTTTCGGTTTCACAATTAAACGGTCAGGATTTCTTTTTCTTTTGAATCCGTCATCTCTTGGATTTTAGAGATGTAAGAATCAGTCAATTTTTGAACTTGATCGGTTAAGCCTTTGACTTGATCTTGCGAAGAATCACCATTATCCTTCTTTATATCATCATTGATATCGCGACGAATATTTCGAATGGCGACTTTCTTTTCTTCACTTTTCTGTTTTAAAACTTTCACAAGCTCTTTTCTTCTTTCACCGGTAAGTTCAGGAAGTGGGATACGTACAACAACTCCATCGTTATTCGGAGAAAAGCCCATGCCGGAGGTCATAATAGCTTTTTCGATATTTTTGATTACCGTTTTATCATAGGGGGTAATCATAATTAGCCGTGGTTCGGGCGTTGTAATTGAACCCATCTGGTTGATCGGGGTTAATGCCCCGTAATATTCAACTTTAATATCTTCGACCATAGCAGGATTTGCTCTGCCTGTTCGAATTTGTAAAAAATCTTTTTTTAATGCATCGATGGTTTTATCCATCTTCACTTTTGCCTGGGCTACATAATCAGTCATTTGCGAAACTTACCTCTTCTGAGTTTGAAATTAATGTTCCGACAATCTTCCTGGAAATAAGATCAGCAAGATTGCCAGGTTTAAAAATATCGAATACGATAATCGGCATGTTATTTTCCATGCAGAGGCTAAGAGCTGTTTGATCCATCACCTTTAGTCGATTACGAATGGATTCCGAAAAAGATATAGTAGCATATCTCCTAGCCGTCTTATCTAATTTTGGATCAGAGGTATAAACCCCATCCACTTTTGTTGCTTTTAAAATTACTTCACATCCCACTTCCACAGCACGAAGACTTGCAGTTGTATCTGTGGTAAAATACGGATTACCCGTTCCACCTGCGAAAATTACTACACGTTTTTTTTCTAAATGGCGAACGGCTCTTCTTCTGATATAAGGCTCTGCAATTGAATTTACTTCAATTGCAGATTGAACTCTTGTAAATAAACCGATTTTCTCGCAGGCATCTTGCAAGGCGAGAGCATTCATAATCGTAGCCATCATACCCATATAATCTGCAGTAGACCTTTCGATTCCTTTTTCTACTCCACGGATCCCGCGAAAGATATTTCCACCGCCTACGACAATTGCAACTTCAATATTCTGTTTATGAATATCGAAAATTTCTTTTGCGAGAGCGCTAGTCTTATTTCCATCAATTCCGTATTCACCCTCACCTGCGAGAGCTTCCCCTGATAACTTAATTAAAATTCGTTTATAGGGTTTATGCTGATTCGGTTGGTTTACGTCCAATTATCCTCCGATTTGGTAGCGAATATATCTCCCAATCGAGATTTCTTCTCCAAATTTTTTAGTCGCATCCTGAATGATTTCTTTCATAGTTTTCTTATTGTCTTTGATATTTTGTTGTTCCAACAAACAAACCTCAGAATAAAAACTAGTCAGTTTTCCAGGAATAATTTTATCAATTTGTTCTGGTTTTTTGCCTTGTTCAAGTAATTGCGATTTTAAAATCTGTGTTTCTTTTTCGATTACGTCTTTTGGAACGTCAGAAATGTTCAGATAAAGAGGATTAACCGCAGCAATTTGCAGACTGATTTCTTTTCCTAGTTCTTCGAACTCAGCGTTACTAGAAACAGCCTCTGATTTACAGTTTAATTCCAATAAGACACCAATTTTTCCATTGCTATGAATATAGGAAATGATACGACCAGCCCCCGCAGCTTGAAAGCGAGCAGATTTTCCAATTGTAATATT
This sequence comes from Leptospiraceae bacterium, assembly GCA_025360185.1. Taxonomy (GTDB): domain Bacteria; phylum Spirochaetota; class Leptospiria; order Leptospirales; family Leptospiraceae; genus UBA2033. The sequence goes on along the minus strand of JANYCR010000416.1, from coordinate 2,151 downwards.
TTCTCCAAACTTTGCAATAAACTCTTGGATATGAGTTGTCTTGTCTTTTGCGGGAGTCTTCGATTTGAATTCGTTTCCTGCTGCACTCAACTCACCACTTACTTCGATATAAGACGTGTTAGCCGCTGCCATTTGAACTGCAATCTCTTTTCCTAGTTTTTCGAAGTCTTCGTTCTTTGCGACGAAGTCGGTTTCACAATTCAATTCAAGAAGAGAACCGATGGTTCCTGATTCGTGGATAAAGGATATTACCCTTCCCTCTTTAGTTTCTTTGTCAACTCTCTTTGCAGCCTTTGCCATTCCTTTTTCGCGGAGATAGTCAATTGCTTTTTGCATATCAGCCCCGTTTTCAACAAGGGCTTTTTTACAATCTAAGAGACCGGCTCCGGTTGATTCTCTTAGTTCTTTAATTAAATCAGATGATACTAATACTTCAGCCAAGTTCTTAACCTTCCTTCTCTTCTTCTTTCATTGCATGAATTTCTGGTGTTACAACTACTTCAGTTGCTACTACTTCTTTGAATTCTTTTTGGAAAGTTGCGTCATCGTCCATGATGAATCGACCTTTTTCATCATACTCTCCACGGTAATCCATTCCCATATCCCCATCAATATCATCTGTGAATCTTGCAGACTCAGGGATTTCTCCACCGGTTCCTTCGATTACAGCATTGGACATGGTTTCGAGAAATAGTGATATTGCGCGTATCGCATCATCATTACCTGGAATTGCATAATCAATTAATTCTGGATCGCAGTTGGTATCAATAACGGCAAACACTGTTAGTCCGAGTGTCTTCGCTTCCTTAACCGCGATTTCTTCTTTCTTAGGATCGATTACAAAAAGAATATCAGGAATCGTTGTCATGTCTTTGATTCCACCGAGAGTTTTTTTCAATTTCTCTAATTCTCTTTTGAGACCTAAATGTTCTTTTTTAGTTTTTGCTTCTTGTTCGAATGTATTGTTGTCTAACATTTGCTCTAGTTTTTTCAAACGAGCGATACTTTTTTTAACGGTATTCCAGTTGGTTAATAATCCACCGAGCCAACGATTGGAAACATAAAACATATTGCAACGTTTTGCTTCTCTTTCGATTGCACCACGAGCTTGTTTTTTGGTTCCCACAAATAGAACAGTTTTCTTTTGGGACGTTAGACGCTTTAGTGCATCATAAGCTTCTTTTGCTTTTTGGACTGTTTTTTGTAAGTCGATGATGTGAATTCCATTTCTCGCGGTGAAAACATATGGAGCCATTTTTGGATTCCATTTGCGAGTCTGGTGACCGAAGTGAACACCTGCTTCTAGCAGATTTTTCATTGAAATTACTGACATATTTACCCCTTTTTTATCACGAGATAACCAGTTACTACCATTCCAACAAGAGCGGCAGGGGTTAACTGTATCTCGATCTTAATTATATAAAGTTCAAATCGAATAGCCTCATTGAGTAGATACTTGGAAAGCATGTGCAGATTCAGAACCTTGTCTACTAATGCTCCAGCCACAGCTCCGATAAAGAGACCGAGAATGAGCGCTATTAGAAAATTTCCGATAGATACTTTCAAAGAATTTTAAGCATTCAAATGACTTTTAACCAGTAAAATTGACATAGGTTTATGGTCAAGTTTGTATTGGCTCAAAGGATTCTAACCATCCAATAGGATTTACTTTTAAATTTAAAGCACCGCTTTTGGGAATTGCATTTTGCACACAGATATATTTGATTGTTCAAAAGTACGCTTTTTGAGGTATTTACAATTTGGAAAGAATAGGATATAGTGTTGTATAGGATAGACCTAGAAAGAATCTAGAATAGTTTTTCAAATTGGTATATGCCTAGCAGGGCTTTACTTTATAAAAAATTTATTCTTTTTAATAATATAAGATTATGATCACAATACCAGGATATATAATTCAAGAAGAGCTATACTTTGGAGATAAAAGTACCGTTCATAGAGCCGAGAAAGATGAGAACACTTTCATAATCAAAGCTTTGCGTACAGATTATCCTTCTATAACAGAGATTAGCTCATTCCGACAGGAATATGAATTACTAAAATCATTAAATCATCCAGGCTTAGTAAAAATCGTTGGGATAGAAAAATATAAAAATAGTTTTGTAATTATCTTTGAAGACATTAAGGGAAAAG
>JANYCR010000404.1 GCA_025360185.1 Leptospiraceae bacterium | reverse complement strand
TATCATTTTTTATTGTTTTTTTATCGGTGTTCATCGGTGGTATTCTTTTATTTTAGTATTCAAATACCATTGCAGCTACGTGGAGTCCGGCGCCGACTGCGAATAATAGCATTTTGTCGCCCGTTCGGATTTTGGGTTCTTCGTAAATGTATTTATGTAAAATATACGGTATATTTACGGAAGACATATTTGCCGTTTCGTGGTAGGTGTTTAGATTTTTTTTAGAGTCAATGCCTAGTGACTTACTCCAACGCTCGAGCATAGAAATTCCTGTTTGGTGAGCGATAAACCAATCCACATTATCCCCTGTTAGTTTTTCTTTTTCTAGTAGCTTTTGTGCAGGAATAATTGCTGTTTTCAAAAAGAACTTTGCGTGTTTGGGATCGTGGGAGAAATGGATGAGTTCATTTTGTTTTGTGACGAAAGGGGATTTTAATTCTAAAAAATCAAAATAGTCTGGTTCGGTCTTTTCGATTACGGGGGATAAGGGCTCTATGCCACTCGTATTATTTTTTCTAGTTAAGATTACACTCGCAGACCCATCGCCTATTAAAGAGTAACCGCTCTCCTTGTTGATAGCCCTATTTACCCAGTTCATGGTATTGATAAGTAGGATATTTTTGTATTGCCCTGTGAATAGAAATTGCTCTGCAAGTCTCACTTGCGAAATGAAACTTGCACAAGCTGTATCTAAAGTCCATACATTTGCATTTATCGCGTCTAATTCTTTTACTACAAGGTTTCCGTCTTTCGGAACTTCATAATCTGGAATTCCCGAAAAGAATAATACGAAGTCTATTTCTGTGGGAGAAAGTTTTGCGTTGGCAATTGCGGATTTTGCAGATTCGACGCTCATAAATACAGATGTCTCCGATTCGGAAGCAAAATACCGATTATCCGGTGCTCCGGTAATATTTTGCCCTAAGGCAGCCAATTCTTGAGAAGTGACTTTTTCTTTTGGGCGATAGACTCCAATTCCAGAAATTTTTGCCGACATAGATTTCCCTTAGTTAGTCAGAGCTGCATTGGATAATACAAGGCTCATGGTAGTTGTACAACTTCCACCAACGTTAAAGGTTGCACCGCGTTTTGCGCCATCTACTTGGTAGTCGCCTGCTTGTGCGGTGACTTGCTTGAAAATATCTAAAAGCATTCTTGCTCCTGAGGCTCCGACTGGGTGACCGCTTCCGATTAGTCCGCCAGAGGGGTTAATCGGTATTTTCCCGCCAATTCTAGTTAGCCCATCTTCTACAGCAGTGTATTCTTTTCCAGGCTCTGTGATTCCAAAATTTCCGACACTTATGTATTCATTGATACTAAAACAATCGTGGAGTTCTATAACATCTATGTCGTCTATCGTTACTTTTGCTTTTGAAAATGCATCGAGTATAGTTTGTCTTGCCCAGGGCAATATGTATTTGTCGCTTCCAGATTTTTTTACTTTGTCGCCAAACTTTAATTCTGCCACTCTAAATCCAATTCCGGAAATTTCTGCTATGTCTTTTAATTGTTTTCCTGTTTTCGCTAAGTATTTACGGGCATAATTTTCACTTGCAAGAAATAAAATACTCGCTCCATCGCTAATTTGAGAGCAATCGGAAAATCTTGTTTGTCCACCGAAGGAATTTTTATACTTCCGATTTAAAGTTTCAAGAGTTTGTTTGTCAAATTTTTCTGTTCTAGTCTGCGCGTTTGGATTTTTCTTTGCATTAGAACGATTTTTTAAACTAATTTCCATAAAGTTTGCCTTTAGCCTATCGTCTCCCACTTCCGGATAACGCTTCAATGCCTCATCGGTTAAATACCCGAACATTCTAGGATAAAAGAATCGCACATCTTTTCCCTCAGTCGCATAATCCGCACAAGTCGCCAAATAGTCATTTGCCACAAGGGGAGTTACGTTTCGCATAATTTCTGCCCCAACTACAATCGCAAGATCAATCTCACCTGCCTTTATGCGGCTATTAGCAACACTTGCGGCTAATGTGGAAGAGGCGCACGCTGCCTCATAACGTCCCGCTGGAATTCCTATAAACGCATCATTTACCTCTGTTAAAAATGGACCTAAATGTCCTTGTTTGATAAATAGTTCACTTGCAAAATTTCCTATGAAGATTTCGATCCTGTTTTCATCGCGCAATTTATCAATTTCTGAAAATTCAATTCCAGTGGAGGCTAATCCTAAGTTTGCGATTTCTTTGAATAAGTCGGTTATACTTTTACTTTCATTTGTATAATCCTTTGCAAAATCTGTTTGTGCACCGCCTAGTATATATGCATTTTTAGTCATTTTAAATTTTCTCCCATTCATAATTGGTAATATTTTTATTGTCGCGGGAAAATTCCACCCCGATTAGGTAAATGTTTTTTTGTGATATCGTAGAGACAGGTCTGAGACCTGTCTCTACGGAAATGTCATCCGATAGATACTTCTCATAGTATTTTTTTTCTTTGATTTGTGCGAGTGCTGATCCTGCCTCTGTCATTTCGATTACTTTGAATTCAAAGACATAAACTTTTTCTTCAAAGAATACGGTCATATCAACTTGACCATTATTCGTTACATCCTCTGCACGAACATCAAGTCCAAGTGCTGTAAAGTAACAGTAAAAGATAGATGCATAGTATCCTTCGTAGTTGGCAATTGTATTTTTTCGATACCAGTCGTGAGGGATTGATGCGAAAAAAGAATGGAACAGATCTTTCATTTTAGATAATTCAGATGTTTGTAAAATTCTATAGAGTTCGGATTCGATTCTTCCGCTCTTTTTGTTTTCAGTGAGGAATTTTAAAATTACTCCCGTTAAACTCATCTTAACTTCTAAGTTAGGATATTTTAAACGATAACGAATTTTTGCGCCTATTCTGAATTTGTCTTGAATGGTTAGATATCCTGTTTGGAAAAGCAATGACTCTAATTCAATATTATCCACATCGAATGCACCTAAGCTTTCTTCTGAAATTTCAACATTTTCAATTTCAATGAGATTGTAATTACTTTCACGAATCAAATCAATTAGAAAAGAAGGATTACCAGTTTCAAACCAGTAATATTTATATTCCTTTCTGTCAAAAAATAAAAGTATATCAAACGGATTATATACCTTATCCCCTAAGAAATTATACCCGTTGTACCAAAGTCTAAGTTCTTCTCGATTAACGCCAATTAGATGCTCGTTAAAAATAGATAAGTCATCTTCCGTATAACCGCAGATTGTCGCATAACGTTCGTCCAGTGTTATATCCTGTAGATTATTTAATCCACTAAATAAATTCACCTTTGAAAATTTGGAAACACCCGTAATAAAAACAAATTTAATAAAAGCATCAGCACCTTTAATAACCGAATATAGATTACGAAGACCATCTCTCATTTCTCTGGCAATCTCTTTATTTGTAATATTATCTAATATTGGTTTGTCGTATTCATCTACGAGGATGACAACTTTTGCCGAATACTTATTTTCGAGAGCAAGAATTAATTCTCTGAATCTGCTGGATGTAGCTTCTCTTGTTAACGATATTTCATAATGAGAGGCATGTTCATCTAGAATATCCAAAATGATTTTTTGTAAAAGATTTGGATCTTTTAGTGCTCCACTACCAAAATCAATCCGAATCACGGGATGTTTTTTTTCAAAATCCCAATTGTTTTCCAAGTAGAGTCCTAGGAACAAATCCTTATTACCCTCAAATGCTTCTTTTAGTGTATCTAAAAATAGGCTTTTCCCAAAACGACGAGGACGTGAGAGAAAATAGTATTTTCCATTCTGATATAATTCTGCGAGAATATTTGTTTTATCTACATAATAGTAATTTCCAGTTATAATTTCTGAAAATGTCTGGATTCCGATGGGAAGTTTTTTCACAGTTTCAGAGTTTTGCTTTTTGGAAATTTTGTCAAACAAGTAATGGCTTTCAAAGATTACCACGGATGGATGGTTCGACAGGCTCACCACAGCGCACAGATGAACACAGATAAAAGATTGGGGATTTACAAAGTCATTTCGAACTGCTTCATTGTGAGAAATCTATATGGTAATAAAAGGATATGAGAAGTTATTTTTATGATTTGGGAAAAGTTGTAAAGCTTAGAATTTTCTTGAAAGGTATTGGGAGTGGTGTCTAAAAAGCTTGTTTATTTTAGCTAACTATCATAATAGAGAAATCATGCAGAAAATTTCGATAATTCTTTGCTTCATCCTATCAATTTTACATTGTAAGCTAGAAAATTCTGTGAATCAGAAAATACCACCAAAAGCAATAAACGGGACTTTAGACCTCAGAAATTGGGATTTTGCAAAGGATGGGATTGTAAGCCTGGATGGAGATTGGGAGTTTTGACTATCAAAATGGTTCTTGACTTTGGGAGTCTATATTAGCATTTTCTAATTTAGATGGGGAGATAAAAACGGAAAAGAAGCGGTTGAGGTATTTAGAAAAGAACAACCCGATATTATATTCATGGATATTCAAATGCCTGAAATGAACGGTCTCGAAGCGAGTAGTGAGATTAGAAAAATAGAAACAACAAAAAAAACTCCTATCATAGCAGTGACTGCAGGCGTTACAGATATAAACAGAGAAAAATGTTTTTCAAGTGGTATGGACGATTTTACAAGTAAGCCTGTAACAAAAATGAAGCTTGAAAACCTAGTCCAGAAGTGGTTTGTAAAAAAAAAACAACATTCTGTAAATCATTATATTGCAAATCTCATCCAACTATTTTATATAAAATAAAGAAAAAATGGGTTTTGTCTTTAGCCGCATTTTTTTAAGTTTCAAATTCTAAAATAACACTTGTTCCATTTTCTCTTGCAATTCGAATAGTCCCACCTATCTGCTCAGTAAGTAGACTAACAAGCGTTAGTCCGAAACCAGAAGAATTTTCAAAATTAATACTTTCTGGAATACCAACACCATTGTCCTTGATTATGATAGAGATATTTTTTCCATTCATTATTACGGATATTGCTATTAGTTTTACTCCTTCACTTTTCCCTACAAACGCATACTTCATAATGTTGGTTAAAAGTTCGTTTATAATAATTCCGATGGACTGTAACCTTTTTGCGTCGAAAATAAAATCATCAATATTTTTTTCTACTGTTACTAAATTACTATTTGGAAAATTTTCTATTATTTCATCAATAAGCGAAAATAGATAATCCTTGATCGATATTTCAATATAACCTGTAGAGTGATAGAGTTTGTCGTACAACAACATCATACTTTGCACTCGCCTTTCCGTATCGGTAAGCGCTTCGATTGCAGTTGGATCTTTTAACGTAGCAGATTGCAAATTCAAAAGACTTTTTATCGTGTTCATGCTGTTCTTAATTCGATGATGGACTTCTTTGAGGATAATTTCTTTTTCCGCAAGAAGTGCTTTTATTTTTTTCTCTGCATCTTTGCGCTCTGTGATGTCTCTGATATTGCATTGAATCAATTTTAAATTTACTACTTCAAATACATTACTAATAAATTCGACTTCAATTATTTTTCCATAAGTAGTTTCCAGAGGTAAATTCTCATAACGCGCATAATTATTTTTTTGTAATTCCAAAAACTTATCTTTATTCCCGACTATATCTTTTAAAAATCCGATGTCCCATATTGTTTTGCCCATTAACAAATCATAGGAATAGCCGAGCAAATTAATCAAGAAGGGATTCACATCTAAAATCATTCCTGTTTCTGCATCGAGTATGAGAATTCCTTCCTTGGTTGTTTCAAAAAGTAGACGATAGCGGGCTTCCGAAGTGCGTAAAATTTCATCTGCTTTTTTTCGCTCCAGCAACTCAGTATTAATTTTTTCGTTCGCATCAAAAAGTTTAAAAGCCATCTTAATAGATGCATCGAGGACGGTAATGGTTGAATTTTTCACTACGTATCCATAAGAAGTTATTTTTTCTGTTTTTTCAACAATCTCTTGCTCAGTATGGCTCGACAAAAAAACAATTGGTATATTGCGATGCTTTAAAATTATTTCAGCCGCCTGTGTCCCGTCCATTCCCTCTCCCAAATCAATATCCATCAAAACTAGATCAATATTATCGTTGTCTTTAAATGCGTTAACCGCTTTATCAGCTGTATTTGCCAAGATAACTTTATAACCAAAATTCTCGAGAGGAATTTTTTTGCTATCTGGGAGTATAACAAGCTGGGCAACATCTTCGTCTTTTTTTAATAT
>JANYCR010000353.1 GCA_025360185.1 Leptospiraceae bacterium | reverse complement strand
GTTAGCTTCTCTGCCTTAGGAACTTCGGCAATTACTTTTCCATCTTCCAAAATCATGCGGATAAGACGTGTCATCTCCACAGAGTACTCTACGTTTAATTCTTTGACAATGCTTTCACAAAATCCATTTACAATTAAAAGTTTTGCATCATCTTCACTCAGTCCGCGGGATTGCAAATAGAACAATTGGTCTTCATCAATTTTAGAAACAGTCGCTTCGTAATTCAAAGAGCCGTGCTCCCCACTAATATCGTTGTAAGGATATGCATGAGAAGAAGAATGATCGTCCATCATTAAGCCATCGCATTTGATATGACTAAATGCATCCTTAGAAGAAGGCTCAAATTTCACTAGTCCACGATAGGAATTAACTCCACCGTCAAGAGATACGCCTTTCGCAAGAACATTACTACGAGTATTTTTTCCAATATGAATAATACGTGCTCCTGTGTCCTGCACTTGCCCATGACCTGCGAATGCTAATGAAAGCACACTGCCGGTCGAATTATCCCCTTTTAGAACAATTCCCGGATACTTAATAGTATTCGCTCCGATATTACAATCTGTCCAGGTGATATGAGCGGATTCATGACATAAGCCTCTCTTCACTGTCCAGTTGTACATATTCTTTTTCCAATTCTGAATGGTTGTATAATTAATCTTCGCGTGCTTATGTGCAACCAGTTCCACAACTGCTGTATGAAAATTAGTTCCTTTATCCTGTACAGAGCTACAGCCTTCACTATATTCAATCTCTGAGCCTTCATCGGCAATGAGAAGCGTTCTTTCATATTGTCCACTACTCGCTGCGGTTACTTTGAAATAGGCTTGGAGCGGCATAGGAGTCTTAACCCCTTTAGGACAATAAGCAAAAGATCCACCGCTAAACACACAGGAATTTAAAGCGGAAAATTTATTATCTCCGATAGTAACAATTGTTCCTAGATACTTTCTAACGATATCCGGATACTCTTTAATAGCAGTATCTATATCACAAAAAATAATTCCTAGATCGGTTAATTCTTTTTTCACATTGGCGTAAACAGTTTCAGAGTCGTTCATTGCTTCAATTCCAGCAAGATACTTTCTTTCGTGTTCAGGAATCCCAAGCTTCTCAAAACTTCGCATCACCTCGGGATCAACATCATCCCATGATTTTTTCTTTTTTTGATTACTTCCTACGTAATGTGTATACGAATCAATATTTACATGAAAATCAGGAAAGAATCCCCAGGTAGGCATCGGCTTCTGTTCATATACCTCAAATGCTTGGAGGCGAAACTCTGTTAGCCAACCCGGTTCATTTTTAATATGGGAGATAGACTCGACCACTTTACGCGTCAAACCCTTCGGAAAATTATCCGCTTGGTAGTATCTTTCGTTATCCGCTACTTCTGTTGCCGCTGTTGTCATTGTTATCTCCCGATAAAGTAAAGACAGGTTTCAAACCTGTCTCTACGTCTACTACATGGTAATTATTTATTAACCGCTGAAAAATACTCTTTTGATTTGTTTACGTCAGGAGTCATTGTTTTGCCGCCTTCTGTCCAGTTAGCCGGACAAACTTCGCCGTGTTTTTCATTGAATTGAAAAGCCTGGAGTAAACGAATCGCTTCGTCGATATTTCTTCCTACTGGTAAATCATTTACAGTAGCTTGGCGGATAATTCCTTTTGGGTCAATAATGAATGTTCCACGAAGAGCAACACCTGCGTCATCGCCAGTATCAATAAGCACTCCAAAATCTCTAGAAATTTGTTTTGTTATATCAGCGACTAATGGGTATTTGATGTCACCGATTCCGCCTTCTTTCCTTGGTTTTTGTTTCCAAGCAAGGTGAGAAAATTTACTGTCGATAGAAACTCCAATTACCTCTGCTCCTAGTTTTTTAAATTGGTCTAGCTTCGCATCGTATTCTACGATTTCAGTTGGACATACGAAAGTAAAATCAAGTGGATAAAAAAATAATACAACCCATTTTCCTTTGTAATCTGATAATTTTAAATTTTTAAATTCTGAACCAATTACAGCTTCCGCTGAAAAATCTGGTGCTGGTGATGTAACTTGTGGCATTCTAAATCTCCTGTTTATAACGTTTAGACCAAGATAGCATTTGAATCTGAAAAGGAAAGTAAGTTTTTTATAATCATTCTAAAGCTACTCAAGGTTTTCTAATTGTATACACGCTGCAACTCATTGAAATGACTTTAAGGGTAATGAATTGCAAGAAGACCATGATATAAAATCCATTTTCGCAAATAAAATAGGAAAGAAATGGAACGAGTTCGAGCTTAGAAAAGAACAGATAGAAATGTCGGAGGCTGTTGAAAAAGCGTTTCAGACTACTGAGAATTTACTTGTTGAAGCAGGAACGGGTGTAGGAAAAAGTCTTGCGTATCTATTACCCGCAGCAGTTTTTTCTTTGGAAAACGGGGTTCCTGTTATTATCTCCACAGAAACCATCGCACTACAAAATCAATTAATTGCAAAAGATATTCCCCTTGTCTCTAAAATTTTAGGCAAGAAAGTCGTTGCTGAAATTGCGTTAGGCGCGAACAACTACATCTGCAAACGCAAGTTAGGAAATGTTATTTCAAGTGGAACTTTTCCAATTGAAATGACAGATCATCTAAAAGCATTTTACGAATGGGAAGGTGAAACAGAGTCAGGCATCAAGTCCGAATACTCTGGATTTGCCTCAAATGAATTCTGGTCACAGGTAACTCGCGACTCCGATAATTGCCTAGGTAGAAGATGTCCAAACTTCAGTGAGTCGTTTTACTTTCTCGAAAAAGAAAAATGGAATAAAGCAAATATACTTATAGTCAATCATTACCTATTAGCCGCTCATATCGCGGGAGATTTTAAATTACTTCCTGATTTCACTAACCTGATTATAGACGAGGCGCATAGTTTCCCGGATGTACTTGGAAAGTCCTTCGGGCTAAAAGCAAGCTATGAAGACATTGCAAAGCTTATTTCTTTTGTAGGAGGAACAGAAAGAAGACAGGGACTCATTCATAAAATCCAAGATCAGACAATGCGCGATAAATGTCTTGAGATAGTGGGTAATATCAATAAGTCGATCATTGTATTTTTTAATAAACTCTATTCCGAAGTTCCTATGTCGTTTAACGCACAGAGAATTCAAAAGAAATTTACCCTTGATGATGGTGTTTTAGAAGGCTTACTTTATATCCTAGCGGATAAGCTAGATATTGCGAAGAAATCCTACAACAAAGAATCAGATGATATGAACGACAAAGAAATGATTCTTGAACTCGAAATGTCTGTTAAGAAATTAAACGAGACCGGAGGAGTTCTAGAGCAATTTAGAAATAACAAAGACAAGGAAATGGTTGTCTGGGTAGAGCCACCCGAGGAAAGAAAAAAAGAGCAGTTCTTAAAAATCTTCATGCAGCCGATGTATCCTGAAAAAATAATAGAAGAAAAGCTACGTCCTAAATTAGAAAATATGATTCTTACTTCTGCCACTTTATCGAGTGGAAAGAAAGATTTTAAATTCTTTAAAAATAAAATTGGTAATATAGAAGCAGGTGAATTGATATTAGCCTCTCCATTTGATTACGCCAAGAATTGTCTTATTTACTTGCCTAAGAATGTCCGAGACCCGGCGACAGAGCCAGATGAATACCATGATGATATTTCCAAACTGATTCCAATGCTTTTAGAACTGACAGAGGGAAATGCATTTGTTCTATTTACTTCTTTTAAATCTTTACAGACTGTTTACGATGCAATTATGCCTACTTCTGATTATCCGATATTCTCACAAAAAGAAATAGGAGCCGAAAAAGCAAAGGCAGAATTTCTCGCCACCGACAACTCGGTATTATTCGGAGTATCTACATTCTGGCAGGGCATAGACATCAAGGGTGATAAGCTCAAATCAGTCATCATTACAAAGCTTCCTTTCCAACCACCAAATGAACCAGTCTTAGAAGCACGGATGGAAGAAATTAAAAAGAAAAATGGAAACCCATTCGGGGAAATGCAATTACCCCAAGCAATTCTTACACTCAAACAAGGGTTTGGTCGTTTGATTCGTTCAAAAACGGATACAGGAATTGTATCAATCCTGGATCCGCGTTTGCAAACTAAGAATTATGGAAAACAAGTTCTAGATGCACTTCCTCCGGCTAAGAAGGTATATTCCCTAAAAGACCTCAAAATAGAATACAAGAAAATGCAATGATTACGAATTTCCTTTCCTTGTATTTTTAATACATTACTGTACAAACTTCTTTACAAGAAGAGCGAGTCAAAATTTATTATTTGCATGACCATCTCTCTGAATTCATTCACTAATTTTTTACACGCAGTCGCGCTTGCATCTTATACCTGGCTTGTCTATTCGGGGCTGACACAGGGAAAACCTCATTATGATCTTTATATTTTTGGATGTTTTGGATTTTTATTTGTAATAAAAATTTTTGGAATTATAGTTCATATTCCAAGCATTGAACATAATAAAGAGAAGCACAATTTTTTTTGGATCATCATTTCTATCCTAATCATTTTCCTAAATTATGTAACGCTAAAATCTATTAATACCAATTTCCTTCTTGTTTTTTCGGGAACTGCTACTGTAGTAATTCTTGCGAGTCTTTACATTCGATCGCTTTTTAATTCCGGCGGAAAATTTTATTTAATCGCTGCAGCATTTACCATCGTTCATAGTTTATGTGCGATTGTAACAAAAGGACAGCTTAGCCTTGCGTGGTTTTATTTACTCATGTCAAACCTACTCTGGATTGTATTTTCAAAAATTCCCTTTTTGCACAAAAACAAATACCATAATGACATCTACCACTTTATGCTGATTGGAAGTACCTATTATCTTTACAGCACGATTGAATCCGGTCTCTGGAAAAATCCGATTTTTTAAAAACGCCTTGACTTTTATTTTTTGTTTCACAAATTTTCCTTATGAACATGACTCTCGATATAATTCTAATCGAAATTGCCAAAATGGACTACGTAGACCAACAAAGTCTTTCTACCTTTCTCATTGATCTAGTCCACACCCAAGAAAAAATGAAATACGCCATGGCTGCTCTTGAACGGGAAGAGGGTAAAGTTTCTGCTTATGCAAAAAATTAAGTTAAGGCTAGTTAGTCCCATTCACCCCTTTACAGAAATTATTTCGGAGCTCCTTATTCAAAGAAAGGTGTTTCGAACTAAACGGAGTAAAATTTTCATTCATTCACAAGCCCTACCAGTGGACGATAGAACAAGACTGAGCCAGAAACCATTTTATTCAGATCCATATCAGTCATTAAAATGTATCTGCCATTTCCTACATTTTGATGAGCTAGAGTGTAATGCAGGTTAGCCTTTACTTTGTAAACCACAGCCGTATGATTGGGAGAACCAACATAATAAGTTACATTTCCGTCAATGATCTCTACAGAGGAAAACTGAATAATATCTCCGGGTAGAATTTCCTCTTTTTTCGGATCTAGAAGTCTTCCGAAGTCCGTCGGTCTTTTCCAGGCAGCGCTGTTTTCATCTAGAACTTCTTGAGCTACGTCCCAGCATTCACCACTTCCAATTTTTTTTCCCGTATTTGTTTCTACAAAAGAAATAAATTTCTCATTCAAGCTTGCATTAAAAATTTCAGAAGGAGGCTCTTCTGTGGATTCTACTTGAAAGTTTGCTAGCCCCTCAAATTGATTCAAACCCACAGCATTAATTCCGAAAACCTTCACATCGTAGATTCCTTTTCCTTCTCTAAGTAAAAAGTATTTTTTTAATTTAGTATTTTCTTTTATTAGTAAGGTAAAATCTGCACCCCGACCGGAATCTTTTTTTCGAATTTGATACCAGAGTTGGTAATAATCCGTTTCACCGATTACTGGAAGTTTATAGCCAATCTTTTTTTTAATTGAATCTAGTTTGAATTTTCCGTTAATCGGGTAATAAGATATATAGGCAAAATTAAATTCATCTGGCAGCGGTTCAGTAGACTCTAAGCTAGTATAAAATAAACCTGAATAAGAATTAGAATTTTCGGAAGTTCCGAAAAAACTGAATGTATATTTTCCAATTCCATCTTGCAGAAGTAATTCAATTAGAAAACTTCCGTCTTTATTCGTATTCATATAAAGATTTTTTGAATTAGAGTCCGAATTTTTTTTATACTCAATTAGGAGCCTAGAATATTTCGATGTACCTTTAAATATTACTTTATAGTTTATTTTTTGGGATATTTTCTCTATGGTGATTGATTACTTTCCTTTTGAATAAAAATTGATTTCAGCAAAGGAAGTCGGAGGAGCTTGAGCCAATAGAAAATGAACTGAAAAAAGAAAAAAAAGAAAAAGTTTCATACATTTAACCTGAAATAGAATTCTAATTACTACTATTCAAGAATAATTTTTTTAACAATTCATTTTCAAGAAAAAAATAGATTAATCGTTGGATTCATTCCTGAAGTTCTTTTGTTTTTCCGTTGTTATACAAAACCTTAATTAGTAATTTGTAACCCTGTATAAAATTTTTCTCTCTTTCTAGCACCTGTCGGCTAATCTACTTGGGTACTTTTCGCAATGGAGAAAAAGGATTTTGTATTTTTACATTCTTGCATTTGCCGCAGCGCAACTAAGCAATTACCCAATCCTAGATCTAATAATTGGTTACTTTTTTGTTTGCTCTGTGAATTATCGCTGTTGTCCCAACGAGATGAACATGAGGATTAAAAACCGAAAAGTTTCTTCTAATAAGAATCCTTTTACTCTACTACAGTGTAGGAGCGGCTACACTTACGATCTAACAAGGGGTAGCCGCCCCAATTTACACCGCATGCTTTTAAAAAGTCAATGAATTCCCAATATATGACCTAGCTTATTTTTTTTAGTGAGTAGATACTGGTGATTTTCCTCTACAGATTCAATCTCAAGAGGAACTCTTCCGGTAATTTCTAATCCATATCCTTCTAAGCCGACAAGCTTTCTAGGGTTATTTGTCATTATCCGCATTTTCTCGACACCTATATCACGAAGAATCTGGGCGCCAATTCCATAATCGCGTAAGTCAGGAGCGAAACCTAATTTTTCATTTGCTTCCACAGTATCAAGTCCAGTATCCTGAATTGCGTATGCTTTTAATTTATTCACTAGCCCGATTCCCCTTCCCTCTTGGCGCATATAGACAAGAACGCCTTTTCCTTCTTTTTCAATTTGCTTAAGGGCAGCATGTAATTGAGGTCCACAGTCACAGCGATTACTCATGAAAATATCGCCGGTCAAGCATTCGGAATGAACGCGTACCAAAACGTCATCCATTTTACTTATATCCCCTTTTACAAGTGCGACATGGGTCTTGTCATCAATTTCAGTCGTATAGGCTTTTATTAAAAATTCTCCGTACTCGGTCGGAAGCCTAGCTTCCGCTTCCATATAAATCAATTTATCTTTTGTTCGTCGATAGCGAATCAAATCCTCGATGGTATAAATATTAAGTCCATGTGTTTGGGAGAATTTTCCCAAATCCTTCATTCGAGCCATAGAGCCATCTTCATTCATGATTTCACAAATAACACCAGCAGGCTTCAAGTTCGCAAGTAGACAAAGATCAACAGATGCTTCCGTATGCCCTGCTCTTCTTAAAACTCCCCCTTTAACTGCTTGCAATGGAAATAAATGCCCGGGACGCATTAGATCATCTGGCTTTGTGCGCTCATCGATCAAAGCTGCAATAGTCTTTGCGCGGTCACCCGCAGAAATTCCTGTAGTAACATCTTTCTTTGCATCAACAGATACGGTAAAAGCAGTGCCATGATGATCACCGCCGCCGGATGCAACCATCCTAGTAAGTTCTAGTTTAGTCAATCTCTCCTCGGTCATAGGAATGCAAATAAGTCCCCGTCCATGCGTTGCCATGAAGTTAATTGCATTCTTATCTGCAAATTCTGCAGCAATGACCAGGTCACCTTCATTCTCCCTGTCCTCTGAATCCACAAGAATGATCATTCTTCCTGACTTAATTTCTTCTATTGCCTTCTCAATTGGTTGTATCATAGTTTAACCATGCCCCAAAGCAAAGAGTTTTGAACTATAAAAAAAACCTATTGATTTTCTATCTGTAATAATTATGCTTAGTCAAATAGGTTAGTTTTTAAGGCTGATTTACTGAAAGGATATACAGGAATGGAGCTAAAGTTAAATAATATAGGTAATGTCAAGGTTATAGAAATATACGGAAAATTTGACATCGAAAACACTGAGGAATTTGAAACCCTTTACAACAAACAATTGGAATCAAAACCTGGAACTCTTGCTATTGATATGAATAAATTAGATTATATCGACTCTTCTGGGATAGGTTGCCTAATTAAGTCACTCAATAGTATTAAAAACCAAAAAGGGGTATTAATTCTAGTAGGTCTTAAACCTATGATTCTAAATGTTTTTAAACTTGCAAAGTTAGATTTATTTTTTCAGATTATGACAAACGATGAATTCAAAAACAAATTTGAAGACAAAGATGATTCTGATATAGATGAGTTATTGGGTAAAAAATAATTTTTTAAAAGTCAATGCGGGTAACTTTCAAAACCCGCTTGAAAATTAGGCGCGAAACATTTTCTCCACATAACGAGCGATAATATCGGTTTCTATATTTACGATTTTGCTACTATCCCATTTGCTTGCATTAGTTTTATTAATTGTTTCAGGAATTAAAACCAATTCTAGAATCTGATCTCTTATAGATACAACCGTTAAAGAAATTCCGTCAATAGCTATACTTCCACGTTCTACAATATATTTACACAATTCTTTCGGAACTTCTATTTCAAAAACTTCTACTACTCCACCATCTTTCGCATAACGTTTAGTAACCACTCCCACTCCATCTACATGCCCCTGCACTAAATGTCCCCCCATCCTTGCACCATAGCTTACTGATCTTTCTAAATTAACTCGACTACCAATTTCTAAATTCTTAAAATTAGTCAGTTCTAAAGTTATATAAGAGGAATAGTATTGAAACCGAGACTTATCATCATTTAACCCTGTTACCGTTTGACAGGCACCGTTAATGGAAATAGAATCTCCTAATTTTAAGTCATTATTTTCTAGAGTTGCCTCTACTTCGAAATTCATGCCCTCTCTTGTGACCTTTTTTTCTGTTATAATGCCGGTTGTTTCAATGAGTCCAGTAAACATTTTTACTCTCCATATACTTCCCAAATATCAGTATCAATTTTCTTTTCAAACTGTTTTTTTCTTTTATTAAGTTCAACATCGGGAGAAATTCCCTCCGTAATCGATGACTGAGTTCTGATAAAATAAATTAAATCATCTTTATTTATTTTATCGGAAAACATTCTGTATAATAAATTTCCACCTTCAACTAGTATAGTATTAAGAGAAAGTTCTGAAAATTTTGTAAATAATCTTTCTAGAAGGTCAGACCGATCTAGGACTATCACAGGCAAATCCGAAGAAACCTCTTGCATTTTGACAAATAGGTTTTGGTGTGCAGAACTTTCGGGGTCAAAGTCTAAAATAAAGAATATAGCTTTTTTAATTCCGAACTTTTCGCTAAGTGCTTTCTGTTTATTAAAAAAACCCAGATCTGGAATTCTTTTCAAACTCAAAACAAAAATCCGAAGTGGCTGATATTCGGTAAGATTAGAATTATGCCATTCGAGTGATATTTGGCTAGACATATTTTGAAAAAGACTTTCTGTAAATAGTCTTGGAGAATTAGATTGTTCGACCGAAGAATCTTTCAAATCTAAATCTAATGTCTTCAAATCAAAGCCTCTAAAATCTAATCCCGGATAATCAACATAAACCGTTACCGGTCCAACAATAACTGCGTCTAATTTTGCACGAAGCATTTGAGTAACCTGATTTGACAACGGGTTTGAAAGAGACATTTTTGACCTGGATAAGTTTGCATAAAATCCCTCTTTAGATAGCGCAGATTTTATAAATATTTGAGGTTTATCTTTTTCTATTCTAGATAAAAAACCTGATAAAAATGTTTTTCCGATAAGTGCAATCTCAGGACTTTGAACAACTTTGATGCCTGCCATTTCATACTCTTTTATTCCGTCTCTTTTTCGAACAAGTGGATTTGGATCGGTTAATCCGTAGTAAACGCAGACGGGCTTGTATTCCAAAATTAAATCTATACAGGGAGCCGTTCTTCCAAAATGCGTGCAAGGCTCAAGGGTAACAAAAACTAAATGAGGAATCTTATTTGGTTCTGGAAATTTTTGCGCAAAATTTTTATATGCCTCACGCTCGGCATGATTTTCTCCTACTCTTTGTGAATGCCCTTCGGTTAAAATATTTCCATCCAAATCAGTAATAACACATGCTACTGGCGGATTAGGAGAAGAATAACCCATAGCTTGAAACGATAGACGTTTTAAGGATTCAAGAATGAAAGGAAAAGTGGAGGGATATTGCATTGTCTCAAAGACAACGTAGGGGTTGAATATATTCAACCCCTACTAAAAAACTATATCGTATCTTTGTGAAATATTAAATTATATATCTCAATGATAGGAGACGCGATAAAAATTGATGAATAGGTTCCAATGATAATTCCAAACGTTAGAACAAACGCAAAGTCATATAGTTCAACTGCTCCGCCAATAATTAGCGCAACAATCGAAATCAGTGTGGTAAACGATGTGTTAATCGTTCGACCTAGCGTTTGATTGATGGACATATTAATCATAGTCGATGTAGAAACCTTTACCTTCGAATTCGAGTTCTCTCGGATTCTATCAAAAATCACAATCGTATCGTTGATAGAATATCCAAAAAGAGTAAGGAGTGCAGCAATGATTGGAACACTCGGTTTGATTTGAAATACTCCAATAACAGCGAGCGCGAAAAGCAAATCATGAATTAACGCTGCTGAAGCTGCAAGGGCAAACTTGAATTGGAATCGAAAGCTCAAATAAACTGTCATGATTGCAAGTGTAGAAAAAAGGAGTGTAATCCCCGTAGATGTAAGCTCACCGCCTACCACTGCTCCCACTTGATCAGCGCTCAAGATATTCGCGTCCGAAATTTTAAATCCATGAGTTAGCATAAAAATCAATTCGTCAATGGTTACTCTTGATTTGGCGACAGCCGATGTTTCGGCTACCTTTGGTTTATTGATATTATTGTATTCTTCAACCTTAGGAACTGCACCAAGACCTATATCAATCTGGTAATGGTTCTTTTCTTTATCGAGTTGAATAACAATTGCTTCGATTTCCTTTTCTTTGAAGAATTTCTCTATGTCCCCACGACCAAGAGTCTTATCAAGAACGACTACTGCGCGTAATCCCCCATTAAAATCGAGAGAGTGAGCAAAGCCTTTATGAACAGTAAATGTATATATGAACCCGGCTATGATACAAACAGTAGAGAGTCCAATCGAAAGGTATTTATATTTAGAAAAATTAAAATTAAACATTTTTCACCTCGTATTTTCTAAAGCCAAGTCTTAGCTTCTTAATTCCAATATCGTTCACCAGTATATTCAGTAATACTCTACTAAGTAATAATGATGTGAACATAGATGTAATAATACCCCAACAAAGAGTAATAGCAAAACCTTTAATTGGTCCATTTCCAAGACGAATCATAAGTATTCCCGAAATTAGAGTTGTAATATTACTATCAAAGATCGTCCAAAAAGCATTCTCAAAGCCCTGGGTTACAGCAACGGGTAGCGGCTTACCAGCAATTAACTCTTCTTTGATTCTCTCATAAATAATTACGTTAGCATCAACTGCCATACCAACTGTCAAAATGATACCCGCAAATCCAGGCAAAGTCAAAGTAAAATCCATAAGAGAGAGAAGCCCCATAAGGATAAATAAATTTACAAATAGTGACACATTTGCAACAAGTCCTGCGAGCTTATAATAGAATATCATATAGAGGATTACAAGCATAAACCCCCACATAACCGACTTCAAACCGACTTCAATCGATTCAATACCGAGTGTTGGTCCAATAAAACGCATTTCTAAAACGGAAAGTGGAATTGGAAGTGCACCTTCACTAATAATATTAGAAAGTTGAATTGCATCTTCCTGGTTAAAGCTCCCAGAAATTTCTGCGTGCCCACCTGCGATTGGTTCATTGATTGTAGGATTAGAAATTACTTGGTCACCCCAAATAATAGAAAGATTTCTTCCCTTATTATTTTTTGTGACTTCTAAAAATTTTTCTGTTCCCGCAGGAGTAAGCGAAAAAGAAACTGTCCAACCATAATTATTCGAGTTAAAAGAAGGTCTTGCATCTGTTAGATCATTTCCGGAAAGTGCAATCGCTTTTTCTAGAACTATAAATCTTCTTGGCAGAAGCGGAGAATTAGGCTTATTCCCTCTTGCATAGTATGCGTATAATTTGTATTTGTCTCTAGGAATTTTGTATTTTTCTTCCATCTTGAATAGAAATTCATCTCTTACTTTTTTTCCAGGACGACTTGCTACAATCTTTTGAAACTGAACAATTTCTGTTTCTTCCCGTTTGTTTTGAGACATTAACTCTTGTTCAGATCTTTCAATAAGCTGAGAGAAATTTCCCTGCCCCTGCGGCTCTTCTAAGCGATACTCTACAGTCTCTGTATTCTGTAAAATTTCTAAGATTTGGGAAGAGTTAGCAACTCCGGGAAGAGAGACTTCGATAGAGTCTTGATCTTTTTGGATACGCACTTGAGGCTCAGTGAGGTTTTGATTTGTTAGCCGGTTGTCGATGATAAGCTTTGCTTTTTCTAACTCGATAATTTTTCGAGACTCGGTCAAAACAAAACTATCTTCTATGTCTTTTAATCTTGCAGTAGCTTTATCTTTGTCTTCTTTAGATTTATCTGTAGCAGCTATTGTTGCTTTAAGATCAGAGATTTCTTTAGAATATATATCTCTCAGTTTAGAAACATAGTTTTCAAAATCTCCTTTCATTACAACCCGCATACCACCCTGTAAATCAAGACCCAACTTGATCGTCATTGATTTTCCATTCTTGAGGAATTTCTCAATTGCTGTTGGGCGCAAATTATTTTTGGATTCGAGGAACAAATTGATATTTTCCTGTGAAATCTGATTTATCTTTGCTGAAGTAATAAATCGTCCTGTTACAAGAAAGAAATTTTCCTTAGGCATTCCGAGCGCCGGATCTGGTTCCACTTTTAAATTGTTTTGAGTATTATATTCCGATTTCCATTTTTCTTGGAAGCGGTCTAAAAGATTTTTTTTCTCTGCATCAGTCAATCCTGCACTTGATGGACTAATATGTAATTCTAATTCTCTCACCGCAAAGTTTGGATATAAAATTACCAGAGAAAATAGTAATATAGTTATGGGTAGTAGTACCCAGGATGAAGATTTCAATTCTAACTCCTACGTTTGTTTATTTGTTTCTGAATTTGCTAAATATTCTACCAGAATTATTATAATCTCGCGGACCTACATACCTAAGGCGGTAGATTGCAAAAATTATAATAGCGGCAAAAATAAAAATAGTCTTTTTGTATTCATTTAAAAAAGTAAAAAATGCATTTGGCTTTGATTCTTTATCAGTCGGTTTTTCTGGATTTTTTTTCTCGACTGGTTTTTCAGTTGTGTTGGGAACAATTGTATTTGGCGGATTAGGGTTATTTTGCGCTACCTCTGGCTGAAGCCCGGGAATATTTTCCGAGTTCATTGTCAACTCTTCATGCATCCAATATTCGAGATTTAATTTATTATTACTTAATTGTTGGGCAGGCGGATTATTAGGATTAGCCGTTTCAGGTGGATTGGAAACAGGGACAACAGGTCTCGTTGGTCTTCTATTCGGATCAAACTTGGCTGCTGTCTTAGAAGTCTTTTTACCATTCTTCCAGCCTTTTTTCTTTTTATCTTTGAGCCCGGGTGGTATGGGCTGAGTTTGGTTAGCTACTTTTTTGTTGTCCGCTTTCTTTGTTTTTTCTTCTAATACCTTATCTAAAAAATCAGAATCATCATCCTGCGCATAATTATTAAATGTGATTGCTAAACTTACAAAAAGAATAGATACAAAACGCATTGAATTTTTTATACTAGCAAACAATTGTCTTTTTTGAAGACCTTCATTTGATTTTAGATTAGGAAGAGGAATTCTCATATCAAACTTTTTTCTTTAAAATAGTATTTGAGCTAAATGTAATATTCGTATCTTTCGCAACATTCAATACAACCGATTCATTATTGTCTTTGAATTCTACTACTTTCCCATGAATTCCACTAGATGTAACAACTGAATCGCCTTTTACTAAGGCAGCTATCATTGCTTTTTTGTTTTTTTCTTCCTTTCTTTGTGGTTGAATCACAAGGAAATACATAATCACTAACATTATCGGAAATAAAATCAGGGCCGACAGAGAAGATTTTGTGTCGGCTCCTTCTTGTGCTAAAAATAAGAATACTTGCATAGTTGCTATTAAATACATTCTAAAATCCTTTTAATTTTTCAAAGATAGATCACAGGTATTACCACTTTCATTTTTCCTAAATGTCAGTCATTAATTTTTTAAATTCTGAAAGTATTCTAAAACCTTTCCCGATTTCAACTGAGCTAAGGCTAAATGATAGCCTTCTTTTACATTGGTAGATTTTCCCATTAGGAAAAGTCCAGCTCCTGCATTTAAGGCAACTGCATAACTCCCGGTTATAATCTCACCTGCAAGAATTTTTTGGGAAAGACTTACCGCTTCTTCTTTCGTCTTACAAAAAATTTCATCATCACGGAGGCTTTCTAACCCCAAAGAGTCCGGGCTAAATAAGTGCTCCGATACTTCCCCGTTTTGATAAAGCAAATACTTAGTATCCGCAAAAATAGAAAACTCGTCAAACCCGTCTACCGAATTACAGACAATAGCCGCCTTTGTTCCAAGTCTAGTCAATACATGCATGACTTTCGGTAATAGCTCAGGTGCATATACTCCAAGAATTTGAAACGCCGGACTAAACGGATTACTCATCGGTCCTAAAATATTGAATACAGTTCTAAAACCCAATTGCTTACGAGTCTCTACAGCAAATTTCATAGAGGGATGCCAATGAGGAGCAAACAAGAAAGTAAATCCTTTTTCTAAAAGTCGCTTCTCTGCCTCTGCATGGGAAACAGTTACGTTATAATCTAGCGCAGAAAGTAAATCGCTCGATCCACAAAGTGAGGATACTGACCGATTACCGTGCTTCGCGATTTTGATACCAAGCGAACCGAGAGTAAGAGCGGATAATGTAGAAATGTTGATGGAGCGTTTTTCATCTCCGCCAGTTCCGCAAGTGTCAAGATAATCAAAGCTAAATTTTTCATTTGGCTTAACACAAGACTCTCTCATAGCACGAACAAAACCAACTAGCTCATCAGCAGTCTCTATTCTCATTCGAATAGAGGTTAAAAAAGAAGAAAGGATAATATCACTTACATCCCCTTTCATAATGGACACCATGAAAAAATAAGCTTCCTCTTCACTAATAGAATTTCCAGCGACAGATTTTTGCAATATAGATATAAGATTCAATTTTTTCTCCTGGCAGCTCTGGCGATTTTTAAAATAGTAAAAGGGTTGAGTAGTTCATAATTAGTAAAGATATACC
This sequence comes from Leptospiraceae bacterium, assembly GCA_025360185.1. GTDB lineage: Bacteria > Spirochaetota > Leptospiria > Leptospirales > Leptospiraceae > UBA2033. The sequence continues at coordinate 5,605 of JANYCR010000353.1, read as the reverse complement.
GTAACCCTGACAATACAGTCACGAAAGTAGTGATTAACATCACATAATATGGAACAAATGTAGCAGCTGAATCAAGCCAGTTGAAGTTATTCATTGTAAACTCCTGCGGGCTTTTCATAAATGTAGTATAATTTTCATAAGCTACTTGATAACCCGATTTGCCAACTGCCTGTCCCTGTTCATACATTGCATTGATTGCGTTTCTTTGCTTGGTAGAAACTGCGATAAACAAAACGAGGATAACAAAGATTGCACCCATCTGGAATGTAGTTTTAATTTTACCCATCATTGTAGTATGAAGAGAAGTTCCAGAACGAATCGCAAGCCAGCGAAGCGATGTAATAAGCATATCACGAAAAATAATCAGTAATACCATCCAGAGTTCAATTTGCTCATCGAGCAGAATGAAAGTCAGAAAGGAGCTAACAACGAGTATCTTATCAGCGAGTGGATCTAGAAATTTTCCAAACTCAGTCTCTTGCTTCCATTTGCGGGCAAGGTACCCGTCAATCAAATCAGTGAAGGATGCGAGAACGAAAACAATCAATGCATATAATCTAAAAAAAAAATCGTCCTGGAATAGGAAATAAATAAAGAAAGGAACTAACAAAACACGAAGAACAGTTAGAGCATTCGGTAAATTAAAATTAGCCTTAAACATAAAATTACGATTCCCAAACTCCGTCCATATCATACTCAGAAAAAGAATTAATCTTTACTCTTCCAATTTGCCCTACTTGTAAACTTGTCGTTGGAACATAAACTGTCTCGTCAATTTCCGGTGCATCCTGAAATCTTCTGACTTCTGCAATTCCATTTTCAATGCTATCTACTATTGCTGGATAAGTTTTTCCAATTCGAGAAAGATGAATGTCCTTTAAAACTTTTAAGTGTGCATTTCGAACGAGGTTTACCCTGCGGGCAGCTTCTTTCTTATTCACATCCATTTTTAATTCGCCGGCTTTAGTTCCTTCTTGCGGGGAAAAAGCAAATAACGCAAGTTTCTCTGGTTTCACTTCTTCAATGAAGCGTAACACTTCATCTACATCGTCAGCGGTTTCACCCGGATAGCCCATGATGAGCGAAGTTCTAATTTCTAAGTCTTTTACTTGACGCGCTTTACCAAATAGATCACGGAAAAAAGAATAAGAGCCTGTGCGATTCATGGACTTAAGAACTCTTTCAGACACGTGTTGAATAGGAGATTCCAAATAAGGAGCAATCTTTTTATTAGACTGAAATAAATCGATTAGCTTTTCTGTTTTCTTGTCGGGGTAAAGATAGAGTAGACGCAAAATCTCAAGTCCATCAATTTCTGTAATTCGATTCAGTAAATCTTTTAGTTTATCAGTGTCTCTTCCATAAAAAACTGTATCTTGTGAGACTATGCAAATTTCCTTAGATCCGCGTCTAACGGCGATTAGACTATCTTCATAGATTTTATCTTCTGGTTGATCGCGAAATTCCCCTCTAAGTTTAGGTATTATACAAAAATGACAACCACGATTGCAGCCATCGGATACTTTGATAAATGCGTAAGGCTTAGGAGAATTAAACGAAGAAATAAAGTTATCTCGTTCCATTAAAGAAACATTTACATCAGCAAAATTTACAAAGTCCTGAGGGAATTGTTCCTTAATAATTTTTCCTGCCTGACTATAACGACCGGTTCCAAAAACTAAATCGACCTCGGGCATATCTCCGCGAATCTCTTTCGGATAACGTTCCGCAAAGCACCCAACAACGACTAGCTTCTGCTCTGCCTGTCGCTTAATTTTTCCGGCTGTTAAAATTGTATCAATTGTTTCTTCCGTAGCCGATTGAATAAATGTACAGGTATTGATTAAATGAAAATCACTTTCCTCTGGAGACAAACTAGGTATTAGCCCCTCTTCTAAAAGAGACTTTTCCATATGCAAAGAATCTGCTGTATTCTTGGGACACCCTAATGTAGTGATGTAGAAAGATTTAGTAGCGGATGCTTTTTCCTTTAAGCTAGATTTCAAGCTTATTCTCCAAGCTCTCTTATAATGAATTGGGTGTTGTCATAAGGACTTGGAGCTTTTAAGAAAATTTTCTTAGCAAGTCTTCCGGGTCTTCCAAGCCTTACTTTTTCTTTTCCGTTTTGAATCATTTCTACTGCACCGCCATCCCCTACTTTGATTTCAAGTCTATCACGTGCTTCGAGTTGTTTTGTTTCACCAGAAGAGACTAATCCGCGTTCACCGGTCTGACCATCAATGATAAATTCGACATAGCTAGAGCGTGTAAAATAAAGGGTCACTTGAATAGGAACATCACCAATTGGCTTATTGTTACTATCAGGTTTTGCTTCTCCGCTCAGGCGTACCATGATCTTCGCAGAATTATCAGTAACCGCTTGGGTAACGATTTTGATTTCGCGGCGAAGAGATGTTAGCTCCGGATTATTATAACTTAAAACGGACTCAGTTCCAACTTTTGAATCAAAGGTGTAAACTTTCTTTTCTGGAAAAATATTAAATCCAATAGTTGCAAAATTTTCGCCATCTACTTTTCTTACACCTTTAATAAAGATTTTGCATTGTTGATTGTTTACACTGAATTTAAAGCCTTGCTCGGGTGTAAGTGTAAATGGAACGCTGGAATTTTCAGGAACCGATTGTTGAATATAGGAAATATCAGGAATAGCGGACGGATTTACTGGATTCGGAGTTTCCTGTGTTTCAGTTGTAGTAGAGGGATCGGTAGTGGAAGACGAAGAGTCTCCTGAATCTGAAAAGAAAATAACAAGAAACACTGCGAGGCAAACACCTAATATAATTCCAATCGGCAAAAGTTTATTTGATTTTAACTCAAGTGCAATCATCTTAACGGTTGGCTTTGTGAGTTCTTCGAGAGGTTGTTGAGATTCTACAAGTTGCTCGCCTCGATAAAGATTCATCATGCCAGCCGTATCCAATTTTAAATAATCGGAATAGTTTTTTAAGAATCCAATTGTAAAAGTCTCTGCCGGAAATTGCGCATAATCTTCATTTTCCAACGCAATTACAAATTTGATTGCAATATTCGTATCACGAGAAACATCTTTTACGGAAAGATTTTTTTCTTCTCTTACTTCTCTTAGAATTTGTCCTACTCTTTTATTAGTACTCACTGAAATCTCCAAACAGGTATTTTATTGATTATCGCTTACTAAAGGATTATTTACAATTTTAGAATTTCCGCTGATATGATAATTAAAGGTTCCATCTTCTACTTCTGGATTTAGAATCATATTTACAAATTCAATTGTAGTTTGCTTACCCCGCGAATCAGTCGCGACGGTTTTTTTTACTAAATACGTTTCTGCGTCTATAAATAGAAGCATATTCTCAAACCCACCAATCTTCTCCCTCTGCTCAAGGGATAAAACAAAATAAGACTTACCGTCATTATTCGCATTGCGGGGTTGAGAAATTGTATCAAATTTATAATGGTATTTGCGAAAAAGACGATTGAGCCCAGCAGGCGATGCAGATTGAAAAATGGGCTCACCCGAAGTATTTTGCTTATTGATTTCTAAGTCTTGCTTACCGACTGCGTTAATTTTTTTAATATAAATCCAAAGTGTCTTACCATCGGAAACGATCAAATCTCCATCGGGCTCAGCAAACTCATAGCGAATCTTTCCGGGTGTCTTATAAATCGCTTTTCCTTTCATGCTAGTTGTCTTTTTATTATTCACAGTTTGAATCTTAAAGTCAGCCGTGTAGGATTTCATTTCTGCAAATTTCTTCTTCACATTCTTTACGACTTCGGAAGGCGAATTCCAATTATGAGCCTGTGGAAATATTGAATTGGTAGAAAAAAAAGATAGAACGAAGAAAAGCATTACTGCTTTACTCTGAAAAAAAAGATTTTTCGATACAATCGACTGATTTTGTAATTGAGCTGGGTTCATTAGGAAATTCCGAATCGCTAAAAGCATAGTTTACCTATCAATAAAACAATACTTTAAAAGCTAAGTAAATTGTTAAGACAAATCTATTGCTAATTAGGAATTTTTAAAGGGGTTTTGAACTAAAAGGAGTAAAATTTACTGGATATATTCAACGTTTAGATTTTTTCACAATCCTTTTTTTCTAGAATTCTTATCTAAATACTGTCGAAAATAAAATTGGTGTATGATAAACTAAAGTGAATTCGATATACGGAATGACTTTGTTTACACGATTCTGTATTTTTTTGAGGATTGACAAAAACAAAAATAGTTTCAAAAGGAGTAGTAGTTATGATTTTTTTTCGAAGAAGTATCTTTTTAATTTTCTTGGGGTTTTTATTTTTTCTTATGAGTTGTAAAGAAAAAGAAACTCAGTTTCGCCCAAGTGCAATTGTATTATTGGCAATGGGAGATGTCAAGACAGGTAAAAAAGATTTACAAATAGCAGATAGAGTAAATGAGAACGAAGTAATTTCCGTCGGCGAAAAATCGTTATGCGATATACAAATCCTTGGAAATGAAAGTGATATCGTAATTAGGATGAAGGCATTCAGTAGCCTTACGATAAACTCCAAAGTAAAAGAGAGTAAAAATATAACACAAGCGATTTTAGAAAAAGGGCAAATGTTAATTCATGTAAAGAAGCTAAACAAAAACGAAGAGCTGCGTACACTTACGCCAACAATTGTGTCAAGTGTAAGAGGAACTAAATACGAACTGGAAATTGATAAAACCGGTAATACAAATCTATTTGTATATGAAGGAAATATAGCTACTAAACTACGAATTCCCGAAATAGAAAATTTATCTTCAGAGAAAATACAAGCTAGCGAATCCGTAAAAGCAATTCTGAGCACTATAGACTCTAAAGAATCAATATTAGAAGCTGGAAATTCAACGAATGTATCCAAAAAACTTAGTGAGAAAATTTTAAAAGAAACAGGGCTTGGAATAGCTTTAGTCGATTTAAAAAAAGATCCAAATATGAATATCGATGCTAAGTTAGATGTAAAAAAAGTTTCAGAAAAACTAGCACAATTAAATACAAATGATTATACTCCCAAAGTAAACCAAATAGATAAAAATTCCCTGGAAGAGAAGCTCAAAGAATGTGAAGAATTGATTTCAATTGAAAAAGGAAAACTAGATCCATCGAATGCGAAGGATTCAATCCAGAAAAGAAATAAAGACCAAAATCAATCCTTATTAAAACGAATCGAATCAATCATGGGAAAAGCATCTGAAACTCTTATACTAAAAAATGGTAAAAGATATTCAGGGGTGTTAATTGATTTACAAAATACTTTCCTTGTAATTAGCCCGGAGGGCAGAATAGAAATACCTAAATCAGAAGTAGAAAGAACTGAATTCTAGATTGTAGAGCTAATGCAAAAAAGTAATTTACCAAAAAATTACTTTTTCGCATTGTTTTTCTATCTTTGCATTTACTTTTCTAGAACCTAATTCTTTTGCCTTTTGATAATCCATACAACCATTTTTAATATCACCTGCAGCATACTTTGCTTTACCTCTATTAAAAAAAGCATCTGTATAGTTTATTTTTAAGGTTAGTACTTTATTAAAATCTCGTATAGACTCGTCTAGTTGATTCATTTTAAATTTTGCTAAACCTCTAAAGTAGTA